>DASVDT010000072.1:0-13587 GCA_036380955.1 Candidatus Limnocylindria bacterium | reverse complement strand
CCACCACGTCGTGGGCGACGCGTACGCGAGCGGATGGACCACGCTCGGCAGGATGTCGATCGGAAAGATCGCGCCCGACACGAGATACAGCGCTCCGGCGATCGCCTCCGGATACGACCAGGCCTCCTGCCGCAGCTGGAGACACCAGCCCGCCATGAAGACGCCGATGGCGATGACGCCGAGCACGCCGATCACGGTTGCGGGGACCAGGTAGAGCAGGTTCGGCCGCAGCTCGACGCCCAGGAAGACGACGCCGATGAGGAGCGTCAGCGCCACGGCGACGAACGACACGATCACCCGCGCCAGCGATCGACCGAGCAGGAACGGGAACAGCGACGAGGGCGTGACGACGACGTACTTCATCATCCGATAGCGCTCGCGATCCTCGAGGATGGATTGCACCAGCCCGCCCATGACGCCGAAGACAACATTCCACAGCGCGCTGCCGACGATCATGAATTGCAGGAACTCCGTCGCCTGGCCCTGGGTGATGACCTCGACCATCACGACCAGGATCATCGCCGCGGCGAGCGGCTTGGCGATCGTGTAGACGGCGAAGAGGAACGGGTCCGACCAGTTCGACTCGATCGCCCAGCCCAGGCCGATGGCGGTGCGGAAGCTGCGCCATGCATCGGCGAGGGTGAGCCCGCGGACGGGAACGGCTCGATCGGTCACTGCCATCGCAGCGTGAGCCTCCCTTCCTTCCGGGCGAGGTGCTCCAGATAGCCGAGCGCCAGGCGGGCGCCGATGATGAAGACGACGCCCATCGCCACCAGGATCGCCATCTCGATGCCAACCGGCAGCACGCCGGTCATGTTCTTGAATGCGAGCTGCCGCATCGCGTCGAGCCCGACGCCGAGCGGCAGCGTCGACATGACGACACCGATCAGCGGTCCGAAGCTTCGCAGGGCGCCCAGCGGGAAGTTCACGCCACCAAGGAAGTAGATCGGCTCCTGGAGGAGCTGAGCCAGGTGGAACGCCTCGCGCCCCCACAGCAGGAAGAGCGACGCGAAGAGCATCCCCATCCCGTACAGCGGGATCATGGTCAGCAGGAACACGAGGGCCAGGAGCAGCGGCTGTTCGACCTGGTAGGTGACGCCATAGAGCACGGAGCCGATGCCGATCACGGCGAGTGCCCGCGAGCTCGTCATCACCAGCCCGCCGATCGCCATGCCGGCCAGGATGCTCATCAGGTGCATCGGTGCCGTGAAGTAGAGCTCCAGGTTGCCCTGGTCCTTCTCCCAGTAGAACTGGGCCGCCATCATCCAGACGACGTTGAGCCAGAACGCGGTCATGGCGCCGCCGAGGACCACGAAGCCGATGAACTCCTCCGGCGCCTCGAGCGCGCGGTAGACGAACACGAACGCGCTGACGGCCAGGAATGGCAGCAGGATCTCGAAGAAGATCCAGGACGGCTCACGCGTGAGGCCGATCACGCGCGGGTAGGCACGCCCGACCACCGCGCGCAGGTTCGCGCGGATGACGCGCCCGGTCGACCACTCCGCCGCCTCACGCGCGGTGCGCGCGGTGAGCGATCCGTATCGGTTCACGAGGGCTGTTCCGTGTCGTGCTCGTCGCCGAAGCCGCGGCCGACGAGCTCGACGAAGACGTCCTCCAGGCTCGGCTCCGACTTCGCGAGCCCCACGAGGTGCGAGCCGCGCTCGGCGACCGCGGTCACGACGTTCGTCAGCGCAGAGTCATCGGCCAGGGCGACCTTGAGGGCAACGCGGTCGGAGCTGGCACTATCGGCCGAGTCCTCGTCGGCGTGGACCGCCGAGAGAACGCCGGGCAGATCGCCGATCGCGGCGAGGCCGCCGTTCTGCGGCAGCTGGTCGAGCTCGATGCGAAAGACCGACTCGGCCTGCACCCGGCGGCGCAGTTGCTCGGGCGTGCCGAGCGCCAGGATCTTGCCGCGGTCGACGATCGCGATTCGGTCACACAGCTGCTCGGCCTCGACCATGTAATGCGTGGTGAGGAGCAGTGTGCGGCCCGGCGCGGCGGCCTTCCACGCCAGCGTGTGCTCGCGCAGGTCGCGCGCCGCAGCGACGTCGAGGCCGAGCGTCGGCTCGTCCAGGAACAGGACCCACGGGTCGTTGAGCAGACCGCGAGCGAAGTTGAGCTTCTGGCGCTGGCCGGTCGAGAGGGTCCGCACCTTCTGATCCTTCTGCTCGGTCAGGCCGGTGATCTCGATGAGCTCGTCGACCCGGCGCCAGCCATCGGCGATGGGCATGCCATAGAACTGGCTGAACATCCACAGCTGCTCCCGGAGCGTCAGGAGGCCATAGCCCGACTGTTCGCCGCCCGAGACCATGTTGATGACGCGCCGGATCTTCGCGGTCTCGTGGACGACGTCGAATCCGGCCACCTTCGCCTCACCCGAGGTCGGGAGCAGGAGGGTCGTGAGGATCTTGATCAGCGTCGTCTTGCCGGCCCCGTTCGGCCCGAGCAGCCCGAAATACTCGCCCGGATGGACGTCGAGGTCGACGCCGCCGAGGGCGGTGACCGGGGTTGGCTTGGCCTTGTACACGCGCGTCACGCCGCGGGCGTGGATGGCAAGGTCGTCAGGCATGGACAGGCAGCACCGGGTGAGGAGGGAGGCGGGCGGGAGCGGGATGGTAGCACCCCGCCGTCGGCGCGGGAAGCTCGAAGTCGTGGGCGCGGCGGCGTTGATGACGACGAACGTGACAGTCGTTCAGCCGGTGGGCGGCATCGGCTCCGCGGACGCTCGAACGGTCTGAGTTCTCTGCAGGCGATCAGGCGCGGCCGCCGGGACCGTTCGTGCCGCGGCGAACGAGCGAATGCTCGCTCCACGAGAATCCGGCAGGTTCGCCCACCCGGCTAGGACCAGCTGCCCTCGCCGTCGCACTCCCCGGGTGCATGGTCGCAGTCGATCGACAGCAGCCCGGCACCTGAGATCTCGAGGAGGGCCTCGCGCACCGAGTACTCGTCGGGCGGAACCGGCACGGTGGCAAGGGCCGCCTCGACGCGGGCGGCGAGCATCGCGCTGTGCGAGGCGGTCGCACCGAACGTGCGCCACTCGCCGTCGCCGTCCCAGATGACGATGCCGTATCCCTTCACTGCCACCGAGAACATCGCGTCAGTTCATCCCCAGAAGTACTGGTCCGGTACCAGGCTTCAGCATCGCGGTGCGCAGCGGCTGTGCCAACTGCGCCGCTCCGCCCGCAACGGCACTCAACTGACCAATCTGCGCGGTGCACGACCAGCGGCCGCGTGGGAGCGCTCTCTTGACACAGCACCGTAAGATGCTTCCGTGATCGTGAGAGCGCTCTCACAGCGATGAAGCGGCGAGCCGACGGTGGACCGCCCACCCTCGAGCAGGTAGCGCTCCGCGCGAGCGTGTCGCGAGCGACGGTGTCGCGCGTCGTGAACGGCGACCCACGCGTCGGGAGCGACGCCCGAACGGCGGTCGAGGCGGCGGTGAAGGAGCTCGGCTACAGCCCGAACCGCGCCGCGCGCAGCCTCGTCACCCGACGGAGTGACTCGATCGCGGTCGTCATTCCGGAGCCAACGGGGCACCTCTTCGGCGATCCGTTCTTCCCACGCATCCTGCGCGGCGTAAGCGACGCCCTCGCGGAGGAGGAACTCCAGCTCGTGCTGCTCATGCCGCAGGGCCGAGCCGACGAGCTTCGGGTGGAGCGCTACCTCGCCGCCGGTCATACCGACGGCGTCCTGCTCGTCTCGCTCCACGGGCCGGACCCGCTCCCGGTGGATCTCCAGCGCCGCGGCATTCCGGTCGTGGTCGGCGGGCGTCCGCCCGGAGCCGGCATCACCTACGTCGACGTCGACAACCGCCGTGGTGCCGGTTCCGCGGTGGAGCACCTCATCGGCCAGGGACGGCGGCGGGTGGCGACGATCGCCGGTCCGCAGGACATGCCCGCCGGCGCGGATCGACTGGCCGGGTATCACGAAACCCTGGCGCGGGCGGGCGTCGCGCCGGACGACGGCCTGGTCGAGGTCGGCGACTTCACCCTCGAGGGCGGGCACGCCGCCATGGACCGGCTCCTCGGGCGCGCGCGCGACGTGGATGCCGTCTTTGCCGCCTCCGACCTCATGGCCCTGGGCGCCATCCGTGCGCTCCAGGCCGCCGGCCGGCGGGTCCCCGACGACGTCGCGGTCGTCGGCTTCGATGACTCGCCGCTCGCCGCGACCGCGATGCCGCCACTCTCCAGTGTCCGGCAGCCGATCGAGGAGATGGGGCGCGAGATGACGCGTCTCCTGCTCCGCTCCGTTCGCCATCGGGACGACGCGGCCCGCCGGGTCATCCTCGACACCAGCCTGATCGTTCGGCAGTCCAGCTCGCCTATGTGAATCGATCTCTCTTGCGCATTCCGAGCCGCACTCAACCTACATGGAGGAGGGTCATGCATCGACCGAATCGCAGCCGCTGGTCGCTCGGGGCGATCGGCACCAGCCTCATGCTGTTCCTGGCCGCGTGCGGAACGCAGGGAACCAGCAGCGCGCCGTCGGCCTCGACCGGCGGGGAGGCATCCGCGCCACCGCCGAGTGCATCGAGTGGCGGCGATGTCGCGGAAATCGAGTGGTATGTCGGGCTCGGCACCGGCACGAACCCGGAGCAGATCCCGGTGCAGGAGGAGCAGGTCGACCAGTTCAACGCCGACCATCCGAACATCCACCTGACCCTGACGGTCGTCGACAGCGAGCAGGCGGAGCAGGATCTCGCGACGCGCATGCCGACGAACCCACCGGACATCATCGGCCCGATCGGAATCCGGGGCCTCCAGGGCTTCGGTGACACGCTCCTGGATCTGACCTCGTACATCGAGGAGGCGGGGATCGACCGCTCCTCGATCGAGGACGCTCTCTGGGATGTCTACCAGCTGGACGGAAAGCAGATCGGCGTTCCCATGGCCGTCTACCCCTCGTTCATCTACTACAACAAGAGCCTCTTCGACGAGGCCGAGCTGGCCTACCCGCCGCACGAGGTGGGGGAGCAGTACGAGGGCGAGGACTGGACCTGGGAGACCGTCCGCGACCTGGCCATGAAGCTCACCGTCGACGCCAATGGGAACGACGCCACCAGCGCCGACTTCGACCCATCGAGCATCGAGGTCTGGGGCCTCGACGCCCAGTTCACGAACAACGACCCGCGAGCGTGGTCGACGATCTTCGGCGGCTCCGGATCGATCGTGGCGGACGACGGCACGACGGCCCAGTGGCCGGACAACTGGCGCGAGGGGCTCCAGTTCTTCTATGACGGCATGTGGACCGACCACATCATTCCGACCAAGCCGGAGCTCGACGCCATCGAGCCCGGCGGCAACTCGTTCCAGACCGGCCGCATCGCCATGGACGTCGTGCACCAGTGGTACACGTGCTGCATCGTGCCCGCGGAGGGCGAGGCCCCAGTCACCGACTGGGACATCGCGGTCCTCCCGACCGGGCCTGACGGCAACATCACCTCGAAGCTTCACGCCGATACCCTCGGCATCCTCGACACGACCGAGAATCCAGAGGCAGCCTTCGAGGTCCTGAACTGGATCCGGACGAACCCGGACCTGCTGCAGGCCTGGGGCGCACTGCCCGCGGAGATCTCGCAGCGCGACGCGTTCTTCGCCGGCCTGGACGAGCAGTTCGCTCCCCTCGAGATCGACTGGAATGTCTCGAGCCAGATGCTCGAGTACCCGGACAATCCCAGCCACGAGGCCTTCATGCCGAACTTCAACGAGGCGAATGCCGCCAACGGCGAGTTCGGGTCGAAGCTGTGGACCACGCCCGACCTCGACCTGCAATCCGAGATCGACGCGCATGTCGAGCGGATCCAGGGGATCTTCGACGAGGCGGGATAGCATCGGTTCCTCGCGGGAGGCGGCCTCCGGGCCGCCTTCCGCTCACGGCCGGAGGCGACAATGGCGACCATGCAAGAGGCGGTGCTGCCGCCGCGACCGCGTCGCTTCGCGACCCTGATCCGCCGCGAGGGGTTGACCGGCCTCGTCTTCGTCGCGCCCTGGATCATCGGGTTCGTGGCGTTCTCGGCGCTGCCGATGATCGCGAGCTTCGTCCTCTCCTTCACGGACTTCGATCCGCGCTTCGCCGACGAGACTCGTTTCATCGGCGTCGAGAACTACGCCCGCATGTTCAGCGACCCGACCCTGATCAAGGCGTCGCTCGTCACCCTGCGCTTCGCGGTCATCGTGGTGCCGTTGACGCTCGCGTTCGCGCTCGGCGTCGCTCTCCTGGTCAACAGCAAGCTGCTCGCGGGACGGAACGTCTTCCGAACGGCGTTCTACCTCCCGCTCCAGATCCCGATCGTCGCGAGCACGATCGTGTGGGTCGGCGTCCTGAACGTCTCGAACGGCTGGCTGAACCTCGGCCTGACGTCGCTGGGGCTGCCGGCCGTCGATTGGCTCAACAGCACCTTCTGGGTCCATCCCGCCCTGGCGCTCATGGGCCTGTGGGGCATCGGCAACATGATGCTGATCTTCCTGGCCGGCCTTCAGAGCGTGCCGACCGAGCTGTACGACGCCGCGCGCGTCGACGGTGCGGGACGATGGACGACCTTCACCCGCGTCACGGTCCCGATGATCTCGCCGGTCATCTTCTACAACCTGATCATCGTCCTGATCGCGACGTTTCAGTACTTCACCCAGGCCTACGTCATCACCAACGGGCGGGGCGATCCGGCCGGCGAGACCCTCTTCTTCAACCTCAACCTCTTCCGTGAGGCGTTCCAGTTCTACAACATGGGCTACGCCTCGGCCCTGGCCTGGGTGCTCTTCGTCGTCGTCCTTGGCCTGACCGTCCTCCTCTTCAAGACCGCCGCCAGCTGGGTCTACGAGGGCGGGGAACGATGACCGCCGTCCCGGCGAGCGCAGCCGCGCAACGGCTGGGCGGTGGCTCGCCGCAGCGCGCGCAGCTGCGCCGCTTCCTGGCGGTCTCGGGTTTCACCCTCTTCGCGACGATGGTCGCATCGGCCTTTCTCATGCCGCTCGTGTACATGATCGCGACCTCCTTCAAGGACGCCAACCAGACGAGCACGCCGGGTGCGCCGCTCTTTCCCGCCAAGCCGGAGACGTTCACGTACGAGGGCGAGGAGCACCCGGTCTACGAGGTTCCGACGCCGGACGGCCAGGTTCATTCGTGGGCGCTGATCGAGCCACACCGCGAGTCGAGCACCTTCATCGACCCGGCCAACGTCGACGCCGGACCGATCGAATGGGAGGGCCGATACCGCACCCTGGAGCAGTCGTGGAGCTTCGGCCTCGACACGAGCAACTTCACGCGTGCCTGGAACATCCTCGACTTCCCGCGGATGTTCTTCAACACCTTCGCCATCGCGGCGCTCTCGACGATCGGCGCGGTCGCATCGGCGATCTGCGTCGCCTACGGCTTCAGCCGCTTCCGCTTCCCGGGCCGCAACGGCCTGTTCCTGGTGATGATCGCCACGATCATCCTGCCCTTCCAGGTGACGTTGATCCCGACCTACGCGGTGTACTTCGCGTTCGGCTGGGTCGGCACCTGGCTGCCCCTCATCGTGCCGCACTTCTTTGCCAACGCCTACAATGTCTTCCTGCTGCGGCAGTATTTCCTCACCATCCCGCGCGACCTCGACGAGGCCGCGATGATCGACGGGGCCGGGCCGTTCCGGATCCTCCGGTCGGTGATCATCCCGCAGGCGATGCCGGCCATCGTGGCGGTCAGCCTCTTCCACTTCTTCTGGGCCTGGAACGAGTACTTCCTGCCGCTGGTCTACCTCCAGAGCGTTCCGGACCTCCAGCCACTGTCGGTCGGGCTGGGGCAGTTCAACGCCCTCTACTCCGCCGAACCGACCGTCGTCCAGGCCGCGGCCCTCATGGCGATGGCGCTGCCGGTGGTCATCTTCTTCATGGCCCAGCGCGCCTTCATGCGGGGCGTGGTCTTCGGCGGGGTGGAGAAGTGACGGTCGGGCAGGATCCGGCCGTCGATGCGCTCGCCCGCCGCTTCCCGCTCGGCTTCGCCTTCGGCGCCGCTACCGCCGCCTACCAGATCGAAGGTGGCGTCGCCGATGACGGGCGCGGGCCGAGCATCTGGGACACCTTCAGCCACTCGCCGGGGCAGACCCGCAACGGCGAGACGGGCGACGTCGCCTGCGACCACTACCATCGCTGGCGCTCGGACCTCGACCTGATGGCGGAGCTCGGGCTGCGGGCCTATCGGTTCAGCATCGCCTGGCCACGGGTTCAGCCCGAGGGCCGCGGGCCGGTGAACCGGGCCGGCCTCGACTTCTACGACGGCCTCGTGGACGGACTCCTGGAGCGGGGGATCGAGCCGTGGGTGACCCTGTATCACTGGGACCTGCCGCAGGCGCTCCAGGACGCCGGAGGATGGGCCGATGCGTCCCTCGCCGACCGCCTCGCCGAATACGCCGGCATCGTGGCCGGCCGCCTGGGTGACCGGGTTGGCCGATGGATCACGCTCAACGAGCCGCGCACCCACGCCTTCATCGGCCACGCCGCCGGTCGCCATGCCCCGGGCGGCCACGGTTGGGCGAACGGATTGCGTGCTGCGCATCACCTCCACCTGGCGCATGCCGCGGCGGTGCGCGCAATCCGGACGGCCGCGCCGGGAGCGCGCATCGGCGTGTGCCATGACGTCGCCCATGTGATTCCCGCCAGCCCCTCCGCAGCCGATGCCGACGCCGCGCGACGCCACGACGGCGCAATGCATCGCTGGTTCCTGGATCCGACCTTCGGCCGCGGCTACCCGGCCGACATGGTCGAGTGGTATTCGTCCAACGGGCTGCTCGAGGGCCTGGACCTGGCGGCCGTGGCCGATGCCGAGCCGATCGACTTCCTCGCCGTCAACTACTACCGCCGCGAGCGCATTGCCGACGCGCCGGTGACCGGCGACCGGGGCATCGGCAGCACGGTGCTGTCCGGTGTCGGCGAGTCGACCGGCAACGGCTGGGAGGTGTGGCCGGACGGGCTGCGTGCCGTCCTGTCACGCATCACGGCCGACTACGGCGCGATCGAGCTGGCCGTGACGGAGAACGGCGCCACCTATCCGGATGCCATCGGCGCCGACGGCTCCGTCGAGGATGCCGAGCGCCGCTCCTACCTCGCGCGCCACGTCGCCGCCCTGGCCGATGCCCGCGACGACGGCGTCCCGGTCAACGCCTACTTCGTGTGGTCGCTCCTCGACAACTTCGAGTGGGGCGAGGGCTATGGCGCCCGGTTCGGCATCGTCGGCGTCGACTTCGAGACCCAGCGGCGCACCATCAAGGCGAGCGGACGTTGGTATCAGCGGCTCTTGGCCTCCGCACCCCGCTGATCGCGCGATTTCCGCGTCGGCGCGACGCTATCGGTTACGCGATGCAAACCGAACAGGCGTTCGCATCGGTTCTCTTCCTGCTACCATTGCGAATCGGATGCCCTCAGACAAGATCGTGGTTCGCGGTGCCCGCGAGCACAACCTCAAGAACCTCGACGTGGAGATGCCGCGGGACCGGTTGATCGTCATCACCGGGCTGTCCGGGAGCGGCAAGTCGAGCCTTGCCTTCGACACGATCTACGCTGAGGGCCAGCGCCGCTACGTCGAGTCGCTCTCCGCCTACGCCCGCCAGTTCCTGGGCCAGATGGAGAAGCCCGACGTCGACCAGATCGACGGGCTTTCGCCCGCCATCAGCATCGACCAGAAGGGTGCGTCGCGGAACCCGCGCAGCACCGTCGGCACGGTCACCGAGATCTACGACTACCTGCGGCTGCTGTTCGCCCGCATCGGCCGCATGCATTGCCCGATCTGCGGCCGCGAGATCGAGCGTCAGACGGTCGAGCAGATGGTCGACCAGGTCTACGCGCTTCCGGAGGGGACGCGGGTCATGCTCATGGCGCCGCTCGTCCGCGACCGCAAGGGCGAGCACGAGAAGCTTCTTGCCGGCGCCAAGCAGGCCGGCTTCGTGCGCGTCCGGGTGGACGGCGAGCTCCGCGATCTCGACGAGGAGATCAGCCTCGACAAGAAGTACAAGCACAGCATCGAGGTCGTGGTCGACCGCCTGGTCGTGCGTCAGGCCGATGACGACGGCAACCCGCGGCCCGACGCGAGCCGCATGGCCGATTCGATCGAGACCGCGCTCCGCCTCTCCGATGGGCTCCTGCTCGTCAACCTGCCCGATGCGGCGAAGAAGGAACAGGACCGGATCTACAGCGAGAAGTACGCCTGCCCCGAGCACGGCGGCTCGTTCGAGGAGCCGGCGCCGCGCAACTTCAGCTTCAACTCGCCCCACGGGGCGTGTCCGGACTGCACGGGCCTTGGCTCTCGGCTCGAGATCGACGCCGATCTGGTCCTTCCGAACGACGCGCTGAGCGTCGACGAGGGCGCGATCCTGCCCTGGCGGCGGATGGCGGCCACCGAGAGCTGGTTCAGCAAGATCCTCGAGGCCGTGGCCGAGCACTACCACTTCCGGACCGATGTCCCCGTGCGCGACCTGTCGCCGGAGGCACGGCAGATCCTGCTGTACGGCAACCGCGGGCAGCGTGTCGACGTCCGCTACCGCGCCCGCAACGGAAACATCCACACCTTCAAGACGACCTTCGAGGGCGTCGTTCCGAACCTGACCCGGCGCCACCGCGAGACGGGCTCCGAGTCGATGCGGGCGGAGCTCGAGCGCTACATGACCAACAAGCCCTGCCCGACCTGCAACGGGTATCGGCTCAAGCCTGAGTCGCTGTCTGTGACGATCGCCGGCAAGAACATCATCGAGACGACGCGACGATCGGTG
The DNA here is from genome assembly GCA_036380955.1 of Candidatus Limnocylindria bacterium. Lineage (GTDB taxonomy): Bacteria > Chloroflexota > Limnocylindria > QHBO01 > QHBO01 > JACDBZ01. Next base: position 2,852 of record DASVDT010000072.1, on the reverse strand, counting down.
ACCGATGCGCTGGCGTGGTACGACGCCCTCCCCAAGCGCCTGAACGAGCGCGAGAACACCATCGCCCGCCAGGTGCTCAAGGAGATCCGTGCGCGTCTCGGCTTCCTGGTCGATGTCGGCCTCGACTACCTGACGCTCGACCGGGCCTCGGGCACGCTGAGCGGCGGAGAGGCGCAGCGCATCCGCCTGGCGACCCAGATCGGCTCGTCGCTGATGGGGGTGCTCTATATCCTGGACGAACCCTCCATCGGCCTCCACCAGCGCGACAACGATCGGCTCATCGCCACGCTGGTCCGGCTGCGCGAGCTCGGCAACACGCTGCTCGTGGTCGAGCACGACGAGGAGACGATCCGATCCGCGGACTGGGTCATCGACATCGGCCCGGCCGCGGGCGAGCACGGCGGACGATTGATCCACTCGGGCCCGCTGCCGGAGCTGCTCGAGAACACGCGCTCGGTGACGGCCGCCTACCTGCGTGGCGACAAGGCGGTGCCGGTGCCGAAGCAGCGCCGCAACGGCAAGCCCGACGCGATCGTCGTGCGCGGCGCCCGCGAGAACAACCTCAAGGGCATCGACGTCGCCTTCCCGCTCGGCCGATTCATCGCCATCACCGGCGTCAGCGGCTCCGGCAAGTCGAGCCTGGTGACGCAGATCCTGCATCCGGCGCTGGCCCAGCGCATCTGGGGGTCTCGCGAGCCGGCCGGAAAGCACGACCGGATCGAGGGGATCGAGCTGATCGACAAGGTCATCGAGATCGACCAGTCGCCGATCGGCCGCACGCCCCGCTCCAACCCCGCGACCTACACCGGCCTGTGGGGACCGCTGCGCGAGCTGCTGGCGGCCGTGCCTGAATCGCGGCTGCGCGGGTACAGGCCGGGACGCTTCAGCTTCAACGTGAAGGGCGGCCGCTGCGAAGCGTGCGAGGGCGCCGGCATCGTCCAGATCGAGATGCACTTCCTGCCCGATGTCTACGTCCAGTGCGAGGTCTGCAAGGGGAAGCGCTACAACCGCGAGACGCTCGAGATCCACTACAAGGGCAAGAACGTCGCGGAGATCCTCGAGATGACCGTGGAGGAGGCCCTCGCCTTCTTCGAGGCCGTGCCGTCGATCCGCAACAAGCTCCAGACCCTGTCCGATGTCGGCATGGGGTATATCCACCTTGGCCAGCCGGCCACGACGCTGTCCGGCGGTGAGGCGCAGCGCGTCAAGCTCGCCACGGAGCTGTCGAAGCGCGCGACCGGCAAGACCTTCTACATCCTGGATGAGCCGACGACGGGGTTGCACTTCGACGACGTCGCTCGGTTGCTGTCGGTCCTGGAGCGCCTCGTCGAGAGCGGCAACACCGTCGCGGTCATCGAACACAACCTGGACGTCATCAAGACTGCCGACTGGGTGATCGACCTCGGTCCCGAGGGCGGGGACAAGGGCGGCGAGCTCGTCGCGGCCGGAACGCCCGAGGAGATCGCCGGCGCTCCCGAGTCGTACACGGGCCGATACCTGCGACCGGTGCTCGGCATGGCCGAGGAGCCGGAGCCGATGCGCGCGCGGCGCTCGCGCCGCCGCGAGGCCGTCGCAGCCGGCTGATCTCGCCATAGCGAAACGCCCCCGAGTGTCTCGGGGGCGTTCTTCGTGGGTGAAGCGTCAGTTGCCGATGCCGCCATCGGGCTCGACCGGGAGGATGACCTCGCCGCCGATGCCGCCATCGGGCTCGACCGGGAGGATGACCTCGCCGCCGATGCCGCCATCGGGCTCGACGGGGAGTGCGGCGGGCGATGCCGCGGCTGCGGCCGCGACGCCGAGGAGCGTGACGGCCAGGAGGAGGAAGACGAATGCGGCGCGGGCGATGCGCTGCCTGGTCTGGGAGACGAGTGTCATCGGGAATCCTTCATCTGCGTTGGAGGGGCGTGGCGAAGTGCCTACCCGAGAGACGGACGCGACGCGGGTCACGGTTCCTGAGACAAACGTCTCGAACGGCCCGGTGCGCCCGTCGCCCCGAATCCCATCTCTGCCAGGAAGGGCGATGGGCGAGCGGGGTCGAACGCGAGGATCAGCTGCCGGGTCGCGCGAGTCAGCGCGACGTACGCCAGGCGCCGCTCCTCCTCCATCGCGCGGTCGGGATCCTCGGCGTCCACCAGCGAACGGCGGTTCGGGATGCGATCGGCCTCGAAGCCGATGAGCACGACCGTCTCCCACTCCCGGCCCTTCGAGCCGTGAGCGGTCGCCAGCTCCACCCGCGCTTCGGCGCGGCGCAGGGCCGCAATGCGTGCCCGTGCAGCGTCGTAAGCCGCGACGAAGGCGTCGGTCGTTGCGAACCCGGTCGTCCAGCCGAGGAGTGCGTCGAGGGCGGCGTGGTCGTCATCGGCCAGCAGATCTCCACCCTGGCTGCCCCGATTCCATCCTCGTGCGGCGCGGAGGCGGCGGAGGACATGGAAGGGGTGGCCGCGGTCGTCGGTTGTGCGCGCCGCGTCGATGAGGCCGACCACGGGCTCGGACTCGACCAGCGGAGGAACGGCTGTCGTGTGTGCCACCCCGGTGCGGACGAGCGCGAGGAGCACTGGCGTCAGCTCGGATCGGGTGCGCGACAGGAAGCAGAGGCCGCGATCGGCGGCGTCTTCGCGGGCGGCGAGGCGCGCCAGGCCATCGGGCCAGTCCGGCGATGCCGTGCTCCAGGCCGAGATCGAGTCAGCAGCGTGAGGCGCGCCGGCCGGCGCGCGAATCGGCTTGGCGAAGCGCTCGCGGTTGACGGCCACCATGCGTGCAGAGGCCTCGATCACGACGCGAGGGCATCGGTAGTTGGTGGCGAGCATGACGCGACGCGCGGCGGGATAGTCGGACGAGAAGCGGAGGATGCG
>DASVDT010000071.1:0-2874 GCA_036380955.1 Candidatus Limnocylindria bacterium | reverse complement strand
TCGGCCGCGTCCGAGCCGTCGACCGGGAACACCACCGCCGCCATCGCGTGCTCGATGCCGGCCCGCTCGAGGTCGTCGGAGTGCGTGGCGTCCCCACGGACGTAGTAGACGTCGCCGCCCGCGGGGTTGCGGTCCGCGTCGTGGACCAGGACGATCTTCGCCGTGTACTCGTCCTGCTTGAGCTCGTCGACGAGGTCACGCGCGGTGGAGTTCCAGCCGCAGATGACGATGTGGTCCGCGTACCCGGCCGCGCCCATGCCCTGGCCCTCCTTGAGCAGGAAATCGATGACGAATCCGACGACGGCGCCCGTCATGGCGGCAACGATCGCCACGCCGAAGAAGGCGAGGAACCAGCCGATGACGAAGCCGCCGGGCGAGTTGACGTAGCTCGGGTCACCCGAGCCGATGACGGTGGTGATCGCCCAGTAGAACGAGCTCCCGAACCCGGCGATGCTCTGCTTCTCGTTCTCGAGCAGCGTGACGCCCAGCGAGGCCACCACCACGAAGCCGATGACCGCCGTCAGCAGGGAGGTGAAGAAGTGCCGATCCATCTGGCTGGTGATGCGGCGCGCATGGAAGCCGATACGCCGCAGGAGTGGTGCGGCGAACAGCGACCGCAAGGGGTTCGGCAACGGGTCCTCCGTGGTTGCTCGGGGCGAGGCGCATTCTGCCATCCGCACGCGGGTCAGGGAACGCGACATCTGGCCGGGCGACGCGGGCCATCTGGCCCTCGCGCGTCCGCCCGACATGCGCGAGCCTGACGCAGACACGCGCCAAGTCGATGAGGGACGACGAATGACGGAACCGAGCTACGGACGACTGCGCCTCTACAACCTCGGGATGGGCGCGCTCCACGCGCTCCAGGGGGTCGCTGTGCTGGTGCTCTCCAACGACTTCTCGTTGCCGGTCACGGCGGCGTTCATGGAGGGGCCTCCCGGGACACCCGCCACGACCGAGGAGCTCTTCACGGTGCCCCTCGGGCCGGCTGTGGCAGCCTTCCTTTTCCTCTCGGCCGTTGCCCACGTCGTCGTCGCTGGTCCCGGCTGGACGAAATACCGCCGCGACCTGGCGGCTCACCGCAACGAGCAGCGCTGGATCGAGTACGCCTTCAGCTCGTCTCTGATGATCGTGCTCATCGCGATGATCACCGGCATTGCCGACATCGCGGCGCTGGTGACCCTCTTCGGCGTGAACGCGGCGATGATCCTGTTCGGCTGGCTGCAGGAGCGTTACGAGGAGCCCGGCGGCGGAGGCTGGTGGCCGTTCGCCTTCGGCTGCATCGCCGGCGTCGTGCCGTGGGTCGCGATCGGCATCTACCTCATCGGCCCAACAGCCGAGGTGCCGGGGTTCGTGTACGCGATCTTCGTGTCGCTCTTCGTCTTCTTCAACTCGTTCGCGCTCAACCAGGTCCTGCAGTACCGACAAGCGGGTCCGTGGCGTGACTACATGTTCGGCGAGTACGTGTACGTGGCGCTCAGCCTGATCGCCAAGTCGGCTCTCGCCTGGCAGGTCTTTGCGAACACGCTCGTTCCGGGCTGAGCTCCGTCACGAGTTGGTCCGAAGGCGTCCCTACTGCAGCGCTGCCGAGACCTGGCCCTCGATGAGCGGCTCGCCCACGATCGCCGCCAGGCGTTCGCCGATCGCCCACCAGTCGAAGTCGGCGGTCACGGCGCTTGCGGGGACCGTGAGGTATCGGTCCGAGGGCAGGTAGCCGGGAAGGATGCGGTCGAGGATCGACTCGATCTCATCGCGAAATGCGTCGTTGACGGAGCGCACGCCATCGGCCAGCAGACCGACATCGGGCAGGAGGCGAACCGAGAGATCGTAGGAGGTCGCCCATGCGCGAATGAGCGGCTCGACGGCGAACGGATCCCCGCCGGCCGTCGCTCGCAGGTAGTAGGCGAAGTTGTCGACCACGGAGCGGTCGGTGACGAGGATCTCGGCACGGGTGCCCAGCTCGAGCTCCTGCTGCACCTGCGCCATGAGGACCCACAGCTGTGCCTCCGCGGTGGCTCCTTCGTTCAGCCCGAGCGGGTTGAAGCGGACGACTTCGCGCCCGACCTCGACCGAGCGCCCCGCCCGCCCGACGGTCGATGCGAAGGCGTGCACCGCGTTCGACTTGCGGACCGAGTGCGAGCCGATGAAGGCGATCTTGGCCCGTCGCTCCCAGGGCATCTACCTCGCCTCGTCGCCGTCGGAGTCGGGATCGCGCAGCACCCATTCGTTGCAGCGCAGCGGGTGTCCGCGGAAGACGAAGTCGGCCACGCCGACGTGGACGAACCCCGCGGACCGGCACAGGGCGTTCGAGGCGGCGTTCGTGACGCAGGGCCACGCGTGGATGTCACCCCAGCGGCCGCCCTCCTCGCGCGCCAACTCGATCAGTTGGCGGACAGCGGCGCTGGCGATGCCTCGGCCCTGGTACGCCGGGAGCACGCTCCAGCCCGCCTCGCTGGTGCCGGCCGGATGCGCCTCGTCGTGCCACAGGCAGACGGCACCCACCGGCGTTCCGTCGCCGAGGCGGATCGTGAAGTACCAGGTGTCACCACGCTCCATTCCGGCGAGGCGCCTCGCGTGGAGCGCCGGAACGGCGTCCGGATCGAGGGGGCCGCCGAGGTGCTCCATCATGACCGGGTCCGTCTCCAGCGCCGCTGTCAGCCATTCGTCCTCGGGTCGAAGCGGCACAAGCTGGATCGAGTCCCGACCGACGCGCTGGGTGGACGCTCTCGACATCTTGCTCGACTCTATCGCCTACAGGCAGGCTCCGGTACCGACCGCCGCGGTCGCACCGATGTATGGACCGATCCGCTCGACCGCCTCGTCCGAGCCGATGGCGTAGCCGACCTCCGGCGAGGCCCGCGACGCGCCGAAGACCAC
>DASVDT010000070.1:0-14893 GCA_036380955.1 Candidatus Limnocylindria bacterium | reverse complement strand
CCACCAAGGTCGGGCTCGCCCGCATGCTCGCGGGCGGCGTGATCATGGACGTCGTCACGGCCGACCAGGCGCGCGTCGCCGAGGAGGCGGGCGCGGTGGCCGTCATGGCCCTGGAGCGCGTGCCGTCCGACATCCGCAAGTACGGCGGCGTTGCGCGCATGAGCGATCCGAAGCTGATCGAGGAGATCAAGCAGGCGGTCAGCATCCCGGTCATGGCCAAGTGCCGCATCGGCCACTTCGCCGAGGCACAGATCCTGGAGGCGCTCGAGGTCGACTACATCGACGAGTCGGAGGTCCTGACGCCGGCGGACGAGGAGCACCACATCGACAAGCACCGGTTCAAGGTGCCGTTCGTGTGCGGCTGCCGCGACCTGGGCGAGGCGCTGCGCCGCATCGGCGAGGGGGCGGCCATGATCCGCACCAAGGGCGAGGCGGGCACCGGCGACATCGTCGAGGCAGTGCGCCACATGCGCGCCGTCCAGAAGGGCATCCGCCAGCTCCAGTCGATGCGCGAGGACGAGCTGTTCGCTGCGGCCAAGGAGCTGCGCGCTCCCTACGACATCGTGAAGCAGACGGCCGAGCTCGGCGCGCTGCCGGTCCCGAACTTCTCGGCCGGCGGCGTTGCCACGCCGGCCGACGCGAGCCTGATGCGCCAGCTCGGCGCGGAAGCGGTGTTCGTCGGCTCGGGCATCTTCAAGAGCGAGAATCCCGAGCGCTACGCCGCGGCGATCGTCAAGGCGGCCACCCATTACGACAACCCGGACATCCTGGTCGAGGTGAGCACCGGCCTGGGTGAGCCGATGCGCGGCCAGTCACTGGGCGAGATCCCTCCGGAGGAGCGGCTCGCCGTCCGCGGCTGGTAGCCCTGCCCCTGCCATGAACGCCGAGCGAAGGCCGCGGATCGGGGTGCTCGCCCTTCAGGGTGCCGTGCGCGAGCACGTCAACGCCATCCGCGAGATCGGGGCGGAACCGGTGGAGGTCCGCCTACCGCGCGACCTGGTCGACCTCGATGCGCTCATCCTTCCGGGCGGCGAGTCGACCACCATGCGCAAGCTCCTCGACGCCTACAACCTGCGCGAGCCGATCGCGGCCATGGCGCGCAACGGCACGCCGATGCTCGGCACCTGCGCCGGCATGATCCTGCTCAGCACGCGCATCGCCGATGGCGACGAGCCGGTCTTCGGCCTGCTCGACATCGAGGTCACGCGCAACGGCTACGGCCGTCAGCTCGACAGCTTCGAGACCGAGCTCGAGACGCCGTCGCTCGGCGAGGAGCCGATGCACGCCGTCTTCATCCGCGCGCCGATGGTCACCGCCGTCGGGGATGCCGCCGAAGTCCTCGCCACCGATCCGGATGGCCGTCCGGTCGCCGTGCGGCAGGGCTGCGTCCTGGCGACCTCGTTCCATCCCGAGCTGACCGGTGATCGGCGGATGCATCGGCTGCTGCTGACGATGGTCGAGGAGGACGCGAGGCGACCGGCGTGATCGGTGCCGAGCGGAGCATCCGGTCGGCGCGCATCACGGATCGCCAGGCGCTGTCCGACCTGTCGCGCCAGGTTCACGCCAGCTTCGACGCCCACCGCCGAAGCCTCGGCGTCCCGGCGCCAACCTCGGAGTCGCGACCGATCAGGCTCTCGACGCTCATCCCATCCTGGCTGCCGCTGCGGGCGCCATCGGTCCACCTCGTGGCCGAGATCGATGGCGAGCTGGTGGGCAGCTGCCGCGCCATCGAGGAGCCGCACGGCGACGACTGGGTCATCACCGAGCTCGATGCCGCCGACGGCCCGCTGGCGGCCGAGGTGCGATGGGACCTGCTCGGGGCCCTGATCGAGGAGAGCGTCCGCCATGACATCGGCCGCTTCCATGCCGCCTGCGCCGACGTCCGTGAGAACCTCGAGCTCTTCGGGCAGGCCGGCTTCATGGCGTATGCCCAGGAGGAGATCTGGTGGCGTGCGCCGGAGCCGATGCACGGCCCGCGCTCGTGGCTGCGCTCGCTCGTCTCGCGCGATGGCAAGCGCCCAGCCCGCGAATCGATGGTCGACGGAGTGGACCTCCAGCCCGCCGGGGCGCCGGACGCATGGCACCTGTTCGACCTGTGGAGCCACGCCACGCCGCCGGCGATCGCCCGCATCGAGGGCTACGGCGCGGCGGACTGGGAGTCGGTCGGGCAGGAGGCCATCGTGCCGCGCTCGTCGCTCAACCCGTTGCTGCATTTCAGCGAGGTCGATGCCTGGGTGGCGCCCGCCGACCAGCGTGCGGGAGGCTTCGTCCAGCATGGAGCGTGCAAGGATGGGCCGCACTACCTGCGCTTCCTCGTCCGCGACGGCGTCGACGGTGGCCGCCTGCTTCGCGCGGCGCTCGCGCGCATCGGCGCCGAGGCGCGGGGTGCTGGCATCCTGTCGCCGGTGCGAACATACGAGGCGGCGGGCACGCGCGCTGCATCGGACTCGGGCTTCGAGGCCATCGGCCGCGTCACCATGCTGGTGCGCGACGTGCGGGCCCAGGTCCGCCAGCCGGCGATGGTGCCGGCGACCCGGTGACCGAACGCAGGGAGGTCAAGACGAACGTGGAACGCCGCGAGACGACCGACGATCTCGACGCCCTCATGCAGGCGTTGCCGCCCGAGATCTGCGATCGCTTGCGCGGCCTCGCCAACCGCACCGACCTGCTCGAGGTGGTCATGGACCTCGGCCGGAAGCCGGAGGCACGGTTCACCACGGGGGAGGAGCACCTCCTCGATCGTGAGATCACCGACGGCGACATCGCCCACGTCATCGACCACATCGGCGTCTTCGGCGACGACAACCGTGCCGGGATCGAGCGCACGCTGCATCGGATCAGCGCCATCCGAAATCGATCGGGCAAGGTCGTCGGCTTGACGCTGCGCATCGGCCGAGCGGTGTTCGGCACGATCGACATCATTCGCGACATCGTCGAGGCCGGCCAGTCGCTGCTGATCCTCGGACGGCCCGGCGTGGGCAAGACGACCATGCTGCGCGAGGTCGCGCGCGTCCTGGCGGATGACCTCGGCAAGCGCGTGATCGTGGTCGACACCAGCAACGAGATCGCCGGTGACGGCGACATCCCGCACCCTGGCATCGGCGACGCGCGCCGCATGCAGGTCCGCACGCCGACCGAGCAGCACGGCGTCATGATCGAGGCGGTCGAGAACCACATGCCCGAGGTCATCGTCATCGACGAGATCGGGACCGAGCTCGAGGCGGGCGCCGCGCGAACCATCGCCGAGCGGGGCGTGCAACTGGTCGGCACGGCCCACGGCAACACGCTCGACAACCTGATGCTCAACCCGACCCTGTCCGACCTAGTTGGCGGCATCCAGCCGGTGACCCTCGGCGACGAGGAGGCGCGCCGCCGTGGCACGCAGAAGACGGTCCTCGAGCGCAAGGCACCGCCCACCTTCGACGTGCTGGTCGAGATCGTCGAGCGCGACAACGTCATCGTGCACCGGAACGTCGCCGAGACGGTCGACGCGATCCTGCGCGGCCACATGGTCCCGCCCGAGGCCCGCTATCGCGACGAGTCGGGCGAGCTCAAGGCGATGACGAAGTACGACTACCGCATCAGCGAGACGGAGGCGGGCAACCCGGCCTTCGCCCCGCTCGAGCCGACCGGCGGCTTCGGCGCCTTCGGCGGCGGACGGGGCCGCGGTGGCGGTGGCGGCGGCCGATACGAGCGCGGGCTTCGTCCGTTGCCCGGCGGCGCCTCGAGCGCACCGGCCACAGCCGGGGCGTTCGGCGGCGAGGCGCGAGGGCAGCGAATGCTCCCGGGCGAGCGGATCTCGGGTTCGCCGGCGCCGTCGGCGGGTGACTCGAGTGAGGATCGCGGCGTCGAGCGACGCATCGGCGCACAGCGGCCGGCCAACGACCGGGCGCGGACGCATCGGCCAATGAGCGTCTTCCCGTTCGGCGTCAGTCGCAAGCGGCTCGAGCAGTCGGTGCGCGAGCTGGGCGTGCCGGTCAACGTGGCGCGCGACCTCGACGAGGCCGATGCCGTCGTCACCCTGCGCAACTACTACAAGCGCAAGCCCGCAGCACTGCGTGACGCAGAGTCGAACGGCGTGCCGATCTACGTCCTGAAGACCAACACCACGCTGCAGATGGAGAACATGCTGGCCAGCGTGTTCGACCTGGAGGCCGATCCGCAGGAGGCGGCACTGCGCGAGACGGCGGAGGCGATCGGCCTGGTTCAGGCCTCGGGACGCCCGGTCGAGCTGGCGCCGCAGAACGCCTACGTGCGCCGGCTGCAGCACCAGATGGCGGAGCGCAATGCCCTGATGTCGCGCTCGCGCGGCTCGGAGCCGAACCGGCGGGTCGAGCTGATCCCCGAGGACGGTGGCTCGTGGCGGTGAGGCGGGCGGTGCTGCTGTTCGTGCTGGCCCTGGTCGCCATCGCGCTGGTCGCCACCAGCGTCCTGCCGCCGGGGTGAGCGACACGCCGCCGGCGCGCGGCCACTTCATCACCCTGGAGGGACCGGAGGGAAGCGGCAAGACGACGGCCGCGCGGCACCTCGCTGCCTGGCTGCGCTCCCGCGGCGTCCCGACCGTCCTGACCCAGGAGCCCGGTGGCACGCCGCTGGGTGACGAGATCCGGCGGCTGGTGCTGCACATGCGCGGGATGAGCGATGACCTGGACCCGCGGGCGGACGCCCTGCTCTACGCGGCCGGTCGGGCGCAGCACGTGGCGCGCGTCATTCGCCCCGCGCTCGAGCGCGGGGAGTGGGTCGTCTGCGCTCGCTACATCGACTCCTCGCTCGCCTACCAGGGCGCCGGGTACGGCAACGACCTGGTCGAGCTGCGGCGCCTGCAGGACTTCGCGACCGGCGGCCTGCGGCCCGATCTGACGCTGCTGCTCGACGTCCCGGTCGATGTCGGCCTGGAGCGCACGCGGCGCCGCGCGGAGTGGAATCGCTTCGAGGACACCGAGGAGGTCGCCTTCTTCGAGACGGTCCGCAACGCGTATCTGCGCTTCGCCGATGAGGAGCCTCACCGCTTCCGCGTCGTCGACGGCTCCGGCTCGGTCGAGGACGCCGACGCCGCCATCCGCGACATCGTCGAGCCGCTGCTGCCCTAGCCGGTTCGAGTTCGGCGGCCGGTTTGCTGCGCAATTGCCGCCCGTTGCTGTTGGATTGCTGCCCCGGCAACGAACGGCCAACCGTCGATGGCCGTTGGCCTGCTCGCGGGGCAACTGGGGCCCGGCTAGGGCGCGGGCACGAGCGGCGGGTCGATGGAGTCGACCCGATCGAAGACCAGGTCCGAGCCGACCCCACCCGAGACGACCCTTGCCTCGAGGCGGTCCGGGGTGCTCGCATCGAGAAGGATGACGATGCCGACCTCTCGTGTACCGCCGGGTGCGTTCGGTGGGAGCGTGAAGATGACGGCGTACGCGGCGGGGATGCCACCCTCATCCTGCTGCGCGACTCGGACGGTCGCCACGCCTTCGTGGATATCTCCGCTTCGTCCGAGACACTCCGGCACTCCGGCACTCGGTGCGGCGCCGTCCCACCACCGCACGTGTGCCCCGCCCTCGAGGTTCGGGTCGTTCGGGTACGACTGCGCACCGAGCTCGAGCACGAGACACGGGCCCTGCGCCAGGCGGCCCTCCAGCAGGTACAGGCCCATCGGCTCCAATGCGGTCGGCGCCGTGCTGGGCAGCGGGTTGAGCGTGGGGTTGATCGCCGGCACGCGGTCGAGGACCAGCCCGAAGCCGCTGCTTCCCGCACCGGTCTCGAGCGCCTGCAGCAGGTCGGTCGTGCTCTGGGCGGCGAGGATCGTGATCTGCGCCGGCACGCTCTGCCCATCCGGGTCCCCATCCAGCGGAATGATGAAGTCGATGGCATAGCCGATGAGATGGCCATCGTCCTCGGCGAGGTCGCGCGCGACGGACGCGCTGACCTCCTGGAGCTCGCCGGTGCGAGCGTCGCAGCCCGTCATGCCGCGCTGCCACCACAGCACCGTGGCAGTGCCTTCCGCGTCCTCGGCCACCGGGTACGACTCGGCCGTCAGCTCGAGGCCCAGGCACGGGCCGAAGCTGAACGGACCGCGCAGCAGGTAGAGGCCGATTGGCGGCTGATCTTCCGGCGGCGTGGCACTCGGCGAGGGCGTCGGTGCGGACGGCGACGGCAGCGGCGCATCGGCTGCCTGCGGCAGCCAGGGGCTGGCGAGCATGACGGCCAGCACGCCGGCCGACAGGGCGGCCGCGATGGCGACGCCGATCTCGAGCACCGACCTCCCGCGCATGCGCGACAGGATGCACGAGCCGGGCTGGTCCTGTCGCGGGGCCGGTCGTCGGGCGGGTGCGCCATAATCGACGCTCGGCCGTCAATGCGCGCCCACGCTGAACGGAGGAGCCCCAGACCGATGAAGCTCGTCACCGCGATCGTCCACAACGAGGACGCAGCCACGCTCGTCGACGCGCTCCTCGAGAAGGAGTACCGCGCCACGCGCCTGAACTCGTCCGGCGGTTTCCTGAAGCAGGGCAACGCCACCATCCTGGTGGGGGTGGAGGACGACCAGGTCGACGCGGTGCTCGAGATCATCAGCGCCTCGTGCCACTCACGGAAGCAGTTCGTGAACCCGATGCCGCCGATCATGGAGCCGGGCGAGTTCTACATGCCCTACCCGGTCGAGGTTGAAGTCGGCGGCGCCACGGTCTTCGTCCTCCCCGTCGAGCGTTTCGAGCGCCTCTAAGCGATCGGGCGGGTGACGGCCACCGGATCCTGGGTACCGGCGCTCGAGGCTGACGCGCCGGACGTCGTCGCCTGCTGGCGCTCCCTCGACGCGGACTCACCGCTTCGGTCGCTTCGGCGCGAGCTCCGCGCACGCGTCGGCACCGGATCCGCACCCCGGATCCTGGCCCAGCAGGAAGCGGTTGGTGACGCGCTCGACGGCGTCCTTCGTTCCCTCCCCGAGCGTCTGCTCCTCGCGCCCGGCGGCGAGGAGGATTGGAACGTCGCGCAGGCCTTCGCTCATACGACCGCCGCTCGGCGCTTCCTCGCCACGTGGGCATCGCTGGACGCGGGCGCCGAGTGGCCGGAGGATCGTGCGCCGGCCGTCACGCCCTCCGTGCCGGGCCGCGCCGACGCGTCGCGCGACGAGCTGCTGATCCTTCTCGACAAGTCACGTCGCGGGATCCGCGAGGCGGCCGCGCGCATCGAGGGCCACGAGGTCCAGCGCTGCCGGCTCGAGCACCCGCTCATCGGCCGCCTGCGCTGCGGCGATTGGCTGCTCTGGATCGGCGTCCACGACTGCATGCACCTCGAGCAGCTCCACCGGATCGTGGAGACGGACGGGGCCGATGCGTGACCGCCCGGCGCCGCTGATCCTCGTCTCGACCCCGCCCGGTGGCCAGCCGTTCGGGTCACATGCCGCGGTGGCCGCCGACGGCCAGCGACTGCTCGCCGCGGAGCTGTCGGCGCGGCTGGCTCGGCTGGGCGCGGCGGTCGCACCGATGCCGCCGCCTTCGCCATCGGAGGGCGCGCCGTTCCATTGGGGACGCTGGTTCGTCGGCGCCGCCCGCAGCGCGCTGGCGGACGCCGCCGGCCCGCTCGACGCGATCGGCCACGCAAGTGGCGCCGCGCTGTCGCTGCTCGGCGACGACGCACTCGACGATCTCCTCTCGCCGATTCCGGGCGAGGTCGTCGCCAACAACCGATTCAGCGCCGATGCCTTCGTCGTGGCCGGTGACCTGGACTCGGCGCTCGCGGCGCTGGAGGGCTGCGACAACGACAACGTGGCGCCGCGCCGGCTGAACGACGCCGGCTTCGCCTGGCGCGACCTCGGCCCGGCGCCATGGGCGCGATTCGACGTCGACACCACGCTGGACCTGGCCCTGCTGCGGCTCGCGACGCGCCTGTCGGGCATGCGGTCGCTCGAGCCGGCGTTGACCGGCTACCTCGAGATGGCGCGCCTGCCGGGCGATCGGGCGCTCGAGGTCCCGCACCTGGAACGCATCGGCGAGGTCATGCGGGACCGATCCGCGGAGCTTGTGGTGGCCGGGCGCGTGCCGGCGAGCACCTGGCAGGAGCTCGAGACGGAGACCGCGTGTCGCGTCCGATGCTTCGTCGAGGAGCGGGGCATGCGCTCCGCTCGCGGCAGCGGCCAGGCGCCGCGGTCGATCCTTGCGGCCCTCATGGAGCGAACGTCGGCGGCCGATCTGATCGGCGAGCTGGCGCGAATCGGGGACGCCGTGGTCCTCGACACGCGCGTGCTCATGGCAGCGCGGGCGCGATCGGCCGACGCGGAGGCGTGGCCCCCGGAGGAGGAGCGCTTCGCCTCGGACTTCGGCGACGTTCGACGGATCGAGACCCCGTGGCTGCGCGAGCTGACGGAGGCGGCGGCCGGCGCATCGGTCCCGTTTCTCTTCGGGGGCCATGCCCTCGTCAGCGATGGGCTGCGGCTGATCGTGCGTGCGGCGTGGCAGGGTCGATAGATCGAGCCGATTCCGCAGGAGCCGTTCGGCGCGGGCAGCCCCACCCCAGCGAGCCACGCTCACGAGTGCCCCTGCTAGACTGTGAACGAGGCGCCACCCACGCGAGATGGCGCCCCACCGACACGAACAAATCAGGTGGGCCCAAGCACGACCGGGCCTGCCGGCAACTCACCGCGCGTGCAACCGGAGTTCCAGATGGATCACACCGGACTGCTCTACGTCATCGGGTTCGGCTTTGCCGCGACGACGTTCGTCTTCGGCACGATCCTGTTCAGCTGGCTGATCACCCATCGACGGCGACGGCCACAGAAGGGCCTGCCGTATGAGTCGGGCGTCGACACCATCGGTGACACCTGGAGCCGATTCGGACTTGCCTTCTACCTCTACGCCCTGCTCTTCGTGGCCTTCGACGTCGAGATCATCTTCGTCTACCTGTGGGCCATCACCGTCCGGGCGCTCGAGTTCCAGGGGATCATCCTGGTGGGCATCTTCCTTGCGATCCTGATGTTCGGCGAGCTGTACGCATGGAAGAAGGGTGACCTCCGATGGCAGTAGATCGACCGACCACCACTGAGCCGATGCCGTCCGACGGCAACGGCCCGATCATCATCCCGGACGCCGCCCAGGGCGACGAGCTGCTCCAGCAGTTCGGCATGGAGGAGCATCCGCAGGGAGGCTTCCACGGCCTGCTCGAGGTCATCCCGACCAAGGCGGACTACGTCCTCGACCTCATCCGCGCCAACTCGCTGTGGCCGCTCCTCTCGGGCCTGAGCTGCTGCGCCATCGAGATGATGAGCACCGCCACCAGCGTGAACGACATCGACCGCTTCGGCATGTTCCCGTTCCGCGCCAGCCCGCGCCAGGCGGACGTGCTCATCGTGGCGGGCACCCTGACGACGAAGATGGCGGGGCCGCTCGTCCGGCTCTGGGAGCAGATGCCGGAGCCCAAGTGGTGCGTCGCCATGGGCACCTGCACCACGTCCGGCGGCCGCTTCAAGCGCTCCTACAGCGTGGTCCAGGGCGTCGACCGCGTCATGCCGGTCGACGTCTACGTCCCGGGCTGCCCGCCGCGCCCCGAGGGACTGATCTACGGGATGATGAAGCTCCACGAGCTGGTCAAGCAGCGACGCGGCGAGTGGCGCACCTACGTCGATCGCGGCCCGCAGCGGACGCGCTGGGAAGGAGACGTTCGCTGAGCGCACCCGCCGCCGCCGGGTCGCTCGTTCGGATCCTGACCGAGCGCCTCGGCAACGACCTGCACGACCTCTGGACCGATGAGGACACGGTCGAGTTCCAGATCGATGGCTCCCGCAACGTGGACGTCCTGCGGACGCTCCGCGACGACCCCGATCTCGACTTCTTCATGCTGGCCGACGAGGCCGCCGTCGACTACGGCCCGAACGCGCACCTCGAGGTCGTCTACCACCTCTATTCCGACAAGCATCCTGCCTGGGTGCGCGTTCGTGCGCGCGTTGACCGCTCGGACCCGCGCATCCCGACCATCACCAACCTGTGGAAGGGGGCCGAGTTCCACGAGCGCGAGACCTACGACATGATGGGCATCGTCTTCGAGGGCAACCGCGACCTGCGGCGGATCTACATGTCGCCCGACTACCGGAGCTTCCCGCAGCGCAAGGACTTCATCCTGCCCGATGACGCAGCCGACTCGGCGGCGGCCGGCGTGAACCCGCTCGAGCGTCCCGAGACCTGGGACCTGTCCCGCTTCCGCGACGCGCCGGCCGTGACCTTCCCGCCGTCGTCCGAGCGCCCCGACGCGCCCGCCGAAGGGGCCGAGGGCGGCAAGACCCTCGCCGACAAGAGCCGACCACGATGACCAAGATCGATCCCGACGTCCGCATCCCCGACCCCATCGAGCTCGACCGGCTCGAGGAGCAGCGCCTCCGATCCGTCGCCGGCCTGACGCCGGCCCAGGCGGCCGCGGGCGGCGAGTACGCCGGCTTCGACCAGGTCGGCATCCCGGATCGGCCGCCGCAGACCGAGCGCGAGCGCGAGATCTACACCCTCGATGAGGGCGAGATGCTCATCAACATGGGGCCGCAGCACCCCTCGACCCACGGCGTGATGCGCCTGGTGGTCAAGGTGCGGGGCGAGGTCGTGGTCGACATCGACCCGGTGCTCGGCTATCTGCACCGCGGCATCGAGAAGCTGTGCGAGAACGCGACGTACACCACCGTGCTGACCTACGTCGACCCGATGGACTACCTGTCGACGATGCACAACGAGCACGCGCCGGCGATCGCGTTCGAGAAGCTGTACGGCATCCGCGCGCCGAAGCGGGCGGAGTACATCCGGGCGCTCGTCGTCGAGCTGAACCGGGTCTTCAGCCACGGATTGATGATGGGCTTCCTGGCGCTGGACATGGGCGGCCTGACGCCGATCCTCTACAGCTTCATCAACCGCGATGAGATCGTCGACCTACTGAGCGCGATCAGCGGGCAGCGGATGCTCTTCAACTTCTTCCGCGTCGGCGGGGTGAACTGGGACACCAACGACGAGTTCCTCAGCCGCCTCGGAACGTGGCGCAGCCACGTGATGAAGAACATCGAGATGAACGAGTGGATGATCACCGACAACGAGATCTTCCGCGCCCGCACGATCAACATGGGCACGCTGACCGGCAAGCAGGCCATTGATCTTGGCGTGACCGGCCCCAACCTCCGCGCCTCGGGCGTGCCCTTCGACGTCCGCAAGGCACATCCCTACTCGATCTACAACGAGCTCGAGTTCGACGTCATCACCCACGAGTCGGGCGACTCGTACGCGCGCTATCTGCAGCGCATCGCCGAGATCAAGCAGAGCATCCACCTCATCGACCAGATCGTGGACAAGATGCCTCACGGACCGGTCCAGGCCCAGGTGCCGGGCATCATCCGGCCAAAGCCGGGGCGCGCGTACGGCGCGGTCGAGTCGCCGCGCGGCCTGTACAGCGTCTACGCCATCAGCGACGGCGGGCCGAACCCGTATCGGTTCCGGATGCGCGACCCGAGCTTCATCACCCTGCAGGCCATGCCGGTGCTGATGCCGGGGCGCCTGGTGGCCGACACCATGGCGATCATGGCCAGCCTGGATCCCGTCATGGGCGGCGTGGACAAGTAGCGCATGGACTTCGAGCTGCTCCTCGGCATCGGTCGCTTCGTGCTGGCCACGACGCTTCTGCTGCTGCTGACCGTGCCGACCGCCTTCGTCATCATCCAGATGGAGATGAAGATCATCGCCCAGATGAACCTGCGGTTCGGCCCGAACCGCATCGGCTACAAGGGCATGTTCCAGTCCACCATCCACGGATTCAAGGTGCTGGCAAAGGAGGACACCGTCCCCGACCAGGCCGATCGTTCGGCCTTCACGCTGGCGCCGTGGATGGTCTACATGGCAGCCGCGATGAGCATGCTGGTCATGCCGTTCGCGCCGGGCGCCATCGCGGCCGACTTCAGCATCGGCATCGTCTACTTCTTCGCCGTCCTCGGCCTGTCCGTCGTCGGTCTGCTCGTGGCCGGATGGGCGAGCTACAACAAGTACTCGCTGCTGGGCGGGCTCCGATCGGCGGCGCAGATGGTGAGCTACGAGATCCCGCTGACGCTGTCGATCGTCGGCGCCGTGGTGCTGGGCGGGACGCTGAGCTTCAGCGAGCTCATCGGCTGGCAGCTGGAGCACGGATGGCTGCTGATCTGGCAGCCGCTGGGGCTGGCGATCTTCTATGTCAGCTCGCTGGCGGAGGTGAACCGCACGCCGTTCGACATGGTCGAGGCCGACTCGGAGCTGGTGGCGGGTCCGTTCACCGAGTACTCGGGCATGCGCTTTGGCTTCTTCTTCTTCGCCGAGTACGTCGCGCTGTTCATCATGAGCGGCATCCTGGTCAGCCTCTTCTTCGGTGGCTGGCTCGCGCCGTGGCCGTTCCCGGCACAGCTCGACGGGTTCCTCGGAACGCTGTGGGGCATCTTCTGGTTCTTCCTGAAGACGTACATCTTCGTGTTCATCGCCGTCTGGCTGCGCGCCACCCTGCCGCGGGTCCGCGTCGACCAGCTCATGGGCATGGCCTGGAAGGTCCTCCTCCCGCTCGCCCTGGTCAACCTGTTCATCACCGCGGCGGCCGTGGTCGTGTTCGAGCTGTGATCACGTCGCACGGGCAGGCGGGCTATTCCCACCGCCACATTCACACCACCGCTGCACGCGGGGCGCTCGCATGCGCCGTGGCGGGTAGAACGGGCCGTTCTGTCGCCACCATTCACACGAGGCGCTCCATTTCGGCAACAAACCGCGCGATTCGCCGCCGAGTGTCGCTGGTGTGTGAATCTGGCAATGCGGCGCCCGAGACGCGGGCGCGGAGAGGAACCCGGTAATGGCTTTCCCCGGCATCGGCATCGCCAAGGGCATGGCGACGACGTTCAAGAACTTCTTCGCTCCCAAGGTCACGCGCCAGTATCCCGAGCAGCGCCCGGAGATCCCCGACCGATGGCGCGGCCGGCTCGACCTGATCTACGACCCCTTCGGCGAGCACAAGTGCCAGGTCTGCTTCCAGTGCGCCCAGGTCTGCCCGGTCGAGGCGATCGACATGAGCGGCTTCGACTCGCGCGGGAACCGGATCCGCTACGGCATGCCGGAGATCTACGACGAGCGCAAGGATCCGAACGCCTACCGCCGCGCGGGACTGCCGGCGAGGCCGATGCGTAACCCGGCGCGCTGGGACGACGCGATCGACTCGGCCTGGGTCGCCGAGACGATCACCGGGTTCGGCGGCCGGCCGGAGTCGCTGGTCGCCATCTTCCGCGCCGTGGAGGATCGCTTCGGCTATCTGCCCGAGCGCGCGCTGCGCCTCATCAGCGACCAGCTGAGCATCCACTGGGCGCAGGTGTTCGGTGCGGCCGGCCTCGGCGGCTTTCGGCTGCTCCCGGTCGAGGGGCACGTCGTGACGGTGTGCGATTGCGCCTCATGCCGATTCGCCGGCGGGCCGGCGGTCCTGGCCGCCGTCGTCGAGGAGCTCGGCGTTCAGCCCGGCGAGACCACGCCGGACGGGGCATTCACGCTGGAGGTCGCCACCGATGTCGGAGCCGGCACGCTGAGCCCCGCCATCCGCGTCGACACCCTTGTCTACGGGCCTCTCGACGCCATCAAGGCACAGCACATCGTCCACGAGCGGCGCGCCGCCTTCGCGGCGGTCGAGGCCCGCAGCTGATGGCGGGCGCCCTCTCCCCGCAGATCCGGATCCTCTCGGCCGGCGAGCACCGCCTGGTGACCGACATCGGCCGCGTCGATCCCGGAAGCCTGGACAGCTATCGCACCCACGGTGGCTACGCCGGGCTCGAGCGTGCCGTCACGCGGCTGTCGCCCGAGGAGGTCATCGCCGAAATCGAGGCCGCCGGCCTGCGTGGCCGCGGCGGCTCGGGCTATCCGACCGCGGAGAAGTGGCGCGCGGTGCGCGGCAGCGGCGCGGATCGACGCATCGTCATCGCCAATCTCATGGGCGCCGATCCGAGCGCGCTCGGCGATCGCGCGCTGGCCGAGGGCAACCCGCACCTCATCGTCGAGGGTGCGCTCATCGCGGCCTACGCGTCCGGCGCCGGCGAGGCGATCGTGGCCGTGCGCCGCGAGTGGACCGAGGCGATCCAGCGACTTCGCGTCGCCGCCGCTGAGGCGACCGACGCCCACCTGGCCGGCTACCTGATGTTCGGGACGGACACGAGCGTCCAGCTGAGCATCTGGGAGGGGTCCGGCGCGTACGTTGCCGGCGAGGAGACCGCGCTCATCGCTGCGCTCTCGGGAGACCGCGGCATGCCGCTCATCCGTCCGCCGTACCCGACGGAGCGCGGGCTGTGGACCGTGCCCAGCGTCGTGCAGAACGCGGAGACCCTCGCTCACGCGGCCTGGATCCTGTCGCACTCGGCCGACGCGTTCGCGTCCGTGGGCACAGACGCCAGTCGCGGCACGAAGCTCGTCACGGTGATGGGCCGCGTGGCCGAGCCGGGGCTGCTGGAGGTGCCATTGGGCACACCGCTGCGCGAGCTCGTGGCCATGGCCGGTGGGCCGACGGGCACGACCAAGGCGCTCTTCGTCGGCGGTCCCGGGGGCGGTGCCCTGGATGCCGGCGAGCTCGGCACGCCGTACGACTACGAGCCGCTCGAGGCGGCCGGCGCCATCATCGGCTCCGGCGCCGTCCTGGTTGCCGACACCTCGACGTGCATGGTCGACAGCGCCCGCTTTTTCGCCGATTTCAGCGCGCGCGAGGCGTGTGGCAAGGCGGTTCCGTGCCGGATCGGCACCCGCCGGCTGGTGGAGGCCCTCGACCGCATCCTGGCCGCCACGCCACGACCCAACGATTTCACCCTGCTGCGCGAGCTATCCAAGAAGGTCAGCGATACGGCGCTCTGCAAGCTCGAGCGCCTTGCTCCCGCGCCGATCCTGACGACCCTGGCCCGCTTCGAGGACGAGTA
>DASVDT010000069.1:0-10590 GCA_036380955.1 Candidatus Limnocylindria bacterium | reverse complement strand
GAGCCCGACAAGCTGGTCGAGGAGCTGGCCGGCGACACGGCC
Organism: Candidatus Limnocylindria bacterium; assembly: GCA_036380955.1. GTDB lineage: Bacteria > Chloroflexota > Limnocylindria > QHBO01 > QHBO01 > JACDBZ01. The sequence continues at coordinate 10,548 of DASVDT010000069.1, read as the reverse complement.
ATCGAGGCCGCCGACACGCTTCTCCTCACCGTCCCCAACCAGCTGGGCGTCGACTACAACGCACACGCCGTCGAGAGCATCCTCACCTACGTCGCCCCGGAGCTCGGCTGGCGCTGATGGGCGGGCGACGCCCGGATGCCGGCCGGCCCCGCGAGACGAGCTGGGAGCGCGTTGCGACCTGGTACGACGGCTGGGTGGGGGATCGCGGATCGGCCTATCACCGTCAGCTGGCCATCCCGGCCGTCATGGACCTGCTCCAGCCGCGGCCTGGCGAGGAGATCCTGGACGTCGGTGGCGGCCAGGGCGTGCTGGCGCCATACCTGGTCGACGCCGGCAGCTCGGTCACGGTGGTCGACGCATCGGCCAGGCTGATCGCCGCTGCCAAGCGGCGGCACGCGCGGCTGCGGGGCGCCCGCTTTCTGGCCGGCGACGCCCGCCGATTGGTGGCCGTCGCGGGACTGGGCGAGGCCGCATTCGACGCGGCCGTCTTCATGCTCTCGGTCCAGGACATGGACCCCCTCGACGACGTGATGCACTCCCTCGACTGGGCGCTGCGGCCGGCCGCCCGAGTGGTGCTGCTCATGACGCATCCGGCGTTTCGCCAACCGCGTCACTCCGGCTGGGGGTTCGACGAGGGTCGCAAGCTCACCTATCGGCGTATCGACGCGTATCTCGGCGAGATGGCGGTGCCGATGAAGTCGCTCGGCGGCGGGCTGGCGACGCGCTCGTTCCATCGGCCGATCAGCACCTATGTCAACGCCCTCGCCGAGATCGGCTTCGCGACCGATGCCATGCTCGAGATTCCCGACCTGCCGCCCGATCGGCGGCCCGGGAAGGCGGCGCGCGGCGATGTGCGCGCCAACGCCGAGATCCCCATCTTCCTCGGCCTCCGCGCGGTTCGAGGCTGACGTCAGCCGAGCGGCCCGACCCGATTCGCGCGAGAATGCGCGTCCCATGACCGCCAGCGTGCCATCGCGTCGACCGCCCGCCGCCAGCGCGGCGATCCTCCTCGTCGTCCTGCTGCTGTTCGGCGCGGCGACCTTCGTGGCCGGGCTCGCCGTGGGTGGCGGTGTCGCCACGGCCGACGTGTCGCCCACGCAGAGCGTCGAACCGTCGGTGACGGTCCCGTCGTCGGCCGAGACCCCAGGCCCGACGCCGGTGCTGGAGACGGTCTCGTGCGCCGAGCCGTCCGAAGCGTTTGCGGTCCTGTGCGAGACGTACGCGCAGATCAAGGGGGACTACGTCGACGAGGTGACCGACGAGCAGCTGGTCGACGGCGCGGTGCGCGGCATGATCGAGTACGGCCTCGAAGATCCCTACTCGGGCTACCTGCCACCGAGCCAGTACGGCCAGGCGCTCGACGATCTGTCCGGCGAGTTCAGCGGCATCGGCGCCGAGGTCGGCATGGAGAACACCGTCGACCCCGGGGACCTCGCCTCGTGCACGGTGGTCACGGCCACCTGCGCGATGGTCGTGGTCAGCCCGCTGGACGGCTCGCCGGCCGAGGAGGCAGGGCTCCGCGCCGGTGACCGCATCCTGGCCATCGACGGCAGGTCGACGGCCGGGGAGTCGGTCAACTCGCTCGTGTTCGAGGTCCGCGGCGAGGCCGGGACGGACGTCACGCTCACGGTCGAGCGCGGCGACGAGCGGCTCGACATCACGATCACCCGCGCGGTCATCGACCTCCAGGAGGTGAGCGCCGAGCTGCTCGACGACGGCATCGGCTACATCCGCCTCACCTCGTTCACCGATCGCGCGCCGGGTCTCTTCCGCGACGCGCTCCAATCGCTGCTGGACCAGGGCGCCGATGGAATCGTGTTCGACCTGCGCGGCAACCCCGGCGGCTACATCGTTGCCGCCCAGGGCATCGGATCGGAGTTCGTCGCCAGCGGAGGGCTGCTGTTCACGGTCGAGTCGGACGGGAACGTCCAGGAGTGGCGCTCCGAAAGCGGCATCCTTCAATCGGGCCAGGTGCCGGTCGTCGTGCTGGTCGATGGTGGCTCGGCCTCAGCCTCGGAGATCGTGGCCGCGGCGCTCCAGGAGCACGGTCGGGCGACCATCGTCGGCGAGCCGACGTTCGGCAAGAACACGGTCCAGATCTGGAACAGCCTGCCCAACGGCGGCGGCCTGCGGCTCACGACGGACCGATGGTTCACGCCCGACCACAACTCCGTGGCGCCCGGCGGCGTGCAACCCGACGTCGTGGTGCCAGGGCCGGCCGATCCGATCTCGGGGGCCGACCCACAACTGGATCGGGCGGTGGACATCCTCGGAGCGGGCTGAGCCGTTCGCCACCGACGTGAAGGTGTGCGGCCACGGTCCCGCCGAGTATCGGTGGAATCGCACCGATCAATCGGACGGATCACGCCTGCCAGCGTTTCAGGCGCGGTTGGACCGATACATCGGCGTGGATTGCGCACGAGCATCGCCCGGAGGCCCGTCGCAGGCTCGCAGCGCACCGATAGGTCGGACAGACCGAGCCGGAGCCGGCTCTCGGGGGCGATCGGACCGATGCATCGGCGCCACTCGCCCGCCGTCGTCGCCCAGCGCGTCTACCCGGCAAGCAGGCGCAGGAATTGCTCCGGATCCACGTTGCCGCCGCTGATGACGATCACCCGCGCGTCATCGCCATCCGTGCGGGCCGCGGCGCCTGACAGGTGCGCGGCCATGCTCGCGGCGCCCGAGGGCTCGACCACCAACCGTGCCCGGTGGGCGAGCTGACGGATCGCATCGGCCATCTGGTCCTCGCTGACCGTCACGATCTCGTCCATGAACCGACGCAGGTGCTCGAAGGGGAGCGGCCCGAGCGAGTTCGTGCGGAGCCCATCGGCCATGGTTCGGCCGGTCTGCTCCGCCCTCCAGGTCACCAGCCGGCCGGATTCGAGCGACTCCTTTGCATCGGCGGCAAGCTCCGGCTCGACACCGATGACCCGCGCGGAGGGTGCCAGCGCCTTGACCGCGGTCGCCACCCCGGATGAGAGCCCGCCACCGGACACCGGCACGACGACCGACGTCACCTCGGGCAGATCCTCGACGATCTCGAGGCCGCACGTGCCCTGGCCGGCGATGATGGCCGGGTCGTCGTACGGCTCGACCATGACGAGACCACGCTCCTCGACCAGCCGCAGCGCGAGCGCATGTCGCTCCTCGGAGTCCATGCCCGTGAACTGGATCTCGGCGCCATCGCGCTCGACGCCCTCGATCTTGATGCGCGGCGCGTCGCGGGGCATGCAGATGACCGCCTGCGCGCCGAGCAGCCGCGCCGCGCGGGCGACCGCCTGGGCGTGGTTCCCGGACGAGTAGGTCACCACGCCGCGCGCTCGTTCGGCCTCCGAAAGCGACGCGATCTTGTTGTAGGCGCCGCGCATCTTGAAGGCGCCGATCGGCTGGAGTGACTCCGGCTTGAGCCACGTCGTGTCGTCCCAGCGCAGCAGCGGCGTTCGGGTCGCGACGCCGCGGATGCGCTCGGCGGCCTCGCGGATCTCATCCACGGAGACGATATGCGGCCGAATCGTCGCGCTCATGAGCCGATCCTAGCGCTCAGGGCAGCGGCAGCGCCTCGCATCCGTCTTCGACGAACACCATGTCATCGGCGTACACGAGATCTGGCGGCTCGTTCGCATCCGCCACGGGCATGATCCGGTCGCAGCGCAGCCGCGTCCAGTCTGCGGACTTGAAGCGGTCAGCTCTGGCGTCGACGAAGATCTCGACCGTGCCGTTCGCATGGACGCGGATGTAGCTGATGATCGGGTCGCCTTCGACACTGCGCTGCGTGCTGATCAGCTCCGCTGCATGGCCGTCGGCGACGGCGTCGAGGATGCATTCGCGCGCCGCGACATCAAAGGACGCGCCCTGCTCGACAACCTCCTCACCACATGAGGGAAGCGGCTGACGGTTCGCCACCCAGTCGGGCGGAGGCAACAGACCGCACGAGCTCATCACCAGCATCGCGAGCAGCGCGGCGACGCGCATCGGTCAGTACGCCCGAGCCCACGTGGCCGTATCGACCCCCGGCCGCCCGCAGTGCATACACGCCGAGCCGGGCTCGCGTGGCTCGATCGGGAGGAAGCGAATGGTCGCCTTCGTCCTGGCGCTGATCTCCGCCTCGCAGTCGTCGTTGCCGCACCAGGCACCCGTCCAGAAGCCGCCGCCCTCGTCGAGCCCCGTGGCGAAGGCGTCGAACGAGGTGATCTCGTGCGTGTTCGCATCGCGGAAGGCGAGCGCATCGGCGAACAGTGTGGCCTGGATGTCCGCAAGCCGAGCGGCCATGCCGGTCGCGACGTCGGCCAGTGCAACCTCCTCCTTGCCGCCGCCCAGCCGGCTGACGAGCACCGCCCGCCCGGCTGCAACGTCCCGAGGGCCGAGCTCGACGCGCACCGGTACGCCCTTCAGCTCCCACTCGGCGAACTTGTAGCCGGGCCGATGCTGGTCCCGGTCGTCGAGGCGCACGCGTACGCCGGCAGCCGCCAGATCGGCGCGCAGGCCGTCGGCGACGCGCAGGACGGCCGTCCGCTCGTCGTCGGAGCGGTAGATCGGCACGATCACCACCTGGATCGGCGCCACTGCCGGCGGCAGGCGCAGCCCCGCCGCGTCGCCGTGCGCCATGATCGTGGCGCCGACCATCCGGGTGCTGAAGCCCCACGAGGTGCCCCAGGCGTGCTCCTGGCGCCCATCGGCATCGAGGAAGGTGACATCGTAGGCGCGGCCGAAGTTCTGGCCGAGGAAGTGGCTGGTGCCGCACTGGAGCGCCTTGGCGTCGCGCATCAGGCCCTCGACGGTGAACGTCTCGACGGCGCCCGGGAAGCGCTCGCCGGGCGACTTGCGCCCGGGGAAGACCGGGATGGCGAGCACGTCCTCCGCCACCTGGCGGTAGACGTCGAGCATGCGCAGCGCTTCGGCCATCGCCTCGTCACTCGTGGCGTGCGCGGTGTGGCCCTCCTGCCACAGGAACTCGGTCGTGCGCAGGAAGAGCCGTGGCCGCAGCTCCCAGCGCATGACGTTGGCCCACTGGTTGTAGAGCAGCGGCAGGTCGCGGTAGCTCTGCACCCAGCGTCGATAGGTGTTCCAGATGATCGACTCCGACGACGGTCGGATGGCGAGCGGCTCCTCCAGCTCCTCACCGCCGCCGCGGGTCACGACCGCGACCTGGGGTTCGAAGCCCTCGACATGATCGGCCTCCTTCGAGAGGAGGCTCATCGGGATCAGCAGCGGGAAGTACAGGTTCTCGTGGCCGGTCGCCTTGAAGCGGTCGTCGAGCGCGCGCTGGGTCAGCTCCCAGATGGCGTAGCCGTGCGGACGGATGATCATCGACCCACGCGAGGGGCCGTGCTCGGCGAGCTCGGCGCGCCTGACGACCTCGACGTACCAGGCCGGGAAGTCGACGTCGGGCGAGGGGAGGCCGCTGGTGCTCATGGAGCACCGATGCTAGCCGATGCCGCATGGCGGGAGCCCGGCCGGCGGCAGCCGCCGGCCGGGCATGGATGCGGGCGCGCCGCGGCTCAGGCGGCGCTCGGCTGCTCCCCGCTCAGGGCGCGCAGCGGCTTGCGCCGGCGCGGCGCTGCCTCCGCGGCGCCATCCCAGCGCCGGCCGTCGGCGAGGCCCGGCACGCCGGCCTCGATCTCGGTCGCGCTGATCGGCTTCGCGAAGTAGAACCCCTGCCCGTAGGTGCAGCCCAGGGCCCGCATGCGCTCGGCGTGCTCCTTGGTCTCGATGCCCTCCGCGACCGTGGCGATGTCGAGCGAGCCGCCCAACGCCACGATCGCACCGGCCAGCGCCGCGGATCGCGAGTCGCCCTCGGCGACCTGCACGAACTCGCTCGCGATCTTGAGGGCGTCGACCGGGAACTGGCGGAGGTGGCTGAGCGAGAAGTAGCCGGTCCCGAAGTCGTCGATCACGACGCGCACGCCGAGCGCGCGCAGCGCCTCGAGGGTCGTGACCGTCGGCGAGGTGGCCTTGATGAGAGCCGTCTCGGTGATCTCGATGATGAGCCGGTTGGCATCCAGCCCCGCCCACGCGAGCGCCTCCTCGACGGCGCCGACGAAGCCAGGCTGCTGAATCTCGCGCGCCGAGACGTTGACACTCATGAACAGCGACGATGGAACCGATCCGGCCTTCTGCCAGGCCACGACTCGTTCGCAGGCCTCACGCAGCACCCACCGGCCGATGGGCAGGATCGCGCCGTTCTCCTCCGCGATCTCGATGAACTCGCCCGGTGCGACAAGGCCGCGAGCCGGATGCTGCCAGCGCACGAGCGCTTCCAGCCCCGAGATGCGCCCCGACTCGAGGGACACGATCGGCTGGTAGACGAGCCGGAGCTGGCCCAGGTCGACCGCCTTCTGAAGCTCGGAGCCAAGCTCGTGGCGCGCGCGGATGGAGGCGTGCATGCCCGGGTCGAACACGGCGAACCCGGACTTGCCGTTGGCCTTGGCCATGTACATCGCCACGTCGGCGTTGCGAACGATCTCCGCCGCGTCGCGTCCCGCCTCCCCGGCGCTGGCGATGCCGATGCTGGCGCTGACCGTGATCGTCTGCTCGCCGATGACATACGGCACCCGAAGGTCGCGCACGAGGCGCTCGGCCATCGACCGAGCCCGATGCAGGTCGGGCTCGTCATCGGTCAGGATCGCGAATTCGTCGCCACCCAGCCGTGCCACGAGGTCTCCCTTGCGGACGAGGCCGCTGATGCGCTCGGTGACCGCAATGAGCAGGCTATCGCCGGCGGCATGGCCGAGCGTGTCGTTGATGACCTTGAAGTCGTCGAGGTCGATGAAGAGCACGGCCGTCGTCTGATCGGCCTTCGTGGCTGCTCCGGTGCCGAGCGTCCGCTCCAGCGTGAGCTGGAACATCCGCCGGTTGGCCGCGCCGGTCAGCGAGTCCCGCTCGGCAAGGTCCTGCACGTGCCTCAGCAGGACGGCGTTGCGCAGGTTGAGCGCGGCAACCGCCGAGAATTGTCCCAGGACCGATGCGATCCGGCGCTCGATGCCGAAGACCGTTCGCGAGCGGTGCTCGACGACGATGGCGCCAACCGGGCGGCCGTCGGCCACCATCGGCGAGACGAGGAGGTTTCGCGCGTCGGGCATCGTGGCCGCCAGCAATGGATTCGCATCGGGATCGATGCGCTTGACGGGCAGCAGCTCACGCCGATCCCAGGCCTTGCGGATGACGGCATCGGCCGGCACCGTGCCTGACCAGTCCTCCGTCCCACGCGAGGCGAGCACGATGAGCTTGCCCTCGGCCGCGCCGATGACCATGCCGCGCGTGAAGCCGAAGCGTTCCGACAGGCCGTCGAGCACGACGCGCGCCTGGATGACCGGGTCGACCACGTCGTCCAGCCGCGCCCCGACGTCGACGAGCGACTGCAGGTCCGCGCGGCGCTGGCGCAGCTCGCGCTCGTTCATGGCCGAGAAGATCGAGGTGGCAAGCGCGAACAGCCAGAACGAGGTGACGTTCAGGACGGGCATCCGATCGAAATCGATGGCGCGACCGGGGATGACGTCCACCGGAGGAAGGAGCGCTGCCGCCTGGGCGTAGAGCACGACGAACAGCAGCAGCGAATGCCACAGCGCGATCTTCAGCCCCGTCCGATACGACGCCAGCAGCGATACCGCCACGAGATGGAGGTAGATGAGGAAGCGGAGCGGGCTCCCGGTCGCGCCGGTGATGTACATCGCGTAGGCGAGGAACAGGCCGTCGACGATGAGCAGGCCGCTCATGATCGCGAAGCTGAGGCGCCGCACCCGGCCACGGGTGAGCTCGCCGACCGCCGAGACGGCGACGTACGCAGCCGTCACGACACCCAGCTGGACGAGCGAGCCTCCGAGGGTCTCCGGTCGAAGCGCGGCCCACAGAACGGTCAGTGCCGCCATCGCCACGCGCAGGACGAGCAGGTGGCCCATCCGGTCACTCAGCGCGGTGTAGTCGTCGGCACCGTCGTGGTGGGCGCGCGTGGCGATCACAGCTCCTCCTCGGTCTTGAAGGTCACGAGTGTCTCGATCACGTTCTGCGGCGCCACGCGAAGCTTCGGGTCGCGTCGGTCGATCTGTCCCTGGATCACCAGGTACGCCAGGACGGCGAGCGCCAATGCCATCGGGAAGGTGAACTCGGTCGCGACGGCGACCGCGGCCTCCGGCCGCACGGCGCGAACCACCTGCTCGACCGCCGCTCCTACGACCTGGCCGACCACCGCCGCCGGACCCGACGGCTCGTTGGGCACCATGGCGCTGCGTGGCGCAGGCGCCGGTTCGGGTGCGGGCAAGGGCGCCGACACGGTCGCATCCGGCTCGATCGGCCCAGCCGTCGGCGGCTCTGGCGGATCCGCACGCGGGACGATGAGCAGGTCCGGCTCCTCCGTCGGCGACGCGGCCGCGGGGCTCGCCGACGGCTCGACCCGCGGCGTCGCGGGCGGGATCTGCACGTCGGGCGCGGTGCTTGCGACCGGCGTTGGCGTCGGCGTCACGACGCGCGACTGAACCTGCTCCCCATCCGAAGTTGGCGTGGGCGTGGGAGTGGGCGTGGGAGTCGGCGTGGGTGTGGGAGTCGGCGTTGGTGTGGGCGTGGGCGTGGGCGTTGGTGTGGGCGTGGGCGTGGGCGTTGGTGTGGGCGTGGGCGTCGGCGTGGGTGTGGGAGTCGGCGTGGGTGTGGGCGTGGGCGTGGGAGTCGGCGTGGGTGTTGGAGTCGGCGTTGGCGTGGGCGTGGGCGTCGGCGTGGGAGTCGGCGTGGGAGTCGGCGTGGGTGTTGGAGTCGGCGTCGGCGTGGGCGTCGGCGTGGGAGTCGGTGAGCTCAGCTCGGCGACGACGACCCGCTGGACCACATCGGCGGTGTCGTCCCACTCGGGATCGCCGAGTGGCTCGTCGCATGCCGACGGGGACCCCATGGCCAGGGCGCAAATGGTGTCGGTGCCCAGACTGGCGGTCGCGTAGGTGATCGAGCAGAAGCCGACCGTTCCGGTGTAGCACTCGAAGTCGTGGCTGCTGTTGCCCGTGCTCGGGTCATTCGGGCTGGCGGAGCCGAAATACCACCGCACGTGGGTGCTGCTGTCGGCGCCGACCGAGGGGTTGCCCAGCTCATCGGTGACGTATGCCGTCAGGGTCACGCTCCCCCCGACGAGCACTTCGGCGACCTCTGGGTCGACGCTGACACGCGTGCCCGGTGCCGCCATCGACGGCGTGGCGACCGTCAGCAGGAACGACGCCGCGAGAGCGAGCGACGAGGCGATCGCCACGACGCGACGAAGGCCGCTTCGTTCCGGGACAGCAGGCCCGCAGGAATCGGCTTCGTGGTCCCAATCGGCTCGGCCGGAGTGCAGCATCCGGTCCTCCATTTCGGCGTTCGGCTTGGTCGCTTGATGCACGTGGAGCATCCACCGACCAGCCGATCCGCGCGAGGGGCGTGATCGTCACATCGAGTACCGCGTCGTTTTTTCGACGCGCGTCGGAATCGGAGGCGAATTCGTCGGTGTGCGGTCTGCCGCAGTACCCGGGCCGACCGAAGTACCAGGCGCCGGTGTGGTGCGCTGGCGAGGGCGACGGTTTGGAGGTGTGACCTCGATGGCGGGCTCGGACGCTCGCGTCGGCCCGTATTGGCCCTATCGGTTGCTCGGCTCAGAGATTTCCGCGCCGGCCCTGCTCGATCTCGATGGCCTCGAAGAGCGCCTTGAAGTTGCCGACGCCGAAGCCTCGCGACCCGTGTCGCTCGATGATCTCGAAGAAGAACGTCGGCCGATCCTGTACGGGGCGCGTGAAGATCTGGAGCAGGTAGCCCTCCTCGTCGCGGTCGGCCTCGATGCCGAGCTCCTCGAGCGTGTCCATCGGCACACCGACGTCCCCGACGCGGTCCGGGAGCTGCTCGTAGTAGGCGTGCGGCATGCCGAGGAACTCGACGCCGCGCTCTCTGAGCGCCCGAACGGTGCCCACAATGTCCTCGGTACGCAGCGCGATGTGCTGTGTGCCGGCGTCGAGGTAGTAGTCGAGGAACTCCTGGATCTGGCTCTTCTTCTTGCCCGCGGCGGGCTCGTTGATCGGGAACTTGATGCGCCCGTTCCCGTTCGTCATCACCTTGCTCATCAGCGCCGAGTACTCGGTGTGGATCACCTTGTCGTCGTAGTGGATGAGCTGCGCGAAGCCGAGCACGTCCTTGTAGAAGTCGACGAAGCGGTTCATGTCGCCCAGCTCGACGTTGCCGACGCAGTGGTCGACCTCGAGCAGGCTCTGTCCCCTTGCCGCCGGCGGTGGGCTTTTCACCTTGTGGTAGCCCGGAGCGAAGGTCCCGTGGTAGTCGGACCGATCCACGAAGGAGTGGACCACCTCGCCATAGGTGCGAATGGCGCTCCTGCGAAGCGCGCCCTTCGTGCCCTCGAACTCCGTCGGCTCCAGCGCCGATAGCGCGCCGCGCCTCGTCGTCTCCTGCCAAGCGCTGGTGACGTCGTCGACGGCGAACGCGATGTCCTTCACGCCGTCGCCGTGCTTCGCCACGTGCTCGGCGATCTCGCCATCGGGGGAGAGCGGCGCCGTGAACACGAAGCGGATGTCGTTCTGGACCATCACGTAGCTG
>DASVDT010000068.1:0-3273 GCA_036380955.1 Candidatus Limnocylindria bacterium | reverse complement strand
GGCGCGAAGAAGCCGATGGTGTTGTAGCCCCAGTAGTTCGACAGCCCGCGCTCGACCAGGTGCCGATCGTTGACGTGCTGGTGCACCGGCAGCAGCTCCACGGCGGTGATGCCGAGGTTGGTCAGGTAGTCGATCGCCGGTCCCGAGCCCATGCCCGCGTACGTGCCGCGCAGCTCCTCGGGCACCTCGGGGTTGCGCATGGTGAAGCCCTTGACGTGGACCTCGTAGATGAGGGTCTTGTCGAACGGCGTCCGCGGCGGCTCGTCGCCCCCCCATACGAACGCCTGGTTGACCACGACGCTCTTCGGCACGAACGGCGCCGAGTCCCGCCCGTCGGCCTCGATGTCCTGCTCTTCGGCGCCGATGCGATAGCCGAACATCGCGTCGTCCCAGTCGACCGAGCCGTCGATGCGCTTGGCGAACGGGTCGATCAGCAGCTTGTTGGGGTTGAACCGGTGACCCAGCTCCGGCCGATATGGCCCGTGGATCCGATATCCGTAGCGCTGGCCGGGCCGCACGTCCGGGAGGTAGCAGTGCCAGACCAGGTCCGTCTGCTCGACGAGCCGAATGCGCTGCTCGTTCGCGCCGCCGTCGTCGAAGAGGCAGAGGTCGACGGCCTCGGCGTTCTCGCTGAAGATCGCGAAGTTGACGCCCGAGCCGTCCCAGGTCGCGCCGAGTGGATACGGTTCGCCGCGCCAGACCCTCAGCGCCACTGCTGTCCCGGGACGCGAAGCGGGCGGCAGGCCATCGAGCTCACCCGGCGAAGGTTACCCTCCGCCGCCGGCCGGTGCGTCCGGCATTGTCATGTTCACTCGAATGGTGAACGGCCGACCCCACGCCCCGCGAGACGCTCCACCGCTCCAAGCGGGAGCCACAGCCAATCGGGGCGGTTACTCGCCTCATATCGGACCTCGTAGCACGCCTTCTCGAGCTCGAACGCGGCGAGCAGCGCGGCGTCCGCTGGCCCGTACGCGTCGAGAAACGCGCCCCGCGCCTCGACGAGCCAGGCGTCCGGATCCAGCCGTGACGCGCGCTCGGCCGTGCGCGCGGCGTAGTCCAGGCTGCGCAGCATCCCGGCCACGTCGCGCAGCGGCGACGATGGCTGGCGCCGCTCGGCCAGCGGTCGCGCCGGCTCGCCCTCGAAGTCGACGACGCTGAAGCCGCCATCGCGCCGGACCAGCAGCTGGCCGAGGTGGTAGTCCCCGTGGATGCGGGTCACCGGCGCCTCGCCGGTGGCGGCGCCGAACGTGTCGGCGAAGCGCGCGCGAAGCCCCGGTGCAAGATCGACCAGGCGGTCATGCGCTTCGCCGCTGACGGCCGTGACCGCCTGCGCCAGCTGCCGCTCGGCCGATGCGCGCCACGCCGCCGTTTCGGCGACCGTCGCCGGGCGGCATGGAAACGCGGGATCGTCCGGCCGTGAGGCCAGGGCGGCGTGCATGGCCGCCGTGACCCGGCCGATCGAGCGCGCCATCTCGATGCCCGCGGCAGGCTCCGTCGCCAACGCGTCCAGCATCGCTGTCCAGGCGTCGCCGGTGGACGGAACGAACTCCTGGAGCATCGCCGCGGCCGCCGCCGAACCATCCGGCGCGCGATAGATCATCGATCCGGCCAGGACGGGCGTGTCGGCGAAGCCGGCATCGGTCAGAAAGGCGCTGATCTCCACATCGGGGTTGTCGCCGGCCTCGAGCAGCCGATAGAGCTTCAGGATCAGCCGCTCGCCGATGACGACCGACGTGTTCGACTGCTCGACCGCCAGCGGTCGAGCTTCGAGCGAGCCGTCGAACCGGGCGGCGTCAGTGACTGTCGCGACGAACGCGCCACGCGCGGCGGGCAGCTCGGCCCCGGCGGCAATCGCACGGACGAGGCTGCTCCACACGTCGGGGCCTTCCGTGACGAGGTAGCGATCCGGGCTGCCGTTATCGGCGAAGGCAACCTCGAGGACCACGAGGGCGCCATCGCCGAGCGGGGCTCGGTCGACCTCGCTGACCGCCGCGATCGGCCGCTGCTTGGCGCGGAACCAGCGCGCCCTCCTCAGCTCGTCCGGCGTCATCACCCCGCGCTGGGCCAGTCCAGCCGGAACCGCACGATGGGACACGCCACGCCAGCGAGGAACCAGGTGTGGTCCGGGACGTCGATCGCGAGCCCCATGTGCTCGTAGAACCCACGCGCCGGAAGGTTGTCGCGGAACGCCCACACCACCAGCGAGGCGAAGCGACGATCGCGCAGGTCGCCGACCGCTCGCTCGTAGAGCGGGCGGCCGACGCCGGAGCCGATCGCCTCAGGATCGAGATAGAGATTCGTCAGCTCACCGGCACCATCGGGCGGCGGAAGCCAGTTGGACCGGGCCGGTGCGGTGACCGCGAAGCCCAGCAGCCTGCCGTCGCGGACGGCGACCCACGAACGGGTCGTCGTGTCGGCGTCGGGGCTCTCGAGCGCCTGCCGCCACCCATCGCCGGCCGACGCGATCCACTCGTCGAGGGCCTCGTCCGGGATCGTGCCGCGATAGGTCGCCTCCCAGGCGCGGCCCGCGATGCGGCCCAGCTCATCGGCATCGGTGATGGTCGCCGCGCGGATCGACAGCGGACCGGCCATCGGGTTCAGGCGCTGGCGTCAGCGGCGCCATCGGTGAGCTCGAACCAGAAGAAGTCGTGCGGGCCGAGCGTCAGCAGGTACGGCAGGTCGCCGATGCGCGGGAAGTGGACGCGACCGATGAGCTCGACCGGCGTCCGGCCGTTGTAGCTCGAGAGGTCCAGCTCGACGTACTGCGCGAAACGGCTCAGGTTCGCGACGCACAGGATGGTCACGCCATCGTGCTCCCGCAGGTAGGCAAGGACTCGGCGGTTGTCGGGATGGATGAACTCGAGGGTGCCGCGGCCGAAGACCGGATGGGCGCGGCGCACGCGGATGAGCCGCTTCATCCAGTTCAGCAGCGAGCCGGGAACGCGCTCCTGTGACTCGACGTTGACCGCCTGGTAGCCGTAGACGGGATCGGCCACCAGCGGCGCGTACAGCGCGTGGACATCGGCCTTGGAAAAGCCGGCGTTGCGGTCGCCGGTCCACTGCATCGGCGTGCGAACGCCATTGCGGTCGCCCAGGTAGACGTTGTCGCCCATGCCGATCTCATCGCCGTAGTAGATGACGGGCGTGCCCTTCATGCTGAAGAGCAGGGAGGTCAGCAGCTCGAGGCGGCGACGGCTGTTGTCGACCAGCGGCGCCAGGCGACGGCGAATGCCGACGTTGATGCGCATTCGCGCTTCCTTCGCGTACTCGGAG
>DASVDT010000067.1:0-18025 GCA_036380955.1 Candidatus Limnocylindria bacterium | reverse complement strand
TGTAACGTGCACAAGGGATTAAAAAAATTGGAAAAAACGGCGCTATTGCGCTTCGGCAACACTCCATCCGACTTTAGTAAGAAAGAATATTACTGAGAAAGGCTTGGGTTCGCTCGTTCCGGGGCTCGCTGAAAAAGCGTTCAGGTGGGGCTTCCTCGACGATTTCCCCCTCGTCCATGAAGATGATCCGGTCCGCGACCTGGCGGGCAAAGCCCATTTCATGGGTCACGCAGAGCATAGTGACACCGGATTCTTCCGCAAGCGATACCATCACGTCCAACACCTCCTTGACCATTTCGGGATCAAGCGCCGAGGTCGGCTCGTCGAACAGCATGATCTTGGGCTGCATCGCCAGTGCTCGAGCGATCGCCACGCGCTGCTGCTGCCCGCCCGAGAGCTGGGCCGGGTACTTGGCGGCCTGCTCGGGAATGCCGACGCGGGTCAGCAGCTGCATGCCAACGTCCTCGGCCTGGTCGCGCGACCACTTGCGCACCCGCAACGGCGCGAGGGTGACGTTCTGCATCACGGTCAGGTGCGGGAAGAGGTTGAATGACTGGAACACCATGCCGATCTCGCGGCGCACGGCGGCGATGTTCCGAACGTCGTTGGACAGCTCGATGCCATCGACGATGATCTCGCCGCGCTGGTGCTCCTCGAGCCGGTTGATCGTCCGGATGAACGTGGACTTGCCGGAGCCGGACGCTCCGAAGATGACCACCACCTCGCCGGCGTTCACGGTCAGGTCGATGCCGCGCAGGACGTGGAGCTGCCCGAACCACTTGTGCACGTCGCGCGCGACGATGATCGGCTGACGGCCGTCGGTCTCGTTCGTCATCGGTTCCACCTCGAGCACCACGTTAACGGGTTCCGACGCCCAGCTGGCGTTCCAACCGGTAGCTGGCCTGTGACATCGCGTAGCAGAGGACGAAGAAGATGACGCCCACGAAGGCGAAGACCTCGAGATGGGCGCCGAGAGAATCCGGCTGCGCCAGGATGGACTGGCCGATGCCGAGGAGCTCCGCCAGGCCGATGATCGCCACCAGCGTCGTGTCCTTCAGCAGGCTGATGAAGAGGCCGACGTTGGCCGGGATGACCGCGCGCAGCGCCTGCGGCAGGACGATGAACAGGTTCGTCTGCCAGCCGTGGAGGCCGAGTGCCTGCGCCGCCTCGATCTGGCCGGTCGGGATGGCCTGGAGCCCGCCGCGCACGTTCTCGGCGACGTAGGCCGCCGAGAACAGGGTGATGCCACCCATGGCGCGGATGACGCGGTCGATCCGGACGTCGCCGGGGAGGAAGAAGGGCAGCATGACGTCGGCCATGAACAGGATCGTCACCAGCGGCACGCCCCGGATGATCTCGATGTAGGCGGTGCTCAGGATGCGGATCGCCGGCAGCGTGCTGCGCCGACCGAGCGCGAGGACCACGCCGAGCGGGAACGACAGGATGATGCCGACCAGCGCCAGCAGCAGCGTGAGCAGGAGGCCGCCCCACAGGTTGGTGCTGACGTCGGGAATCTGCGTCGCGAAGCCGCTGATGAGCATGTAGATCACGGGGATCGAGACGAGCCAGCCGATGACCACCAGGCGGCGCGGCACCATGCCGCGCAGCCCGATCAGCCAGCCGACCCAGACCAGCGCGGCGTTGGCGACCATGCCGGCCGTGATCAGCGGCCCGACCGGAGACACGAGCATGACCACCGCGAGGAGCGCCTGGATGGCCGATACGGAGACGGCCAGGACGCGAATGGTGTGGCCGAAGAGGCCGGCCGACACGCCGGCCAGGATCGACAGCAGCAGCAGACTGAGCCACAGGCGCCAGGCCTGGTCGGCCGGATACTGACCGATGAGGAACAGCCGCAGGTTGCGTGTCACCACCTCCCAGCGGGCCTCGGTCAGCGCCCACTGCCCGACATTGATGGCCAGCCACACGATCAGTGCGGCAAGGAGGACGGTGACCAGCGAGTTCGCGATGCCGGAGAACAGGTTCGCGCGCAGCCACGCGGTTGGGCTCAGCTGGGTGGATGGTGGGGGGAGCGTATCGGTCGTCATCGGCGCCTAGCTCTCCTGCACCTGGACGCGGCGGTTGTAGAGGTTCATGAGCAGGGACGTCGCGAGGCTGATGGCGAGGTAGGTCGCCATCACCAGGGCGATGACCGAGATCGGCTGTCCGGTCTGGTTCGCCATGGTCGTGCCGACCTTGAAGAGGTCGGGGTAGCCGACCGCGATCGCCAGGCTGGAGTTCTTGGCGAGGTTGAGGTACTGGCTGGTGAGTGGCGGCACGATGATCCGCAGCGCCTGCGGGAAGACGACGAGGCGCAACGTGTCGCCGTCGGACAGGCCGAGCGCGTGCGCCGCCTCCACCTGTCCGCGGCGCACGGCCTGGATGCCGCCGCGGATGACCTCGGCGATGAATGCGGCCGTGTAGAGGACGAGGCCGACGAGGATCGCCGTGAAGGCGGTCGACAGCGCCAGGCCACCGCTGAAGTTGAAGCGGCCGGCCACCGGCACGTCGAATCGCACGGGCGCCAGCAGCACCCACGCGACGACCGCCACGCCGAGCAGGCCGATGCTCCCGACCAGCCCTGCGTGGCGGCTCAGCCACCCTCCGCCGGCGGCCTCCCGCTGCCGGCGACGCTCTCGCCGCGCGCCGATCGCGCGTCCGGCGATGACCAGGGCGGCCGCGACGGCGACGATGGCCAGCCAGGCGAAGAATGAAGATGACAGCTGCGGGGACGGGACGATCAGGCCGCGTTGGTTCAGGAAGATCGCTCCACCGACCGAGAAGCTCTCCTGCACCGGTGGCAGCTGGACCAGCACCACGAAGTAGATGACGAACAGCTGGAGCAGGAGTGGCGTGTTCCGGATCAGCTCGATGTACGCACCGACCAGGCGCGACAGCAGCCAGTTCGGCGAGAGTCGGGCCACGCCCAGGACGACGCCCAGGGCGGTGGCCAGCACGATGCCCACCACGCTGACGAACACGGTGTTCAGCACGCCGACGAGGAACGCCTGGCCGTACGTGTCGCTCGCGCTGTACGGCACCGGGCTGTCGCCGATCTCAAAGCCGGCGCGCTGGCCCAGGAAGCCGTAGCCGAACGTGAGGCTGCGTTCGGACATCGCGGAGATGAGATTGCTCGCCAGGAAGGCAATGCCGATGCCGACCGCCAGCAGCACGATGACCTGCGTCAGGACGCGCAGGACACGAACGTCACGCCACGGTTTCACCGCGGCGTGCTCATGGCGCACTGGAGAGCTGGTCACCTCGACGGAAAGGTCGGCTCCGGAGCGGACGTGCGTCCGCCCCGGAGCGCGTGAGCTGCTGCCGTTTTCCTACCGGTACGGCGGGGCGTACAGGAGACCGCCGTCGGTCCACAGGGCGTTCGGGCCACGCTCGAGCTCGAACGGCGTGCCGGGGCCGAGGTGACGGTCATAGATCTCGCCGTAGTTGCCGACGGCCGAGATCATCGTGACCACCCAGTCAGGCTCCAGGCCGAGGCCCTCGCCCAGCTCCGGGTTCGCGGCGCCGAGGAGTCGCTGGACCACCGGGTTCTCGCTCGTGGACGCCATGTCCGCGACGTTGTCCTGGGTGATGCCCTGTTCCTCCGCCTCGAAGGTGGCGAAGACGACCCACTTCACGACGTTGAACCACGCATCGTCGCCGAGCGGCACGACGGGTCCGAGCGGCTCCTTCGACATCACCTCGTTGAGGATGACGTGGTCGTCGGGGTTGCTCAGCGCGGTGCGCTGGGCGAGCAGCTGCGAGCGATCGCTGGTGACCGCGTCGCACTGGCCGTCGTCGTAGGCCTGGTAGGTCTGCGTGTCATCACCGAAGGGGAGCGGCGTGAAGTCGATGCCCTGCGCCGCGAAGACATCGGCCAGGTTCAGTTCGGTGGTGGTGCCGGTCTGAACGCAGATCGTCGCACCGGCAAGGTCGGCGAGGGCCTCGATGCCGGCATCGGCGCGGACCATCATGCCCTGGCCGTCGTAGAACGTCGTCGGGGCGAACAGGCCCCAGGTGGTGTCGCGCGTGACGGTCCACGTCGTGTTGCGGATGAGGACGTCAACCTCGCCGCTCTGGAGCGCCGTCGGGCGTCCATCGGCGCTGACCGGACGGAACTCGACCGCCTCGGGATCGCCGAGCACCGCGGCCGCGATGGCGCGGCAGAAGTCGACGTCGAAGCCGGCGTTCTCGCCGTTCTCATCGACGAAGCCGAAGCCCGGCAGGCCGTCGTTGACGCCGCAGATCAGTTGGCCGCGATCCTGGACGAGCGCCAGGCGGCCTTCCGTGGGCGTCGGTGCCGGCGCCTCGCTCTCTTCACCGGGCGACTCGGCAGCCTGCGACTCGGGAGCCTCGGACGGCTCTCCACTCGAGCTCGGCGGCGGTGTGTCGCCGCACGCGGTGACCACCAGCGCCAGGATCACGACGCCGATGATGGACAGGACGGAACGGGACATGGACGACCTCCCTCATGCCATGGTGAACGGCCGTCGACCCTGGACTTGGGCCGCAGCTTGGTGCCAATCGCTCCCCATCATGCCTTGTCCGGGCAAGCCCTCGACACGAACGAGCCCGTGGCGCGCGCCTTCGACCGGCCCCGGCGACGGGTCGCGACCGATGCCGCCGCGATAATGACCGGCGTGGAGCAGGTCGAGATCGTCGTCGCGCACAACGAGCGCGCGACCCTCCGTGTCGGTGACACCTTCCTCAAGGTCGACGCGGATCAGTCGCGCACCGATGTCGAGCTCGAGGCGATGGGATTGGCACCGATCCCGACCCCGGCGGTGCTGTGGCGAAGGCCTCCGGTGCTGGCGCTTGCCCGTCTCCCGGGCAGTGCGCTCGGTCACCTCGGCGAGCCGTCGACGGCCCCATCGGCGGCATGGCGTGCGGCCGGCGCCGCGGTCCGCACGCTGCACGATGCGCCGCTGCCGCCATGGCCCAGCAGCCGGGTGGATCAGTCGGCCTCCGACCTCGACGACGAATGCCAACGGCTCATCAGCGCGGGCATCCTTCCGGCCGACCTGGTCACGCGCAACCGCGAGGTTGCCGACGCCGTGTTCCGGCAGTGGGCACCGGCGTTCATCCATGGCGACCTGCAGGTCGATCACGTGTTCATCGACGGTGACGAGGTGACTGGCGTGCTCGACTGGTCGGAGGCAGGCCAGGGCGATGCACTGTACGACCTCGCCACCCTGACGCTGGGCCACGAGGAGCGGCTCGGTGACGTCGTCGCGGGCTACGGGGCCGACGTCGACCTCGAGGTGATCCGTGGGTGGTGGTCGCTGCGAAGCCTGCTCGGGATCCGTTGGCTGATCGAGCACGGCTTCGACCCGTTCCTGGCGGGCTGCGAGGTCGACGTGCTCAGATCGCGGATGTGATCCCGCGTTGCGGGAGCAGCAAGAAGCCGCGGATCGCCAAAGGAGGCAAGTGGTGGAGATGAGGGGACTCGAACCCCTGACCCCCGCGATGCGAACGCGGTGCTCTCCCAGCTGAGCTACATCCCCACGGTCGGCCGACCGGCCGGCGGCGAGTATAGCAAAGGACCACGGCCCTTCCCGATGATAGAACATCTGTTCTATCATCGTTGGTCCAATGCAGACCGATGGCGCCGTTTCGTCGTCCCTCAGCCAGGCGCTCGAGACCCTTCGTGCACGCGGGCTCGGCCTGCGTCGGGGGAGCGAGCCGGCGACGCTGGAGCAGGCGCGCCCATCGATTCCGAGCGGGTCTGCCGAGCTGGATGCCGCGCTGGCTGGTGGGCGAGGGGGGACAGGGGGTTGGCCGCGTGGCGCAGTGGCGCTGCTCGACGCTCCACTCGGGAGCGGGGCGTCCACGCTGGCGCTGACGACGCTCGCCGCAGCGCAGGCCGCCGGTGGCCTCACGGCGTGGCTCGATCTCGACGGGACCTTCGATCCGTCCACTGCCGCGCGCCTTGGCGTCAGCCTCGAGTGGCTCCTGGTGGCGCGGCCGCGCGACGCTGCCGAGGCGGTCGACCTGGCGGCATGGTTGGGCCGATCGAGCCTCATCGACGCGCTCGTCCTCGATCTCGGCGAGCATTCGGCGCCGGATCGTCGCGCGCTGGATCGGCTCGGCCAGCTGCTGGCGCGATCGGCTGCCACGGCGGCGCTGATTCTCGCGCCGGGCGGACGCGTCAATGCCGGCGCGGCCGCCGGCGTGCGCGTTGCACTGCATCGGTCCGCCTGGCTGGCGGTCGGCCGTGACCTCGTCGGCCAGCGCGTGGAGGCGGTCGTCGAGCGTCATCGCTGGGCGCTGGCCGGTGGCTCGGCGCAGCTCGACCTGTGGTTCGGCGAGGGGCGGCGAATCGATCCGCTGGTGCGTGCCGCGGCCCAACCACGAGCCTTCGAGGTCGAGCGCCCCGCCCTCCGGGTGGTTCGGAGCGCGTGATGCGCCGATCTATCGGCCGAATCTCACGCGAGCTCGGATCGGTGCGCTGTTTGGTCGATCTATCGGTCCCGCGCACGCTCGGACTGCGCGCAGGAGTGTCGTTCGTGCGCGTCTGCGACCGATATATCGGCGCAACGCCACGGGAACCGCGGTTCAGGCGCTGTTTGGCTGATCTATCGGTCACCCCTGCGCATGAAGGCGCAGGTTGCGCGGACACCAAGCACGCCACTGACCGATACATCGGCGAAGCCGCACCTCGGAAGCAGCTCATGTACGAAATGGCCGATCTATCGGTCAAGGTGGCAGGATGACCCGGCTTCTCGCGCTCGTCTGGCCGGAGCTGCGTCAGCCGGACGCCGACACGCAGCCATTCGACGGGATGCTCGACGCGCTCGACGACCTCTCGCCCCGGGTGGAGGCGGTCGACACCGGCGTGGCGCTGGTCGACATCAGCGGCCTCGAGCCGATGTGGGGCCCGGAGCGGCGCATCGCGGCCCGTGCCGTCATGCTGGCCCGCGCCGCCATGCCACTGCGCACTCGCTGCGGGATCGGCGACAACCGCTGGCTGGCGACCCTCGCCGCACGCCTCGCTCGCTTCGAACGGCCCGATGCGCCGGCGGCGCTCCATGCGCTCTCCCGCGAGGAGCTGCGCGACCTGCCGCTGGGCCTGCTGCCCGCCGATGCCGCCACGCGCCAGCGCTTCGCGCTCTTCGGCCTGACGGTGATGGGCGAGCTGGCCGATCTCCCGCGCTCCGCCATCGGCGCCCAGTTCGGCGTCGTGGGCGAGCGGCTCCAGGCCCTGGCGCGCGGCCATGATCCGCGGCCGATCGTGCCTCGCCGCCGGCCCGAGCGCATGGAGGCCCGTGACACGTTCGAGACGCCACTGGATGGCATCGGTTCGGCGACGCTCACGGTGCGACGCCTCGCCGCGGAGCTGTGTGATCGGCTTCGAGCGCGCCATCTCGCCCCCGGCCGTGCGGTGCTGACGCTGCAGTACGAGGACGCCCCGGCGTTGCGCGTCGCTCAGCCGTTTCCACAGCCGGCGCTCGAGCCGGATTGGATCGCGCGGCTGCTTCTGTCTCGCGTCGAGGCCGCCGCGCGGGCTCGCGCCGGGATGCTGCCTCAGCGCCACGTCGAGTTAGAACCGACGCCAGAGCCACGGGTCGCATCGGTCCACCTGGCGTTCGATCGCCTCGCCGATCCCGCAACGAGCCAGCTCCCCGCCTTCGAGGCGCGAGCCGGACGCTGGGAGGAGCTGCGCTGGTCGTTGGAGCGGATCCGGCATCGGTTCGGGGAGGGCCGGCTCTGGCGAGCGACCACGGAACGACCGAGGGCGGCACTTCCCGAGCATCGGTCGCGGCTGGTCGACATCGGCCCATGACGCGCATCCATACCGACCATCCGCTGGTCCAGGTCGAGACCGATGTCGCCGGCACGCCGACCCGCCTGCGCATGGACGGCACCGATCACGGCGAGCTCGGCATCTGCAACCGATGGCGGGTCGACGATGGCTGGTGGCGCGAGCCGGTCGCACGCGCCTGCTACAAGGTCGTCACGCGCTCTGGCCTGCTGTGCACGATCTTCCTCGACGAGATTCGCGGCACCTGGCATCTCGAGCGTATCTTCGATTGACATCGTCGCGGCGCGTGGCACCGCTCATGCGAGGAATCCGCCCATGAACGACTTCGATCGACAGCCCGGAGCCATCGACGACCCCGGTATGAAGGGTGGCATCGAGCCCGACGAGGAGGGCCTCCCGCCCGGCGACACGGCCGGCAACACCGGTGGACCCGGCGAGCCGAGTGCGGCCGAGCTGGATCTGCCCGGTCCCGACGACCCGGTCGCGTGGAGCTATGTCGAGCCGAACACCCCGGTGGCCGGCCCGAACGGCGAGGAGCTCGGTCGCGTCGAGCAGATGTTGGGCACCGAGGGCGAAGGCATCTTCCATGGCATTGCCGTCAAGCCGTCGCGCGGCGGCGATGCCCGCGTCGTGCCGGCCGATGCCGTGACGCGCCTGACCTCGGCCAGGGTCGAGGTCGCCTGGACGGCGGATCAGCTGGCGGCGGGTGAGGAGTACGAGCCGATCGGGCGCTGACGAAGGCACCGGCTAGGATGGGCCGATGAACGACGGCCCGCACATCGTCGATCGCCTCTGGCCGAATCCGGCAGCCGAGATTCCGCTCGACGACGCGATGGCGTCGTTCGCCCCGACGGACCTGCCCTCCGGACGGCCGCTGGTGGCGATCAACATGGTCACCAGCGTCGACGGACGGGCCCAGCTGCGCGGAACGGCCGAGGGTCTCGGCAGCAGGACCGATCGACGGCTGATGCGGCTGTACCGCGCCGCATTCGACGCGGTCGGGAGTGGCAGCGGCACGTTGCGGGCGACCGGCATCTGGCTGCGCGTCGGCGACGACCTTGCCGCTCGGCGCGCGGCGGAAGGACGCCCTCCGAACCCGGTCGGTGTGGTGATCGCCGGTGCCGAGCAGGTCCCCACCGAGGGCAGCTGGTACGAGGGCGACGAGCCGCGGATCCTCATCGTCGGCCGCGACAACGCGCTCGCGGATGCCCCGTCCGGCACGGAGCTTCTCCGAGCCCCCGACGAGCGGCCGGAGCCGGCCTGGGTGCTCGATCAGCTCTGGTCGCGCGGCATCCGTTCACTGCTGCTCGAGGGCGGGCCGCACATCAACGCCGCCTTCCTCGACCAGGAGCTCATCGACGAGGTGTACTGGACCATCGGCGCGCACCTGTTGGGCACCGATGCCCTGCGCATGATCGCCCCGGTGCCGGGCGGCTCTCCGTATGCCGATGAGCCGCGTCGCGGGCGCCTGACCAGCGTCCTCCGACACGGCGACGAGCTGTTCGTTCGCTACCGATTCGACGCCGCCCGCTAGCATCCGCGGGTGGCTGCTTTCGACCTGGGGCGCATCGGCGCCTGGGCGCACCTCGATTCGTTGTCAGCGGCCGATGCTCGCGCCTGGGCACGTCGCGTGGATGAGCTGGGCTTCGGCACGCTGTGGGTGCCCGAGACGGTTGGACGCGAGCCGCTGACCCTGCTCGGGATGCTGTCGGGCGAGACGTCGCGCATCAACCTCGGCACGAGCATCGTCAGCATCTGGGGCCACGACGCCCAATCGACGCGAATGGCGGCGATGACGCTGTGGGAGGCAACGCGCGGACGGTTCGTGCTGGGCCTCGGTGTCAGCCACCCGCACCTCGCGGCGAAGCTGCGCGGCCACTCGTTCGATCGCCCGGTGTCGCGGATGCGCGAGTTCCTGGCCGCATATCGGTCCGCCATCTACAAGGGTCCGACGGCCGATGGCGGCGAGCCGCCGGTCCTCGTCGCCGCGCTGCGTGAGCGCATGACCGATCTGGCCGCGACCGACGCGGATGGCGCCTTCCCGTACCT
The DNA here is from genome assembly GCA_036380955.1 of Candidatus Limnocylindria bacterium. GTDB lineage: Bacteria > Chloroflexota > Limnocylindria > QHBO01 > QHBO01 > JACDBZ01. Next base: position 8,217 of record DASVDT010000067.1, on the reverse strand, counting down.
CGTCACGCCCGCGCGAGTGCGCTGGATGCGCGAGCGACTCGATGCCGCCGCTCCGGGCGACCGTCCGACGCTTGCCGTGACCCTACCGTTCGCCATGGACGACCCTGATCGCCACGCCGCGCGCGCCTACCTCAAGCCGTACCTGCGCACGCCGACGTATCACGCATCGTGGGAGCTCCAGGGATTCGACGCCTCCGACTGGGCGCCGCCCGGCAGCGACCGCCTGGTGGAGGCCATGGTCGCGAACGGCTTCGGAGCCGATGCGCGCGACCGCGTCGCCGATCTGCTTGGCGCAGGAGCCGACCACGTGGCGATCATTCCAATCGGTCCGGACGGCACGACCGAGCACCTGCCCGCCCTGGAGGCCGTCGGCGCATGAGGCTGCGCCTCGCCGTCATCGCGGGCGTGATGCTGCTGGCGGCATGCGGCAGTCCGACCTCAACGCCCGCCGAGGGCCTGGCGACGCCGCATGCCACACCGGCGGGCGCGCTGGTGAGCTCGGCTGGCGGGTTCGCCGCCGAGCAGGTCGTGCCGCGGCCGGTCGAGCGTCCGGACCAGCCCGTGCTGGACGCGACCTTCCGCGTCGCGCTCGTCGCCGATCACTGTGTCGACCGCGATCTCCCCGCGCCGAATGCGATCGATCCGGTCTTCACGATTCTCGACCGCTCCTACGGCCTCGATGCCGCCTACGCGCCCGACGACCTTGTGGCGGCATCGGCGGCCGGGTTCTCCGGTGGCTCCGGCAACAAGCTAATGCGCTCGGCGATCATCGGCGACCTTGGCGACCTTCTGGCCGCGTCGCGGGACGCCGGACTGGAGATCGCCATCGAGTCGGCGTACCGCTCGTACGCGAGCCAGACGGCCACGCTCGACATCTGGACCGCCCGCCTCGGACCCGCCGCGGCGCTCCTGCGCACGGCTCGCCCCGGCCACTCGGAGCACCAGCTCGGCACGGCCATCGACTTCACGTCGCCCGGCTGGAGCGGCCGGGTCGGCGATTGGGCGACCGAGTCGGCCGAGGGTGTCTGGATGGCCCAGCATGGGTGGGAGTACGGGTTCGTCATGAGCTATCCGCCCGACTCGCAGCCGGCGACCTGCTTCGCCTACGAGCCATGGCACTACCGCTGGATCGGGCGTGCCGCCGCCGCCGCGCAGCGCACCTCCGGCCTCGACCTGCGTCACTTCCTCGAGCGGTACGCGGTTCCGTGAGCGAGTCGGCGCTCCAGCCGCGCGCGGTGGCAGCCGCAGGTCGCCTTGCGGCGACGATCCCGCCCGAGGAGATGGATCGGCTCCGGCGCCGGACGCTGTGGACCCTGTTTGGCGTCGCGGCCCTGGGAAGTACGGGCTATATCGCGGCCGTCACGGTCGGGACGCTGGTCGCGGCCGAGCTGGCCGGCGGCCCGGCGCTCGGCGGCCTTCCGACGGCGACCACCACCATCGGGACGACGGTGGCGGCAGTGTTCATCGCCATGCTCATGCTGCGGGTGGGCCGCCGGAACGGCGTCCTGGTCGGCCTCATCGTCGGCGTCGTCGGTGGGTTCACCGTGTTCGCATCGGTCCTGGCGGCGTCCATCCCGCTGCTGCTCGTCGGCAGCGCAATGACCGGGTTCGCGAACGGGACCGGCAACCTGGGGCGCTACATCGCGGCCGACCTCGTGCCGCCCGCCCGCCGTGCCTCGGCCATCGGCACGGTGGTGTGGGGCTCGACCATCGGCGCCGTGGGCGGCCCGAACCTCGTCGCGCCGGCCGGCGACATCGCCCGCTCGCTCGGCCTCCCGGAGCTGGCCGGTGCCTACGCCCTCACGGTTGGATTCCTGGGCCTCGCCTGGCTCCTGGCGGCGGTCATGCTGCGTCCGGAGCCCTACGCGTTGGCCGATCCATCGGCGCTATCGGCCCGCCAGGAGGCCGATGGCCCGGCGCCGTCGCTGGGGCGCCTGCTGGCGCATCCGACCGTCCTCGTCGCGCTCGCGACACTGATCGCCAGCCAGGTGGTGATGGTGCTGATCATGACGATGACCCCGCTGCACCTCATCGACCACGGCCACGGCCTTGCGACCGTCGGCTTCGTGCTCTCGGCACACACCTTCGGCATGTTCGCGCTGTCACCAATCTCCGGGCGCCTGACCGATCGGTTTGGCAGCCCGCGCATCATCGCGGCCGGACTGTGCACACTGGCGATCGCGGCGCTGCTCGCCGCCCTGGCGCCGGCCGACGGGGGCATCGGGCTGACGATCGCCCTGTTCCTGCTCGGCTACGGCTGGAACCTGGGCTTCGTCGCCGGCTCGTCGATGCTGACCGGTGGCCTCGCCCTCGCCGAGCGGACGCGCGTCCAGGGCGTCGCCGACAGCCTGATCTGGGGCACCGCCGCCGTATCCAGCCTGTCGTCCGGCATCATCGTGGCCGGTGCCTCGTACGCGACGCTCGGCTTTCTCGGCATCGGTCTGGTCGTCGTGCCGGTCGTCCTGCTGCTGACGAAGGGGCGTCAGCTGGAGGCGGCCTCCGCGTCGTGATCCGAACCGAGCGGCTGCTCCTGCGCCGCTGGCGCCACGCCGACCGCGAGCCCTTCGCGGCCATGAACGCCGACCCGGCCGTCGTCGAGCACCTCCAGGGACCGATGTCTCGCGAGCGCTCCGACGACTTCATCGATCGCATCGAACGGCATTGGGACGAGCACGGATGGGGCCTGTGGGCCGTCGAGGTGCCCGACGTCGCTTCCTTCATCGGCTACGTCGGCCTGTGGCCGGCCGACTACGTCGAGCCCGGGATGGTCGAGGTCGGCTGGCGCCTGGCGCGCGAGCACTGGGGTCACGGCTATGCGACCGAGGCGGCTCGCGCCGCGCTGGAGTACGGCTTCACCGATGTCGGCCTGGCCGAGATCGTCTCCTTCACCGTCCCGCAGAACGAGCGGTCGTGGCGAGTCATGGAGCGGATCGGCCTGGTGCGTGATCCCAGCGGCGACTTCGACCATCCACGCGTCGACCCCGTTGCCTACCCCGAGCTGGTCCAGCACGTCCTCTATCGGGCCTCCCGCGAGGATTGGCTCGCCGCGCGCTGAGATGTCCGGACATCCAGATATCTGGACATCTGGGCATGTGGGTGATAGCGTTCAGCCAATGAAGGCCACCGTAGCGTTCAGGGACGAAGCGTTGTATCGCGCGATCCGGTTGCGCGCCGCGCAGGACGGACGGCAGATCCGCGACGTCATCGAGGAGGCGCTCCGAGCGTGGTTGGACGCGCGCGAGGAGAAGGAGGACGTCGAGGCGGCCACCTCAGCTCTCGAGGAGTACGGGCGGGAAGGTGGAGAGGACGCCGAAGCCTTCTTTCGCCGAATGGTCGCTGAGGGTCGCATCTCCTACGAGTCCGACCGCTGACCGATGGGCTGGCGGGTCGAGCTGTCACCAGCGGCGGCTCGGCAGTTGCGGCGCGTGCGCGCGGCTGAGCTTGCTGCGCTGCGCGGCGTGATCCTCGCGCTTCGGGAGGATCGACAGCCGACCGGCGCCCGCAAGCTCGCCGGAGCGAACCTCTGGCGGGTCCGCGTGCGCGTCGATGGCGCCCCGTGGCGCGTTCTCTACCAGGTGCGCTCTCGCGAACGTCTCGTCGTCATCGCGAGGGTCGCCCGCCGGGACGAGGGCACGTACCGAGACCTCTAGCCGGGTCGCCGCCGTATCTCAGCGATCGCCGACCCAGAGGTAGGGATTTCCCGTTTCGGAGAACGCTGTTCCCATGACCACGATGTCACCCTCTGCGACGTGCACCGCCGATACCTGGCCGCTCGAACCGCCTTCGGGATCAGTCAGCTGGGCCAGTGGTTCCCACACGACGATGTCCGCCGATACCCAAATGGAAGGCCGGCCTGTTGCGGGATCACCGCCCAGCCGATATCCGGCACCAATCAGCCGATCGCCGTCAGGGACGAGGACGTCGATCCTCGCCGCGACGGAGCGCAGGACTTCCGACCTGGCCGTCCAATCGATTCCGTCTGGCGACGTCCACAGCTGGACCGCGGTGCCCTCGTCGTTCGAACCAACCGCGACGAACTCGTCCTGCCACCAGACCACATCACCCACGAAGACCATGGCGGCATTGGCTTCGGTCCAAGTCGAGTCGTCGTTCGAGGCGTATGCCTTCGAATCGCAGATGGCCCCGTCTTCGGGAGCAATGCATCCTGTCGCGACCGTCGTGCCGTCGTCGGAGACGGCAAGGTCCTCGATGGCCCCCATGCCATCGAAGCGGTGCGTCATCCAGGTCAAGCCGTCGCTCGTCGTGAACAGCGCCGGGTGTCCATCGACGCTGCCGCCGACTACCCAGCCGCGTGGGGTCGAGACCACGTCGCGAAGCGCGTCGGCCTTGAAATCCTCCATCCGAATCCAGTCGATCCCGTTTGTGCTGCGCCAGACGCTGCCGGCCATCCTGAACTGGTCGACCGGCTCTTCGTCGGAAGGTGGAAGGACGTCGTAGCCGACGGCGACCATGGTGCCGCTCGCGTCAGTCGCTACTGAGTTGAGTCCAGACTTGCCAAAGGATTCGAGATTGGGAACGAGATCCCAGTTGTGCGCGTCGCGTGACGTCCAGATCGCGGTCTCCCACGCCTCGTCGTCGTAGCTCGCGTCCGCGCAGCATGGCGTCGCCCGACCGACAGCCACCAATCCCGGGCCGCCGGTCGTGATCGCCAGCGGCCATACGCCGCCGTACGCACCTGGCACGGGAGTCGCTAGCTCCGTGATCGGCCATACAGCAAGGTTGGAGTTCTCGGTCGGCGACGGTGTCGGTCGCACTGATGCGCTGGCTGTTGCGCCTGCAGTCGACGACGCTATTGGCCTGAGAGACGCGACTCTATCCTCCGAGCCGGCTGGGTGCCGCTCCAATGCTTGGTTCAGAGTGACGAGGGTAATGACCATCGCGACGGCACCGGCGAAAACGGCAGCCGCCGCGAGTGCGCCCGTCCTGCCGCGGCCGCGCTGGGGCGTAGTTTCGATTCGGCCGGTGATCTCTCGGAGGACGCTGTCATCCATGCGTGCTGGTGCCTCGCGTCTCAGCCAGGCTGCAACCCGCGGCTCGCGGTCGTCAGGTCCGGTCATCGGTATGACTCCGTCGCGCCGGTAGCGGCACGGGCATCGGAGTCGAGTGCGGCGCGCAGTGCCCGAAGCGCGTGGTGAAGGCGAGACTTCACCGTGCCGACAGGGATGTCGAGGGTCGAAGCGATTTCGGACGCCGTGAGGTCAGCAAAGTGGCTCAGCACGACGACAGCTCGATGCTCAGCAGAGAGCTTAATGAAGGCCCGGCTGAGCTCGTCGGCAGCAGCCACCTGTCCACTCGGGTCTGGGATGGATGGCGCGTGCAGGGGGAGGAGGGCGACCTCGGTCGGACGCCTGCGACGCCGTCGTAGCTGGTCGACGCAGGCGCGGACGAGGATGCGTCGAATCCAGGCGTCGTATCGGTCGGCGTCTCGCAGGCCAGGAAGGTCTCGCCACGCCTTGAGACATGCGTCCTGGACTGCATCTTCGGCGTCGACCCGATCGCGGAGCGTAAGGAACGCGATGGCGTAGAGTCGATCGGCGCCGCTCGCCAGGAGGCGCGCGAATGCGTCGTGGTCGCCGCGTTGGGCCCGTTCGACCAGCTCCCGCATCCACCCTCCTCGAAGCGCGTCATGCCCATGATGGCCTCCTGTTCACCACCGTTGGCGCCTGAACTGCCCGCTCGGTTCAATATTGGCGGAATAGAACAGACGTTCTATCATTCGTCGTCCGATGGGCACGCCGGACGAGTATTGCGAGCTTCACGCGCACACGAACTTCAGCTTTCTCGATGGTGCCAGCCATCCCGAGGAGCTGATCGCCCGAGCGGCCCAGCTCGGACTGCCGTCGCTGGCCATCACCGACCACGCCGGCCTGTATGCCGCCGTCCGCGCCTGGAAGGCGGCGCAGGAGACCGAGACCGATGCCGCCCGCGAGGCCGGCCTGTCGCCGGTGCGGCCGATCATCGGCCTCGAGATCGCCATCCCGCGCACCGATGACGAGGTGCGCCTCGCTCGCCGCGGTCGAAAGCTCAACGACCCGCTGCGCGGTGCCAATGCCAGCCGTGGCTGGCCCGGCGAATTCCACGCCGGACCCATGCCGGGCGACCACCTCGTCCTGCTCGCCCGCGACGTCGACGGCTACACGGCGCTCTCGCGGCTCGCGTCGCGCGGCCACCTGGCCGGCGAGAAGCAGTTCCCGGTCTTCGAGCGCGCGATCGTCGAGGCGGCACTGGACGAGGCGCGCGGCCATCTCTTTGGCCTGACCGGCTGTCGCAATGGCGAGATCCCGCGCCGCCTGCTGGCGGGCGAGCGCGACGGAGCGCTGGCTGCGGCCCGGGCATGGGCCAGCCACTTCGCCGAGGGCGACTTCCACGTCGAGCTCGGCCACCATCTCCAGCCCGACGACGACTGGCTCGTCGCGCAGCTGGCAGCACTCGCCGAGGAGATCGGCCTCCCGACGGTCGTGACCAACGAGGTCCACTACGCCGATCCCGACGGGCATCGGCTCCAGGATGTGCTCGTCTGCATCCGCCACGGCGCGACGCTCGACGAAGCCCGCGAGCTGCTGCTGCCCAACGCGGAATATCGCCTGAAGACGGGCCGCGAGCTGGCCAGCATCGGCGCCGGTCTGCCGGACGAGGGCAGCCGCCAGGCCTGGGAGGCGGGCATGGCGCGCAGCGCCACCATCGGCGAAGCGTGTCGCCTGGAGCTGGGCTTCGAGCGCTATCGGTTTCCGGGGTTCAGCGTCCCGGAGGGGGAGACCGCGTTCTCATACCTGTACCAGCTTGCACACGCCGGCTTACTGCGCCGTTATCGGCCGCTTACCAAGCGCGCTCTCCAGCAGCTGACGCACGAGCTCGACATCATCGATCGCACCAACCTCGCCGAGTTCTTCCTCATCGTGTGGGACCTGATGGAGTTCGCGCGGGAGCGCAGGATCATCGGCCAGGGGCGGGGGAGCGCCGGCGACTCGATCGTGGCGTACTGCCTGGGCATCACCAAGGTCGACCCGATCGAGCACAAGCTCCTGTTCGAGCGCTTCATCAACGAGGCGCGCGCCCTGCCGGACATCGACATCGACTTCGACGTCAACCGCCGCGAGGAGGTGATCCAGTACCTCTACACCCGCTACGGCGCCGATCACGCCGCCATGGTGTGCACCGTCGTCACCTACCGCGCTCGGAGCGCCGTGCGCGAGGTCGCCAAGGCGCTCGGCTTCCCGCTCGAGGGCATCGACGCGCTGGCCAAGGCGCTCGACACCCGGGATGCGAGCGACGTCGCGCGCGACCTCGCCCTCGATGGGTCGTTCGCCTGGCTGTTCGACGAGCTCGGCATCGACATGGCCGATGCGGCCGTCCCTCCCGGTCGCGATGGTCGGGGCTCGGCGTACGTCCACCCGACCTCCGACTCGTCGTGGAACTCGCGTCCGCGGCCCACCCTGGATCCTCGGCCGGTCAGCGAGGGCGGGTGGATTCCGCCGAAGCGGCCACGCGTGCTCGACGCATCGGTCACCAGCGTCAAGCACGAGGCAGCCGAGACCAAGCGCTATGCGCGGTCCGGCGAGCTGGCCGGGCAGGAGCTGCGGCTGCCGACGCCGCGCGACAACGGCTCGCCCGGTCCGTCGAGCGGGCGTCCGGCCGTGGTGCGCGTGGATCCCGAGAGCGGGATGCCGGTCGAGCAGCGTCGCCGGGTGCGCGTCGTGCCCGAGGCGCCGGATCTCGACGAGCGAAGGTACCAAATGACGCCCACAGCGACGTCAGGCGGCCGTGATGCCGTTTCGGAGCCTTCTCGACATAGATTTCCCAAGGCTCAGGACGGTGAGCGGCTGCCCAAGGACGCTGACAGCGACATTTGGCAACTCAAGCCCACGAACCACGTGCCGAGGAACCGGTGGCAGTGGCTCCTCGAGCTGTGCGCCGAGATCGACGGCTTCCCGCGCCACCTCGGCATCCACGTCGGCGGCATGCTGGTCACGCGGACGCCGCTCATCGACCTCGTCCCGATCGAGCGCGCCACCATGCCCGGCCGGGTCGTCACCCAGTACGACAAGGAGGACATCGAGCAGCTCGGCCTGGTGAAGATCGACCTGCTCAGCCTGCGGACCCTCGGCGTCGTCTCCGACGCGCTTGACCGAATCGAGCGCGACACGGGCCGCCGCGTCGACCTCGACAGCCTCCCGCACGACGATCCCGAGGTCTTCC
>DASVDT010000066.1:0-6070 GCA_036380955.1 Candidatus Limnocylindria bacterium | reverse complement strand
TCTACGTCCTCAGCGTCAACCGGCCGTATCCGGAGGACGGCGTGCTCATCGGCGGACCATCGGTCGCGTTCGATCCGAACGGCGAGCTGCTGCTCGAGACGACCGACGCCGTGACACTCGTGACGCTGGATGCGAAGGTCGTGACCGACGCGCGTCGCGCCTATCCGGGATATCTGCCCGTCCGGGCACGCCTGTACGCCGATGCCTGGGACGAGGTCGCGCGCAGCGACGGCTGAGCGTCAGCCGGTGTAGGTGAACGAGCCCTGCGCGACGAGCTGATCGCCGATGTACACGCGCCACACGTAGGTGCCCGCGCCGCCGAGCGAGTTGATGAACCCATCCGTGGTGCCGATCACGTAGCCGAACACCGTCGCTGCCGGGTCGACCGTGACCGGATCACGCTGCAGCACGATGGTCTCCGTGCCGTCCTCGGCGACGAGGGCCACCTCGTTCTCGAGCGGCGTACCGCCGAAGCCGTTCGGCATCGATACCGAGTAGGCGAACGGTGTCCCCGGGCCGAAGGTGTCGGTCGGGTCCGTCACGTTCCCGTTCCCGTCGAGCGTCGTGCCGAAGGCGATGGTTCCCGGGAGGGGCACGGGCGTCGCGCTGGGAACCGGCGTATCGGTCGGGATCGGCGTGGCGGACTCGGTCGGACTGGGCTCCGGCGTGGCCGTGGGTGACGGCGACGCGAGCCCGACGGTCGGATCAGTGGGGTTCAGGCTCGATACGAAGAGGCCGATGACGAGGGCCGCCACGATCGTCCCGATGACCGCCGCGATCGACACCAGGGAGTCGCGGTCCGTTGGAATTCGTTCTGCCGGAACGATGCGCGTCTCGCCATGTCGGAGAACGACGCCGCAGGAACGGCAGACCTGAGCCCATGCCGGATTGGAACTGCCGCAGTTGAAGCAATCGACGGTCTCGTCGGTCATATGGGCGCTCGGACTCCTCGTGTGGCTCCGGTTCGGCGGCGCAAGCCTAGCACGCAGGTGGCCGCCGGCGGTGAGAACGCCGACGGCCGATGGCTGACCCCGCAACGGGCCAGCCGACGACGAGTCTAGCGACCGATCGGGGCAGCCGCCGCGACGGCACTCGAAGCTACGTCATCCTGCCGCCGGCACATCGGCGCGACATCCATGGACCGATGGGGACGCGCGTCCGATGACTCGCGGCCCGGCCGCACCTACGCTGCTGACAGATGGCGTTGCGTGCGCCCGAGAACGACCCGGAGGTGCCCGAGATGAACGAAGCAGCCGCGCAGCCGATCCGGCGATCGGTCCAGCTCGCCGTGATGCGCACGCCGACGTCGAGCCTGCTCGAGGCGGTCGCGGAGGCGCGGCGCCGGCAGGACTCGGTCGAGTCTCGCACCCACCGCGAGGGCTCGACCGGGCTCGTTGCCGCGGCGGCCTGACCTGATCGCCTTCCCCCATTGCACCGATCGTCCGATTTCGGATCGGTCAGCGGTGGTCTAGCGTGTCGGGATGAAGCCACGCTGCCGAGGGCACGCGCGCTGATGCCCTCGCTGCACGGCGCCACCGACGTCGCGACCCGAGAGAGTCGAGAGCTCGCGTCGATCCGAATTTTCACCGACCTCATCGAGCTGACAGGCTGCGTCGCCCCGGCCGGGCAGCGCATCACCGACATCCTCCTGCGAGGCCAGGATCTCGCCTTCCTGCCGGCGGGCGCCGATCCGGAGCCAGAGAACTGGATTCTCATCGCGCCGACCGACATCCTCTTCGTGTCGCCGCCGCCGATCGCGCCGCGCGCGCCGTGGCGCGCACGGCGTGACCGGCGCGCGGTGGCGCTGTGCGTGGGTCGCTATCGCGTGAGGGGCACGGCGCATCTCGCCCCGGGCGTCGAGCCGTCCCAGCTGCCGTCGCGGCCGGGCTTCCTGCCTCTTACCGACGCGCACGTCGACGAGGAGCGGTTCAGCGTCGTGATCGTCAACCTGGCGCGCGCCGTCATCGACCCGCGTGGCTGACGGTCACCGCCGTCGGCGCGCCGCGGAGTGGCGGGGGACGGTCGCGTAGATCGGGGTGAGCGGGCGGTGATGCGCGCGGTGCTCGCGCGGCTGCGTCGCCCATACGCGGACGGCGACGAACAGCACGTTGAAGGCGAGGACCCCGAGGATCACCCAGATGACGATCGGCACGATTCTCTCCTGAAAGGCACGCCGCGTACCCAAGCATTCCCCGTGCCCGAAGGAATCGGCATCCGCCGCTATCCTGACCCGCGTGAGCCAGCAGCCCGCCCGCGGCGCCCTCGTGGCGATCCTTGGTGGGGTCGCCCTGCTCGGCGCCCTGTGGTTCATGCCCGACATCACGCCGCAGGCCGCGATCCCCGCCGTCGGCCAGCAGAACGAGCATGGGCGCGTCGTCGAGTCGTTGGGGCCGGACGCGGGTGGCAATCCGAGGTACTCGGTGGAACTCGTCGCGAGCGGTGAGCGGTTCGAGGCGATCGTCCAGGTCGCTTCCGGGTCCGCGCTGCCGGGCTCGATCGAGCGAGATCCCTACGAAGTCGGTGACGAGGTTGTCGTCACGCGGTTCACCGGTCCGGCAGGCGGCGGCACGGCCATCATCAGCGAGCCCTGGCGCATCCCGACGTTGGCGACCGTCGCGTTGGCCTTCGCCGCGGCCGTGGTCATCATCGGCGGCCTCCGTGGCCTCCGGTCCCTCGTCGCGCTGGCCCTGACCATCGCGGTCGTGGGCAAAGTCGTCATCCCGATGCTGCTGCACGGCGTGAGCCCCATCCTCCTCGCGGTCGGCGGCGGAACGCTGGTGACGATCGCGACACTGCTCCTGACCGAGGGAGCCAGCCGCGTCACCCTGGCCGCGACGCTCGGCACCGTCAGCGCCCTGGTCGCGACGGCAGTCCTCGCCGCGATCTTCACCGCGGCGGCGGAATTCACGGCGCTCCAGGGCAACGAGGAGATCGCATTCCTCATCCCGCTCATCGGAGAGCGCGTTGACCTCCAGGGCATCCTGCTGGCGGCGACCGTCTTCGGTGCCCTCGGCGTCCTCGACGACGTCACCGTGACACAGGCAGCCACGGTCGAGCAGTTGCATCGCGCGCGGCCCGACGCGAGCCGCGCCGGCGTCATCGGTCGGGCGATGCATGTCGGTCGCTCACACATCGCCGCCGTGGTGAACACCCTGGTCCTCGCCTACCTCGGGGCCAGCCTGCCGCTGCTCCTGCTCTTCGCGCTGGGCGGACAGGATCCGCTCGTCGTGGTCAACGGCGAGATCGTTGCCGTCGAGGTCATTCGCGCCCTGGTCGGCAGCATTGGCATCGTCATGGCCGTGCCGCTGACGACGCTGGTCGCTGCCGCCCTCGTCGTTCGGTCACCCGCCCCGAACGTGGGCACGTAACGTGCGTTAAAGGGAGGGATGGGGGAGTACGGACCAGCCACCACACTCGTCGATCGGCTCATCGCGCATGCCAGCGCGATGACCATCGAGGAGGCTGTCGACCTCTATCGCGCCCGGGCGGCGCGCCTGGTCATCCAGGGCCCGGAGGCCGAGCGGCGGGCGCTCGCGAAGGCGAGGCGGGCCGCTGCCGTCGCCGGCCTCTCTGACGAGTACGAGCGCGCACGACACGCGGCCGCATCGGCGTGGCGCGCGTCCCTCCCGGAGACGCAGGGGCCATGGCTGCTGGTCGGCGAGGCCATTGCCAGCGCCGCGGGCGGGCTCGTCGTGAACGACACCCTGGACGACGCGGCGTTTCAGCTGCTGATCGGGCCGTGGCGGCAGGCGATCGGCACCATGACGCCGGTTGGCCCGGGTCTCGCCAGGGAACGCATCACGCGCCGATAGGGAATGCGCCGGGGGACTATCGGGTGATGGATCGGCGCACGTTGGGCGCGGATGCTCATCCCATGGCCGATCCTGTGCTCGTCGCCCAGCTCCTGTCGTTCGCCGCACTCGTCGCCGCGACCGTCGAGTACCGCGAGATCCTGCGGCGCCGGGTCACCGTTCGCCGCCGCGAAGCGGAGCAGCGCGCCCAATATGACGCCGGGCTGCGCGGCATGGTGCGAGTCTTCCTCGCCGAGCACTAGCCCGCATCGCGGTTCACGCGGCTGAAGCCTATTCACACGACTCGCGATTCGCGCATGTCGGTGGTTCGGCCGGCGGCTCGCGACCCCCATCCAGCAGCCGGCGCTCTCCGAGCGGCTCCGGCAGATGAACGGTCACCGCAGTCGGCGGATTTCCCTGGCACTCCTGCGCACCACCCAACGGCACGACCCCGAACGTCACCATGACGGTGCCGTCGGAGATCTGGATATCGGGGCCGCCGATGCGATCGGCGCTTGACCGACCGCTCGCGCAGCCCAGCTCGGTCACCCAGGCCGTGAACTCGGTGGTCTCGGCGCCGACGTCGGCCGCGGGGTCGAGGGCCCACGTCGCGGGACCGTACTGGCCGGTCTCGGACGGGGTGCAGGCGACCAGGGCGGTGGCGCTCAACAGAAGAAGAAGCAGTCGGCGCATATGTCAGGGGGCTGGTGCGGCGGGTGGGGATCGAACCCACATGCCCTTGCGGACAGCAGAGTTTGAGTCTGCCCTGTATACCAGTTCCAGCACCGCCGCAGCCTCGTCAGTCTAGCGTGGCCGACTGCCGCGCATCGTAGAACGTGTGTGCGAATTGGCGGCGGCGCCTGCGGCTGCGGCGGGACGGGGGAACGTTCATTATTGAGTGCCCATGACCGACGCCCCCGAGCGCACGCCGGCCAACCGCACCCAGCCGCTTCCCGACGAGGCGGCGGTCATCCAGCGGGCGGCCGACGGCGATCGGACGGCGTTCGCCCAGCTCATGGAGCATTACCAGAGCGCCTGCTACGGCCTCGCCTGGCGGCTGCTGGGTGATCCGGATCACGCCGCCGATGCGACCCAGGACGCCTTCGTGCACGCCTATCGGGCCATCGGCTCCTATCGCGGCGGTGTCTTCCGCTCCTGGCTGCTGCGGATCACGGCCAACGCGAGCTACGACATCCTGCGGCGCGCTCAGCGGCGGCCGTCGAGCCCGCTGCCGGATGGCGAGGAGGGATCGGCGCCGGAGCTGCCCGACATCGGCGCCGTCAACCCGGTCGCGGAGGCGACGAAGAGCGAGCTGTATCGGCACCTGGAGGTCGCGCTGCGGCGGCTTCCGGAGGACCAGCGAACCGCCGTGGTGCTGTGCGACGTCTACGGCATGGACTACAACGAGGTGGCGGCCATGACGACGTCGGCGCTCGGGACGGTGAAGTCGCGCATCCATCGGGGCAGGCTGCGCCTGCGTCAGCTCATGGCCGAGCACCGGGAACTGTTCAGCGGATGAGGGCGTCTGGAGCGAGAGCATGCTGACTCCGAACCATCCGGACGACGAGCGCCTGTCGGCGCTGGCATCGGGCGATACCGATGCGACCGCCGACGTCTCGCTGACCGGGCACGTCTCCTCCTGCATCCGCTGCACCGATCTCGTCAACGAGCTCGGTGCGCTTCGTGCTTCCCTCGCCGAGCTCCCGGACGTTCGACCGCCGCGCCCGCTCCGGCTCCTTCCGGCAGTCGAAGGCGACGCCTCGCGGATCGACCGGGCGGGTGGCTGGGCGCGTCGCTTCTTCGCGCCGATCCTGACCGCCGGCGCGGCGCTGGCGCTCATCGGCCTGGTCGGCACGACGACGCCCGCGTTCCGCGGTCAGGAGGTCTTCCAGGGCGTCGGCTCCGAGCTCTCGGCGCAGGCAAGCATGGCGGTCGAGGCACCGGCTGCCGAAGGCGGTGGCGCTGGGGCTGGTGCGCCCGCCGCCTCCACGGAGGAAGCGTCCGACGGCGAGGCGCTTTCCGCGGGTGATGCGTCCTCTCCCGCGGCGTCGAACGTGGAGCGTGCGCTTTCCGCGCCCGGAGAGACGGGGGGTGACGCCGATGATGGTGCGACCGCTCTTGCTCCGGCGCCTGCCGAACGATCCCCATGGCCGATGGTGCTCTTCACCGGCGTGGCGCTCATGGTCGCTGCCGCGCTCCTGCGCTGGATCCTGGCTCCGCGCGCCGGGTAGTCGCGACGGGCGTCGGGTTCAGAGGGCGAGACGGCTCGCGGCGATCGC
>DASVDT010000065.1:0-10179 GCA_036380955.1 Candidatus Limnocylindria bacterium | reverse complement strand
CGGCGACGCCGGCATCGGTCTCGGCCACCCACAGCGGCCCCAGTGGAGACTCAACGCGGGCGAATCGAAGGACAGGCCCGGTCATCGGCTCGTGGTGCGGGTGAACGCGCGAAGGAGCGCCAACAAGATGGGACCTCTCTGACGAATCGACCCGCAGCAGGGGCAACGGGACTCAGAGCCCCGGCTCGTTCGCGAGTTCACCCGTGGTACGGGTCGATTTGCTCGCGGCAGACCCACGGCATCCTACGACCATTGGGTCACCGGGTGGGTTGGCGACCCCGTGCTACCCTAGGCGTCCGATGACGACCAAGTCGAAAGTCCCATACCGCTGTAGCTTCTGCGGCAAGAGCCAGGAGCAGGTCCGCAAGCTCATCGCGGGCCAGGGCGTGTACATCTGCGACGAGTGCATCAACCTCTGCCAGGAGATCATCGAGGAGGAGATGCTGGAGACGCCCCGCGCGTCGAAGGCGCAGGCGCAGCCCCTCCCGAGTCCGCGCAAGATCAAGGACCAGCTCGACACGTACGTCATCAGCCAGGAGCAGGCCAAGAAGGTCCTCTCCGTGGCGGTGTACAACCACTACAAGCGCGTCAACGCCGGCCACACCGTGGACGAGGTCGAGCTCGGCAAGTCGAACGTCCTCCTCGTCGGCCCGACCGGCTCCGGGAAGACGTTGCTGGCGCAGACGCTGGCCAAGGTGCTCGACGTGCCCTTCTGCATCGCCGATGCGACCTCCCTGACCGAGGCCGGCTACGTCGGCGAGGACGTCGAGAACATCCTCCTGCGCCTCATCCAGGCTGCCGACTTCGACGTCCAGCGCGCGCAGCGCGGGATCATCTACATCGACGAGATCGACAAGATCGCGCGCAAGACCGATAACCCGTCGATCACCCGTGACGTGTCCGGCGAGGGCGTTCAGCAGGCGCTGCTGAAGATCCTGGAGGGCACGGTCGCCAACGTGCCACCACAGGGCGGTCGCAAGCACCCGCACCAGGACTTCATCCAGATCGACACCACGAACATCCTCTTCGTCTGCGGCGGTGCGTTCGAGGGGCTCGAGAAGATCATCGAGGAGCGGGTCGGGAAGCGGGGGATCGGCTTCGGCTCGCAGGCGCGCCACTCGAAGGAGGAGCGTCGCCAGGCCCTGTTCGACAAGCTCATGCCCGAGGACCTGCTCAAGTACGGGCTCATCCCCGAGTTCGTCGGCCGTCTCCCCGTCGTCGTGTCGTTGGCCGCACTGGCGAAGGAGGACCTGGTCAAGGTTCTGACCGAGCCGAAGAACGCCGTGACCCGGCAGTTCACCAAGTTCCTGAGCCTCGACAAGGTCGAGCTGGTCTTCACCCCGGAGGCCCTCGAAGCGACCGCGAAGCTGGCCCTTGACCGAAAGACCGGCGCCCGTGCGCTGCGCACGATCGTCGAGGAGGCGCTGCTCGACGTGATGTACGACATCCCCGAGCGCACGGACGTGACGAAGGTCGTCATCACCGGCGAGACGATCGAGCATGGCCAGCCGCCGATGCTGGTCACCGAGACCGATGAGTCCGAGCCGCGCCGGCGTCGCAGCGGCCGCGCCAGTCGCGACGACCAGCCCGAGGAAGAGTCAGCCTGACGTCGTCTCCAGGCTCGCCGAGCAGCGGCCTCGGCCCCGCGCTCCGGCTCATGGTCGAGCACCTGTGGTGGGCGAACCGCCGCCTGCTCGATGCCGCGCAGCGGCTCCCCGATCAAGCCTGGACCAGCGACGAACATGTCACGGAGCGAGGCCTGCGCGCCACGCTCGTCCACGAGCTCGACGTCGAGTGGAGCTGGCGCCTGGCGCTCGAAGGGCGGCCCGAGTGGGAATGGGGCGAGGGCAAGGACCTTCGGCCCGAGGACTTCCCGACCGTCGCCGACCTCCGCGAGCGATGGAGCGCCGAGTCGGATGCGCTCCGAGCGTGGCTCGCCTCGCTGTCCGACGAGGATCTGGCTGCCGACGCGCATCCGGGCCTGAGCAGCCGGCCGCTCCCGCTGTGGATGTTCGTCGAGCACCTGATCAGCCACGGTGCACAGCAGGCGGCAGACGCCGCGACGATCCTGTCGTCCGCCGGCGCGTCACCGGGCGACATCGGCTTCCTCGAGTACATCGGCGAGATGCATGGCCGGCGGCCCTGACCGCGTCCGCGGAGGATCGGGGCGAACTCGTTAATCGGCGGCTGCTGCGGCCTCGGCGTCCGCATCGGCTCCGCCACTGCGGCTGACGACGACGCGGTGGGGGAAGGGGATCTCGATGCCGGCCTTGCCGAACGCATCCAGGATCCGCTTGCGAAGCTCACCGCCGACGGCCCATTGCTCGGCCGCCTTGACCTGGCCGAGCACCTTGAGGGTGACCGATGAGTCGCCGAGCGCGTTGACGCGGACGACGTGCGGCGGCTCGAGGACGCGGCCCTCCCAGTCTGGGTCGGCCTGTATCTTCTCGCCCACCTCGTCGATGATCCTGGTCGCGCGGTCGATATCCGTGTCGTAGGCGACGCTGACGTCGAGGTTCACGCGCGCCCACAGGCGGGTCATGTTCGACGTCACCGTGATCTGGCCGTTCGGGACGGTATGGACCGTGCCGTCGAGGTCGCGCAGGGTCGTGCGGCGCAGGCTGAAGTCCTCGACCACGCCGTCGACGCCCGCGATGCGGATCACGTCCCCCTGGTTGTACTGGTTCTCGAGGACGATGAAGATCCCGGCCAACCAGTCCTTGACCAGCGTCTGCGCGCCCAGCCCGACGGCGATGCCGATGACGCCGATGCCCGCGATCGCCGGCCCGATGTCGATCTCGAAGAGGTCGAGGACCATGAGCGTGCCGATGATGGCGATGACCGATCCGGCCACCCGCACGACGAGGCGCGCCACGGTCCTGACCCTGCGCTCCAGCTCCGCGGGCGGCAGGATGCCCTCGCCCGACTCGGCCGTCCGGCGCTCGATGAGGTGCCGCACGCTGATGTTGACCGCGGTCCGTACCAGCGCGAAGGCCAGCACCGCGGCCACGGCGATCAGAGCGATCTTCAGCGTGACCCCGAGGCCGGTCGGGAGGCCGAGGGCATCGAACACGTGGGTGATGGTAAACGCCGGGTGGGGGGTACCGGAGTCCCGGACGACGCCCGTACCTTCGGCGACTGATACCCGTGGCCGGCCGCGGCTAGGATGTGGACAGGCCGCACCACCCAGTCGAAGGAGCGATCCGAGCACATGACCGCGAACCAGCGTCGTCCGGGCTTCCGCCTGCCGTGGGCGCCCGAGACCGGCGAAACCACCCCGGAGGGCGAATCGGCGACCCCCGCCGATGCGTCGAACCCGGCCGCGGCCACGTCCACTGAGGCTGGGACTCCGGCCGATGGTGCGGCCGCCACGACCCCTGAGCCGGCTGAGGCTGCCGTGGAGGCAGAAGCCGTGAAGCCAGACGTCGCCGCGGCGGCCGCGCCCGAGACGGCGAAGGCCGAGCCTGGCGCATCACCCGACGCGGAGGCCGCGGTGTCGCAGCCGGCCAGCGCTGCCGCACCGCCCGCGGAGTCCGACGAGTTCATGCGCGACCTCGTTGCCGCCATGCGACGCGTGGCGGACGAAGCTCGCGACAGTGGCATGGCAGATCTCCGCGCACGCGCCGACGAGCAGGTCCGCAAGCTCGAGGCGGATGCCGAGAAGCGTCGTGAGGACCTCCGGTCGCGTGCCGAGGCGGACGTCGCCGGCGTGGGCGAGTGGGCCCAGGCCGAGGCGGAGCGCATCAAGGCCGAGGCCGAGCAGCGCGTCGTGGCACGCCGCGCACAGCTCGATCAGCAGCTGGCGAGTGACCAGGCACGCACCGAGGCCGAGACGAAGGCCCTGCGCGACCGCGTGGCGGAGTACGAGCGCGAGCTCGAGGCCTACCACGCGCAGCTCGCCGAGATCGGTGATCCGGCCGCCTTTGCGGCCGCCGCGAAGCGCATGCCGCAGCCGCCGACGCTGTCCGGTGCGGCTGCCGCCGCGTCGGCCGTCACCGCGCCCGCCGCGGCCGCATCGAGTGAGGGCGCTTCCGCGGCTGACGCCGCTTCGGCGGCGCCGGCTCCGGTGGACGTCCCGGCCGAGCCCGTCGCCGGCGGCTCGAATGGCGTGGGTGCCGGCGCACCGGAGATCCATCCCGCCGAGGAAGAGGTTCTCGCGGCGCGCCTTGCGGAGCTCGACGCCAAGCTGCCCGCAAAGACTGACACGACGACCGCATCGTCGCCGGCCGCATCGACTCCGGCCGCTGAGGCGGTCACCACCGAGGTGGTGGTCAAGGGCCTGGGCAGCTTCGGCGCGATCACCGGCTTCCGCCAGTCGCTCGCCGGCGTCGACGGCATCGATGGCGTCGCCCTGAGCCTGGGACAGACCGGCGAGTTCGTGTTCCGCGCGACGCACGCCGCGGGCTTCGACGTTCGGGCGGCGATCGCCACGCTCGAGGGCGACGGCGCGAAGATCGAGGATCGGTCCGAGGGCGGCCTCCGCGTCACCCTCGATCGCGCTCGCTGAGCACCGCGCCTTCGTCACGCCGTTCGAGGCGGCTGCTCCCAGCTTCACACCCCAGCGACGCCCGGTGGCGATTCGAGCGACCCATGCACCGGAATGTCGCCTCGGGAGTGAATGTCGGTGCTGGTGGACTCGAAACCGGCGCGATTGCCCCTTCGTCGTCATCTCGTGCAGCCGCGCTGTGAATCTGGCAATGGGAGCTCCCATTCATCGTGGTGGTAAGATGCTGCCTCGGCGATGACCGCGAGGAGTACCCCTCCACCGGCCGCTCCAGAGAGACGGGCCACCGGCTGCAAGCCCGTTGCGGAACGCGAGGGCGAAGGTCGCGCGCGAGCCTGACGGGTCCGCCCGATAACGCGGAGGCAACGAGGCGACGGCACTGAGCCGTCGCGAACGAAGGTGGTACCACGACCCGTTCGTCCTTCGACGAACGGGCTTTTTGTTGGCGCGAAATGAAGGAGACGGACCGATGACGACGACGCGACGCGAGCTCGCCCCGCGCTACGACGCCGCCGCCGTCGAGCCGGCGATCTACGAGCGCTGGATGGCGGCCGATGCCTTCCGACCGGCGGAACGGGCGCCGGAAGGTGCCGTGCCGTTCGTGATCATTCAACCGCCGCCGAACGTCACCGGCGCGCTTCACCTCGGCCACGCTGCGCGCACGACGGTCGAGGACACGCTGATCCGCTATCACCGCATGAGCGGCGACGACACGCTCTGGCTGCCGGGCGTCGACCACGCCAGCATCGCGGCGCAGTTCGTCCTCGACCGCATCCTGGCCGAAGAGGGCGAGAACCGCGCGTCGCTCGGGCGCGAGAAGTACCTCGAGCGGATGTGGCAGTTCATGGACGAGACGCGCGATCTCATCACCAACCAGCACTTCCGCCTGGGCGCGAGCGCCGATTGGAGCCGCACGCGCTTCACCATGGACGAGGGCAGTGCGCGGGCGGTGCGCGTCGCCTTCAAGCGGTTGTGGGACGCGGGCCTCGTCTACCGCGGCGAGGCGCTCGTCAACTGGTGCCCGCGCTGCCTGACGACCATCAGCGACCTCGAGAACGTCCACCGCGACGAGACCGGCACCATCTGGACGATCCGCTATCACCTCGAGCGCGAGGACGGCAGCGCCGATCCAGACGCCTGGATCAGCGTCGCGACGACGCGTCCCGAGACGCTGCTGGGTGACACGGCCGTCGCCGTCCACCCCGACGACGATCGGTACCGACATCTCGTCGGTCGCCATGCGATCCTTCCGTTCCTCGGCAGGCGTCTGCCGATCGTCGCCGACGAGCACGTCGAGCGCGCATTCGGGACCGGCGCGGTGAAGATCACGCCGGCACACGACCCAGAGGATTACGAGCTCGCCAAGCGCCACGACCTGCCGGCGATCACGATCCTCGACGAGCAGGCGCGGATCAACGCCGAGGGCGGCGACTTCTTCGGCCGCGACCGCTACGAGGCGCGTGAGGCCATCGTCGATCGGCTGCGGGACATGGGCGATCTCGAGGACGAGCGGCAGCACGAGATGGTCATCGGCCACTGCGATCGCTGCGGCACCGTGGTCGAGCCGCGCCTATCGGTCCAGTGGTTCATCCGCGTCGAGTCGCTCGCGCAGCGAGCGCTCGCATCGGTCCGGGAAGGTCGAACGAAGATCGTTCCGGCGCACTACGAGAAGGTGTTCGCCCACTGGATGGAGAACATCCACGACTGGGCCGTCGGGCGGCAGCTGTGGTGGGGCCATCGGATCCCGGCATGGTTCTGCCCCGATGGGCACGTGACCGTCAGCGATCTGGACGGCGGTCCGGATGCGTGCGCCGAGTGCGGCCGGCCCGCATCGGAGCTGCGCCAGGAGACCGACATCTTCGACACCTGGTTCAGCTCCGGCCTGTGGCCGTTCAGCACGCTCGGGTGGCCGGACGAGACGCCGGACCTGCAGCGCTTCTATCCGACGTCGGTCATGGAGACGGCGTACGACATCCTCTTCTTCTGGGTGGCGCGAATGATGATGCTCGGCCTCTTCTGCACCGATGTCGAGCCGTTCCACACCGTCTACCTGAGCGGCATGATCCGCGATCCGTACGGCCAGAAGATGAGCAAGACGAAGGGCAACGTCGTGGATCCGCTCGAGAAGATCGACGAGATCGGTGCCGATGCGCTGCGTTTCGCGATCGTCAACGGCTCGGCGCCGGGCAGCGACCTGCGGCTGACGCAGGCGAAGCTCGATGGCGGCCGGAACTTCACCAACAAGCTCTGGAACGCAGCTCGTTTCGTGCTCGGCAGCCGGCCGTCCGGTGACGCGGGTCCCGCGGGTTCGACGCTCGCCGTGCGCTGGATCGCCTCTCGGCTGGCCGAGGCGACGGAGCAGGCGACGCGGCAGCTCGACGCCCTCGATCTTGCCGGGTACTCGGCGACGGTGTACGAGGCCGCGTGGAGCGACTACTGCGACTGGTTCCTGGAGATGGCCAAGGTGGACCTCCGAAGCGCCGATGCGTCCGACGCCGAGCGCCACGCCACCTGGCAGGCGGCAGCGCAGGGCCTGGCGACGATCCTCCGCCTGCTGCACCCGCTCATGCCATTCGTGACCGAGGAGATCTGGGGCGCGCTGGGGGAGGCGGCACCCGAGGTGACCGCTGGCGAGCCACTCCTGATCACGGCATCGTGGCCGGCGCCGAGCGCTCGCGATGCGAGTGCCGAGGCCGCGTTCGCCGGCGTCTCGACGCTGGTCCGCGGGGTCCGCAACCTGCGGACCGAGGCCGGCACGCCCGCGGGGCAGTGGGTCCCCCTCGTGGTGGAGCCGCCCGACGACGCCGCCGCCGATGCGCTGCGCGAGGCGACGCCGTACCTCGAGGGCCTGGCGCGCGTGCGCCCCATCGATCGCGCGGACGGTGGCGAGCGCCCAGCCCTCGTCGCCGCAAGCCCGCTCGGTGCCGCCTGGCTCGGCGTTGATGCCGCCGCGGCCGACGCTTCGGCCGCGCGGCGGGATGCGCGCCTGGCCGAGCTGGACGAGAACATCGAGCGGCTGCGCGTGCTGCTCGCCAACGACGCCTTCGTCAAGAATGCGCCAGCGGCGGTCGTCGAGCGCGAGCGAATGCGCTTGGGCGATCTGCAGGCCGAGCGCGCGCAGCTCCAGCGGCCGGGCGGATGACCCGATCGGCCCATGGCCGGTGGGACACCGCCCGCTGGTAGAATCGCGACGCCGCTGGCTGAAAGGGAATCCCTTACCCATGTCCTTCCTCAGGCGCAAGAAGCAGGACGCCGCACCGCCACCTCCGCCGCCGTCTCCGGTCCAGGAGGAGGTCACGGCGCAGGAGTACAGCCTGCGAATCTCGCTCGTCGCGCGCAGCAGTGACGGCCTTCGCCTGCCCGCCGATCCCGCCGTGGCCGCTGCGATCCCCGGCATCGTCGAGCCGCTGAGCCAGACGACGGTCGAGACAGTGTCGCCGCTGCCGCTCGAGTACTCCGATGCATCGCCAGCCATCGAGCGCTTCAACGAGGTGCAGCAGTGGGTGCTGGCACGCCGCGACGTGAGCCCGATCGGACGGCATGGCCTGTACGTCCTCGAGATGACCGATGCGCTCGACATGACCGTGGACACCTTCTCGTGCGGACTGCTTCACGGCGACACCGATACGAGCGGCTATCCCGAGTACAACGCCATCGTCGGTGGCCTCGCCTCGCACTGGGACGAGCTGTCGGGCGAGCTCATCGTGCGAGCCGTCGTCGGCTGGGGTGGCAAGGGCCTGCGCGGCGACACCGAGCGCATCGGCCAGAAGCTTCTGAGCTCGCTCTACCAACAGGTGGTGGCCTCGGGCTACAGCCTGGGCGAGGCCGAGCAGGCGCGCCTGCCCTCCATCGGCGGCCGATCGGGCCTCACCTGCGCGCACTGCGGCTACGAGGCGGGGAATGCCAGCGCCTTCTACTGCCCCAAGTGCGGCATGAGGATGGCGCGCGGCGCGTAGGCGTCAAGCGGGGGAGTACTTTCGGGCTGGCCCGCAGGTCGCCCCGAGTCCCATTGCCGATCCGCCCGAACGGCCGGACGATGGTGCCCAACATCACCGGACCCCCACTCTCCACCGTAAGGAAGGGCAATGGAGCGACCCACCATTCTTCTTGCCGTCGGCCGTGACGCCGATGCGCACACCGACGCGCTGCGGCGCGCCGGCTTCGAGCCGCTCCTGTTCGACGCGGCGGATCCGAGCCAGGCACCGGGCGCCGATCTCGGCGTCATCGACTGCGACCTGGCGCCGGAGGTCGTCGGCCCGTTGTACGCGCACCTGCACAACGGGACGGTCACGCCGACGTTGCTGCTGGTCGGAGCGGACACGAACCTGCCCGAGAGCATCGGCGGCGCCGGCGACGAGGTCGCCCTCAAGCCGCTGCCGCCCGACGCGCTGGTCTATCGGCTCCAGGCGCTCCTGATTCGCACCGGTCGCCACCTTCCGATTGAGTCGGGCGCATGGGCGAGTGGCGAAGGGTTGAGTGGGGCACCGATCGCCGGCGAGGGTCACGTCGTCAGCGTCTTCGCGCCGAAGGGCGGCGTCGGCAAGACGACGATCTCCGTGAACATGGCCGTCGCGCTGCGCCAGCAGACGCGCGCCGAGGTCCTGCTCTTCGACGCTGACGTCGGTGTCGGCAACGTCACCTCCGTCCTCGACGTGCCGTACCGCATGGGCCTGGCCGACCTGGCCGACAGTCCTCCGGAGGAGTGGACCGATGCGGCCTTCGAGCAGGTCGTCAGCCAGCATCCCGACAGCGGCGTCAAGGTCCTCACCTGGGGCACCGACCCGGCGGAGTCCGAGCGCGTCTCGGTGGATCTGCTGCTGGCGGCGATGCGCTGGGCGCGCAACCACCACTCGTACGTCATCGTGGACAACCACCCCGGCTATGACGACCGCACCATGGCGATGCTCGCCGTCTCGAACGAGATCTTCCTGGTGGTGACGCCCGAGGTGGGCGCCCTCCGCAACAGCTCGCAGTTCCTGGAGCTGGCGCGCGAGCTCGGCCTCATCAACGGCATCCGGGTCGTCGTGAATCGAGCGAACCACGGGATCCGCGTCCAGGACATGGCGAGCTCGCTCGGCCTGCCGATCTCGGCAACGGTCGTCAGCAACGGTCCGAAGGCCGTCATCGCCTCGAACGAGGGCAAGCCGGTCGTGCTGAAGTTCCCGCGCGAGAAGCTCGCCGACGACCTGCACGCCGTGGCTCGGCTCGTCACGGAGCCCGATCTGACACCTCAGCCGGCCAGCCAGCGCGCGACGCGCCGATGGTGGTCTCGCATCGGAGCCCGCGCCTCCGAGGCGTAGCCAGGGGCTTGGTGGCTGGTGGGTGGCCGATCTAACGACCGCATCCCGCCAGAGCGCACCTTCACGTGGCGCTTGGCCACCCTATCGGTCACCACGCCGCACGAGGCGCGCGTTCGCGTGTCGCTCACGCCCGACGATGGCCGATCGATCGACCGCCTGACAGGCAGCACCGGCTTCCGGTGAATCGGCGCCGATAGATCGCCCGTCGCGAGCGCGGTGGCGGCATCGCGCCGTCGTCGCGTTGCGCGGCACTCGAAGCTCTGGGATCATGCCGGCGCCGTGCCGACCTATGACTACCAGTGCCGCTCCTGCGGCTCCGTGACCGAAGTCATCCACTCGATGCTCGAGGATGGACCATCGGTCTGCGAGCGCTGC
>DASVDT010000064.1:0-5303 GCA_036380955.1 Candidatus Limnocylindria bacterium | reverse complement strand
GTACTCGTTGAAGTTCGTCTTGCGCTCGTCGGCCTCGAGCTTGCCCATGATGGCGCGAGGCTCCTTCACGTCATCGGTGAAGGGGACGATGGTCAGGAAGTTCGGCTGCGGCTCGGTGACGATGCGCCGCACCTGGGGGTCGTCGAGGTCGTGGCCACGCAGCCAGTAATCGATGGCGTACGAGGCGCGCCGGCCCTCGCCGATGGCCTCGACCACCGTGGCGGCGCCGGTCCGCACGTCGCCGGACGCGAAGACCTTCGGGACGTCGGTGCGGAAGATGTGCTCCTCGCTGACCAGCGTGCCGCGGCGGCTGACCTCGAGCCCCGCGCGGATCTCGTCGGGCTCCGACTCGATCCAGGCCAGGTCCGGTCCCTGGCCGATGGCGCCCAGGACGGTGTCGCACTCGACCACGAACTCGGTGCCGGCCATCGGTTCCGGTCGCCGACGGCCCTTCTCGTCGGGCTCGCCGAGCTTCATGCGCTGGAACTCGACGCCGGTGACCTTGTTGTTCTCGTCGGTCATGATCCGCGTCGGCGCTGCCTGGAAGATGAGCCGCGCACCCTCCTCGATCGCCTCGTGCGCCTCATCGGCTGCCGGCATGTCCTTGAGGTCGCGGCGGTAGACGAGCGTGACCTCGGCGGCGCCCTGGCGCACGGAGGTCCGGGTGCAGTCGATGGCCGTGAAGCCACCGCCGATGACGACCACCCGGGCACCCTTCAGGCGCGGGACGGGAACGCCGCGGGTCGAGTTGTAGAGGTTCTCGAGCGCGTTGACCATGCCATCGGCGTCCTCGCCCGGGATGCCGAGCTCGTTCGACTTGTAGCAGCCGATGCCGACGTAGATGGCGTCGTAGTCGTCGATGATGTCGCCGAGGTGGAAGTCGCGCCCGAGCCGCATGTTGGGCTTGAGCTCGGCGCCCAGCTCCCAGACGTGGTTGAGCTCGCGGTCCATCCAGCCCTTCGGCAGGCGGTACTGCGGGATGCCGTATCTCAGCATGCCGCCCTGCTCCGGCTCGGCCTCGAACACGTCGCAGTGGTGGCCGCGCAGCTGGAGGTAGTAGGCGGCGCTCAGGCCGGCCGGGCCGGCACCGATGACGGCAACCCGACGGCCGGTGGGCGGGTCCTTCGGCCACGGGATCGGTGCCGGCGCATCGACCTCGAGCACCCGATCCGCGCAGTAGCGGTGCGAGTCGCGGATGGCGATGGCGGTGTCGACCTCCTCGCGCCGGCAGTGCGTCTCGCACGGGGCGGGGCAGACCCGGCCCAGGATGGAGGGGAAGGGCAGCGAGCGCTTGAGGATGCGCGTCGCCTCCTCCCAGTTGCCCAGCGTGTTCTGCTTCAGGTAGCCGGGGATGTCGACGCGGGTGGGGCACTTGAACTGGCACGGGGGCAGGCAGTACGCGTCGTGGTCGCTGAAGATGAGCTCCAGCACCATCCGCCGGTTCTCGATCACCCGCTCCGAGTGCGTGGTGATCACCATGCCCTCGGTGATGGTCGTGCCACAGCTGATCGGCGTGCCCTCGACGCCCTCGACCTCGACCGCGCAGATGCGACAGGCGCCGTATGGCGCAAGCTTCGGCTCGTAGCACAGCGTCGGGATGTCGATGCCCAGGACGCGGCAGGCCTGGAGGATGGTCTGGCCCTCCTCGGCCTCGACCTGCGTACCGTTGATGGTGACGCTGATCTTGCGAGTGCCGGGCACCATCGGCCACAGCGGGGTGTAGTCGGTGACCTTGCCGTTGCCGGTCCCGTTGCCGTTTCCGTTTCCGGCGGCGTGGCCGTTCGTCGTTCCGAAGCCCATCGGTTCCTACTCTAGCGGTGCGGCTGCGTCCGTGCCGCCGAGGGGCTCGAGGAGCGGCCGCAGCTGTCTGGTCTGGCATGCGCCGGCCAGGCATTCGCCGCGTTCCGCGTGCGCGCGGTACTCGTCCTCGAAGCGGGCCAGCGTCGTCAGGATCGGCCCGGGAGCCAGGCGCTCCAGCTTGCACAGTGCGGTGTCGCTGACCTTCTTCGACAGCTCGCGCAGCAGGGTGAAGTCATTGGGTCGTGGCGTGGCGGCCAGGATGCGATCGAGCGCCTCCACCAGCCGGCGGGTGCCGATCCGGCACGGAACCGCCTTGCCGCACGCCTCGCGCGCGCTGAAATCGGCGAAGAAGCGGGCGCTGTCGACCATGCACGTCGAGGTGTCGGCAACCAGGACGGAGCCGGAGCCGATGATGGCGCCGGCCGCCTCGAGTGGCTCGAAGTCGTACGGCGTGCCGAGCTCGCCGGCGTCCAGGGCACCGCCCCCGGGACCGCCGACGAAGAGCGCCTTGGTCGTGCCGGTCGGCCCGCCGGCCATGGCCACGAGCTCCCGCAGCGGCGTGCCGAGCGGCACCTCCAGCAGCCCCGGCTCGGCCACGCGGCCCATCACCGTGACGAGCTTTGTGCCGCGACTGGTGTCGGTGCCCACGGACGCGAACGCGTCGGCCGAGTGCGACAGGATCCAGGCCGCGTGGGCCAGGGTCTCGGCGTTCTGCACGACGCTCGGCACGGTCCACAGTCCGCGCTCCGTCGGGTACGGCGGGCGGATGAGCGGCATGCCGCGGTCTCCCGAGAGCGCGGCGATGAGCGCGGTCTCCTCGCCGGCGACGTACGCGCCCGATCCCTCCCAGATGCTCAGCTGGACGCTCGTGTCCGTCCCGAACATGAGGTAGCCGGCCAGGTGGGCGCCGGTCACCTCGGCGGCGGCGACACGAAGCCGCTGGATGGCCTCGGTCCACTCGCGCCGCACGGCCACGATGGCCTCGCCGGCGCCGGACGCGTAGGCCGCGATGAGCGCGCCCTCGATGATGAGATGCGGGTTGCCCTCGGCCAGCGCGCGATCGCCGAGCGAGCTCGGATCGGCGCCCATGAGGTTGGCGATGACGATGCGTCGATCCGCGCCGCTCGCGCGCACCGCGCGCCACTTCTCCGCCGCCGGATAGCCCGAGCCACCGCGGCCACGCAGGCCGGCGGCCTCGATCTCGGCGATGACCTCCTCGGGCGACAGTCGCGTGACCGCGCGCTCGAGCCCGGCGTAGCCACCGTGGGTGCGATAGCTGTCCAGGCTGCCCGGGTCCACGCGGCCGATGTCGGTCACGAGGCGGTGCTCGCCAGCCGAGAGGATCCGGATCTGCGGAGAGAGGGCGCCCGCCATCAGCTGCGGGCCCCGACCGCCGCCGAGGCGGCGCGCCGCTCGTGGACGATGTGCTGCGCCTTGCTGGCGTCGAGCGGCCCGTAGACCAGGGTGTCGACGCGGATGGCGGGGCTCAGCGTGCCGGCCCCGACATCGGTCGCGACCTCCAGCGTGAATGCCCCGTCGGGCGTGGTCTCGCCGGGCTGGATGCCGAGCTCCTCGACGACGGCGGCCAGGACCGCCGGCCCGCCGGCGAAGCGGCATGAGGCGCAATCGCACACCGTCACGACGTGGCCCTCGACCGGGAGCAGCCGAAAGCCGCCGAGGCCGGCCGCCCCGAACACCTGCGCCCAGTGGATGCTCAGCTGGTCGCTGATGAGGCGCAGCGCGCGCTCGGGGAGATAGCCGAAGCGATCCTCCACGGCACGGAAGATGGCGACCAGCGACTCCGGTCGGCCGCCGAACCCGGTGATCGTCTCGGCGACCCAGGCCGCGTCGATCGCGTCGTCCCAGCGCGCCGGGTTGCGCATCGGCCTCGCCGGCAGACCCGCGCGGCGGTACGCGTTCGGATCCTTGCGCTCGTCGTAGATCTCCGGCATGCCGTAGCGGATCCGGTTCCCGCGCGAGTCGAAGCCGCTCATGTCGATCGCCTCGACCGGGCAGACCTGCGCGCACTGGAAGCAGACCTGGCACTTGTGCTCGCCGAAGGGGTCGTAGATGAGGTCGAGCCGGCCGCGCCATCGGTCGGGGATCTCCGGGCGCTGCTCTGGATACTGGCGCGTGACCTTCGGAGCGAAGAAGTTCTTGAACGTCGTCGCCATGCCCTTGGCGATGCCGATGCCCGGAAATGCCATTACCGAATTCCTCTCGCGTGCGCGCTTCGCGCCCGATCGCCAGATTCACATGTCAGCGACGCGGAGTGCTGAATCGCGGCACAGATTGCCGAATTGTGTGCCGACGCGTGACTCGTGGCGACCGAACGGTCGATGCAACCCTCCGAGCGGCTCACGACGGCACCTCGTGCAGCCGTAGTGTGAATCCGGTGACGCACGGCGCTCACAGCTCGAACACGACCACGGCGGCCGCCGTGATGAACAGGTTGACCAGGGCGAGCGGGAGGAGAACCTTCCAGGCCATGCCCATGAGCTGGTCGACGCGGACGCGCGGCAGCGTGGCGCGCAGCCAGACGGCGATGAACACGAAGATGTAGGTCTTCAGGAAGAACCAGAAGATGCCCCAGATCGTGCCGAGGAACCCGTCGAGCTGCGCGGGGAACGGCCACGGCGCGAGCCAGCCGCCGAAGAAGAGGCTGACCAGGATGCCGCTCATGATGAACAGCGCGACGTACTCGGCGAAGAAGAAGAAGCCGAAGCGCATGCCCGAGTACTCGGTGAACGGACCCGCCACGAGCTCGGAGTCCGCCTCGACCATGTCGAACGGCGTGCGGTTCACCTCTGCCAGCGAGCTGACGTAGAAGATCGCCAGTCCCAACGGCTGCCACATGAGCAGCCAGCCATGCTCCAGCTGCCAGCCGATGAGCTCGCTGAAGCTGAGGGTCCCGCCCAGCACCACCGCACCGACGATCGACAGCGTCAGCGGGATCTCGTAGCTGACCATCTGCGCCGCCGATCGCAGCCCGCCGAGGAGCGAGTACTTGTTGTAGCTGGCCCAGCCCGCCACGAGCAGGCCGACCACCGACAGGCCGAGGACGGCGAAGAAGTAGACGATGCCGATGTTGAAGTCCGCCGCGATCGCGCCGGGCGCGAACGGCATGACCAGCATGCTCATCGCGGCTGCCATGTAGACCATCCACGGCGCGAGCGTGAACGCCGATCGATCGGCCTGGTCGGGGACCGTGTCCTCCTTCGCCAGCACCTTGAAGCCGTGGATGGTGGACTGGAACATGCCCTTGTAGCCGATGCGGTTCGGGCCGAACCGCAGGTTCATCTGGGCAATGATCTTCATCTCCATCTGGATGATGACGAAGGCGGTCGGCACGGTCAGCAGCAGCAGCAGCGTCGTGGCCAGCACGAAGCGACCGATGCCCAGGAGCAGCTCGAAGTCCATGCGCTACTTGTCCACGCCGCCCATGACGGGATCCAGGCTGGCCATGATGGCCATGGTGTCGGCCACCAGGCGCCCCGGCATCA
>DASVDT010000063.1:0-24457 GCA_036380955.1 Candidatus Limnocylindria bacterium | reverse complement strand
CCTCCGCGTGCGCGTCACGATCGTGGACGAGCACCGCCAGCCCGTGCCGGCCCGCCAGCTCCAGCTGCCGGTCGAAGACCGCGCGCTGCACGTCCGGCGGCGAGAGGTTACGGAAGTGATCGATCCCGATCTCGCCGATGGCGCGCGTCCGCGAGTCGGCCATGAGCCCTTCCAGGCGGGCCCAGGCGGCCTCGTCCATGTCACGAGCGTGGTGCGGATGGACGCCGACGGCCGCGTCCAGCAGGCCGGGGTAGCGGGCGCTGAGCTCGAGCGCCGCCTCCGATGAGGCGATGTCCCAGCCGGGCACCAGGATCCGCTCCAGGCCCGCCTCGACGGCCCGCTCCAGCACGGGCTCGACCTCGCCCCCGAAGCGGTCGTGCTGCAGATGGGCGTGCGAGTCGACGAGACCCGGGAGTCGCCGAGGGCTGCGGCGGCGGCTCAGGCGGTCGCCTCCAGCTCGAGCCGCGGGAAGACCGGGCTGGCCGTCCCCGTCCGCCACGGCGACGGACCGGCGCCCCAACGGACCAGCGCATCGAGCCCCGGCCCGCCGGAGCCGCGCTCGTCGTATTGCGCCGTCACGCCGAGCTGCTCGTGAATGCGGCCTGCACCCACCGGCGCGACCGGCGCGAGCAGATGCCCGACGATGCGGCACGCCTCCGCCATGCAGGCCAGCACCTGGCCCACGCGCTCGCGCTCCCCCGCCTTGTTCAGCGCCCAGGGCGCCTGCGACTCGGCGTAGCCGTTCGCGGCGCCCGCGAGCTCCATCATCGCGGCCAGCGCCTCGTCGAGGTGGTGCCGCTCCATGGCGGCACGATATGCGGCCACCGACCGCTCGGCAGCGGCACGCAGCTCGAGGTCCGCGGCGGCGCCCGCATCGGTCACTGGCGGAAGCTCGCCACCCAGGTAGCGCGTCGCCATGCTGATGGTGCGGTTGACCAGGTTGCCGAGGTCGTTGGCCAGGTCGGCGTTGTATCGGCGCACGAAGCCGTCCCAGGTGACGTCGGCATCGCGGTCGAACGGGACCTCGCGCAGCACGGCGTAGCGGACGCCGTCGACGCCCATGATGTCGGCCGTCTCCCACGCGTCGCGGACGTTGCCGCGCGTCTTGCTCATCTTCTCGCCGCGCTCGAGCATGAAGCCGTGCGCGAAGACCTGCTTCGGCAGCGGCAGGCCCGCGCTCATGAGCATGGCCGGCCAGTAGAGGCAGTGGAAGCGCGTGATGTTCTTGCCGATCACGTGCAGGTCCGCCGGCCACCAGCGCTCGACCTCGTCGGGATGGTTGGGGAAGCCCGCGCCGGTGAGGTAGTTCACCAGCGCGTCGAACCAGACGTAGATCCGGTGCGACGGATCGCCCGGGAACGGAATGCCCCACGTGCCACCGGCCCGGCTGATGCTGAAGTCCCGCAGCCCCTCGCGCAGCCAGCCGAGGACCTCGTTGCGGAAGTGTTCCGGCTCGCAGAACGCGGGGTTCTCCGCATACAGGCGCTCGAGGCGCTCCTGGTAGGCCGAGAGACGGAAGAAGTAGTTCGACTCCTCCAGCCACTGCGGATCCAGGGTCGGGTGCTCGGGACACCGCCCGTCCACCAGCTGCTGATCGGTCTTGAACTCGTTGCAGCCGGTGCAGAACCAGCCGGAGTACACGCCCTGGTACACGTCGCCATTCGCCGTGGCGCGGCGGACCATCTCGGTCGAGGCGACCGCATGGTCCGGATCGGTGGTGCGGATGAATCGGTCGAAGCTGATGGCGTAGCGCTCGAAGGTGCGCTTCCAGGTCGCCGCCCACGGGTCGATCAGGTCGCGCGGGTCCATGCCTCGGTCGCGCGCGTCGCGCTCGACGTTGGCCGAATGCTCGTCCAGGCCGGTCAGGAAGCGGGTCTCGCGACCCATGAGCCGCTGGTAGCGCGCGATCATGTCGGCGCCGATGGCCTCGAACACCGAATGCAGCGCGGGGCGCTGGCTCGGATAGAAGATCGCCGTGGTCAGGTAGTAGGTGTCGCGCGCGCTCATCGGTGCTCGCGCCCCTTCGGCCAGTACAGCTCCTTGCGGATCTGCTCGGGCGCGAAGCCACGCTCGGTGGCGATCTGGTCGACGGCCGTGATCATGTCCGGATTGCCGCACAGGTAGACGGTCGTGTTCTCCGCGTTCAGCCCGAAGTTGTCCATCTGTGCGGCGACGATCCTCTCGACGCGCCCGGTCTCGCCGGCCCAGCCCGGCGACTCGTTCGGCCGCGACACGGTCGCAACGTAGCGCAACGGGAACTCGTCGCCCGCCTCGAGCTCCACGAGCTGCTCGCGCCACGCCAGGTCGTAGTCGTAGCTCACGCCATGCAGGAGGATGACTGGCCTCGTGTCGCCGTGGCGCCGCATCGTCTCGATCATGCTCATGAACGGGGCCAGTCCTGTCCCGGAGGCGACGAAGAGGCAGTTGCGGCCGTCGTCCTGGATGAGGAACTTGCCCTTGGCGCCCTTGATGTTGATCGGGTCGCCGACCTTCCGCTGCCAGAGCAGCGGGGTGAATGCGCCGTTGTGGACGAGGCGAATGAAGAACTCGTACTCGCTCAGGTCATCGGGGGGCGAGCTGATGCTCATCGGCCGTTGGACGAGCTTGCCCTCGGGTCCAAGCAGGCCGAGCGTGGCGTACTGGCCGGCGGCGAACTCGAATGGGTCCTGGAGCGCCTGCACGCCGACGATGGCGAGCCCTTCGGCCACCTCGTCCCAGCGGCTCAGCCGCCCGTTGTAGGGGTACTCGTCTGCCATCCGATCCTTCGCCTGTGCACGCCGACGCGCCGATGAGCCGCCGCGGGCGGTCAGTATAGGCGAGGCACCCCTCACGAACCGCTCGACGAAAGGGCGAACCATGCTGAGCGACCATCCGGCGTTTCCGATCCTGCTCTCGACCGATCTCGACGCGAGTCGAGCGTTCTACCACGAGGTGCTCGGCTTGCCGATCCTGCGTGAGGACCTTCCCGATCGGATCGTGTTCGGCTCAGCCGGCGGGTCGATCGCGGTGACGAGCAGCACCATCGGGACGAAGGACACGCAGACGCAGATGGCCTGGCGCGTGCCGAACATGCACGCGGCACTCGAGGACCTGCGCGCACGAGGGGTACGGATCGAGGAGTACACGGCCCCGGATCCGGTGACGCACGACGGCATCGCCGATATGGGGCACTCGTGGGCCGCCTGGTTCACCGATCCGAGCGGTAACGTCCTCGCGGTCGTCGAGCCGAAGGGCTAGCGGCGCAGGCGTAGCGGGACCGGTCGGGCGGTGGGACCGGGGGGAGCGTCCCACCGCCCTGATCTCACATTGCCACGACGGCCTCGAGGTCGTTCGTGGCGCCGGCGGCGGCGATGGATGCCGGCGCCTCGGCCTCGGCGCCATCGGGAGCCGCAGCAACGGCCTGGGCCTCCTTGGCGTACTCCTTCTTCGAGCGGCCGGAGAGCATCTCCAGCGACGCGACGACGACCTCGGTCTTCCAGTGTCGCTTGCCGGCGTCGTCGTCCCACTGGCGGGTCTGGAGGCGTCCCTCGATGTCGACCAGCTGCCCCTTCGAGAGGAACTGGCCGGTGATCTCGGCCAGGCGATCCCAGGCGACGCACGGGTGATATTCCGTGCGCTCGGCGTTGCCCCCGCCGCGGTACTCGTTCGTCGCGATCGTGAAGGTCGAGACGTGCTTGCCCGACGGCAGCGACCGCAGCTCCGGGTCGCGGGTCAACCGTCCGACGAGCATCACCTTGTTCATTGCGATGGCTCCTTCCATCAGCTCAGCGCACCGGGGGCGAGGACGGCCGCTTGTGGAAAGGCTAGCGGCAGGCGATTACCAGGCCGTTACTGCTCGCTTACCGCGCCGACCCCGGCCGTCGCCGCGGGTAGAGGTGGTCGATTCCCGGCGTCCGCAGCGACAGCTTCGCGACCGGCGGCAGCTGGCGCTTGAACTCCATGCGCGCCACGCGGCCGGCCACCCACTCGACCAAGGATCGCTCGAGACCTGCGGCCACGCATCGGCCGATCGTCCAGCGCCGATCGACGAGGGCGAACAGCACCCGATCGAGTGAGTCGTACGAACGGCCGAGCTCGCCCTCATCGGTCTGGCCGGGCCAGAGATCGGCGGATGGCGGCTTCGCGACGACCTCCTCGGGGACGCCGAGCTCGCGCGCCACGGCGCGCAGCTGGGTCTTGTACAGGTCGCCGATCGGCTGAAGGGCGGCCGCCATGTCGCCGTGCAGCGTCCCGTACCCGAGCAGCGCCTCGGTCTTGTTGCTCGTGCCGACCACCAGCGCATCGAAGGCGGCCGACCGGTCGTAGAGGATGATCATCCGCTGGCGCGCCATGACGTTGCCGCGCCGCACCTTCGTGGCGGCGGGATCCTCGCCGCTGATCAGCTCGAGCATCGGCTCGGCCATCGGCGTGATGTCGATCCGCTCGGTGCGGCAGCCGAGGTCGTCCACCACGCGCAGCGCATCGGTCTCGGATGCCTCCGACGACGTGCGATACGGCATGCGGATGGCGAGAAGGTTGTCAGAGCCGATGGCGCGCGCGGCAAGGTAGGCCACGGCCGCCGAGTCGACGCCGCCGGAGAGCCCCACCACCAGGCGTGAGAAGCCGGTCTGCTCCATCTGCGAGCGGATGAATGCGGTAATGACCTCGACTGCCTGCTTCGGCTCGATGGCCGGGAGCGGAGCCGCGATGGGCTCCGCTTGATCGGTGCTCACGTCCGGGGTCCCGTGAGCCGTTGCCAGGTACCAACCAGGGTCGGCTTCGGCGAGCTCGCAGCGGGAGGCCAGGCAGGTCGAGCGCGAATCGTCGTCAGAAAGCCGGCGCTGTCGGTGGCTGACGAATGCACCCCGGCCCACCGAGCGGCCTCACCGCCCAAGCCGACGGTGATTGGTGCCCGACGAAACGCCGCGCCGGTGCCGAGCACCGAGCCGGCCCCGAGCACCGAGGACGTGGGAAGCCCCGACCTGATCATGGCTGCTGCTCCCCATCGATGCCGGCGCGTTCGGCGATGATCCGGTCGAGCTCGCGACGCACGAGCTCGAGGCGCTCGTCGGACAGCAGCGGCAGGCCGTAGCGCTGCATGCGGAGGTCATCGCTGTTCAGCGTGCCAACCACCAGCGCCTCGTCCCACAGCGGCGCCTGCACCACGATCGAGCCGTCCGCGGCGAGCAGGCGAGACCCTCCCCAGAAGGTGAGGCCCTCCTCGTTGCCGACCCGGTTGCAGAAGGCGAGCGGCACCGTCCCCAGCAGGGCGTACGTGTCCTGCATCTTGTGCCAGCCCTCGATGGCGGCCAGCCCCGCGCTCGACCCGGGCGCACGTGACGGCCCGGCGGCGACGTTCACCAGGAGCGACGCGCCATCGAGCGCCTGGAGCATCGGCAGGGAGGCATGCCAGAAGTCCTCGCACACGGAGAGGCCGATTCGTCCGACCGGCGCGCCCACGTCATGCGTCCGGATCCGGTCGCCCGGTCGGGTGAAGCGGCCCTCGTCGAACAGGCCATAGGTCGGGAGGTAGACCTTGCGATGGAGGCCGACCAGCAGGCCGTCGCGAAGCAGGGCGGCGGAGTTGCAGTACCGATGGTCATCGGTTTCCTCGACGAAGCCGATAACGACCAGCATGTCGGGCGCTTCGGCACCGATGGCACGCAGGCGCGGGTCATCGGCGCGCATCGAGACCTCCGGCACGAGGTCCTGGAGCAGGTAGCCGGTCAGCGCAAGCTCCGGGAGGACCGTGAGCGCCGCGCCCTCGGTCGCGGCGCGACGGACGGCATCGGCGGCAATGGCCAGGTTGGCATCGACGTCGCCGAGCCGTGGCGCGACCTGCGCCAGCGCGATGCGGTACTCCACGCGAGCAGCCTAGCCGATCAGTGCTGCGTCGCGTCTCCCGGCAGCAGGTCGAGCGGGTCGGGCGACGGCTCCATGTCGGTCGACGCAACCGCCTCCTCGTCATCGGTCGTGCGCGCGTCGGAGTGGTCGGCCGCGGCCGTCGTCAGCTGGCCGCGGCGCTCACCCATGAGCTCCTCGGCGAAGTGGCAGGCGACGCCGTGTCCGGGGCGCAGCTGCCGCAGCTCCGGCGTCTCGACCACGCAGCGCTCCGGATCGCCCAGCTCGCGGCGCAGCCAGCAGCGCGTATGGAATCGACAGCCCGACGGCGGGTTGGCCGGCGACGGCACGTCGCCGCGCAGGATCATGCGCTTCCGGCGCGTCTCGACCTTCGGGTCCGGAATCGGGACGGCGCTGACCAGTGCGACGGTGTACGGGTGCAGCGGCTGGTCGTACAGCTGCTTGGACGGCGACAGCTCGACGACCTCGCCCAGGTACATGACCGCGATCCGGTCGCTGATGTGGCGCACCACCGACAGGTCGTGGGCGATGAACAGGAAGGTCAGGTCGAACTCGCGCTGGAGATCGGCGAGCAGGTTGATGATCTGCGCCTGGATGCTGACGTCGAGCGCCGAGACCGCCTCGTCGGCGGCGATGAACTCCGGCTGCACGGCGAGGGCGCGGGCGATGCCGGCGCGCTGGCGCTGGCCGCCGGAGAACTCGTGCGGGTAGCGATTGACGGCGTTTCGCGGCAGCCCGACCGTCTCGATCAGCTGCTCGACGCGGTGCCGTGCCTCGGCGCCGCTCGCGATGCCGTGGACGCTGAGTGGCTCGGCCAGCATCGAGCCGATGGTCATGCGCGGGTTGAGCGACGCGTACGGGTCCTGGAAGATCATCTGCATCCGGCGCCGCATGCGCCGCAGGCCGTCGCCGCTGAGCGTCGTGACGTCCGTGCCGTCGAAGAAGATGCGCCCGTCGGTGGGGTCGACGAGCCGGATGACGGCGCGCGCGAAGGTCGACTTCCCGCAGCCGGACTCACCCACCAGGCCGAGGGTCTCGCCCCTGTGAACCTCGAGGCTGACCCCGTCGACGGCGCGGACCGCACCCACGCGGCGCTCGAGGATCAGGCCCTGGGTGATCGGGAAGTGGACCCGCAGCCCCTCGGTCCGGAGCAGTGGCTCGCCGGCGCCGGAAGGCGGCGTAGGCGTCACCGGTGGCGCCTCAGTGGCCGTCGTCACGACGCCTGCTCCGCCTCGAAGCCCGACGGCACCATGCGCTCGCCGTCGGCCGGATACCAGCACCGGATCTCGTGCCCGTCGGCCGCCTGTGGCGCCTGCGCCAGGGGCGGCATCTCCACCCGGCAGCGATCCTGGACGTTGAAGCAGCGCGGGGCGAACGGACAGCCTGGAATCTCGCGCGACAGGTCAGGCGGCTGGCCCTGGATCGGCACCAGCTCGCCGCGACCCTGCGCGTCGAGGCGCGGGATCGACTGCAGCAGCCCGACCGTGTACGGATGACGCGGACGCCCATACAGCTCGTTGGTCTCGGCGTGCTCGACGATGTAGCCGGCGTACATGACGTTGATCGTGCGCGCCATGCCGGCCACCACGCCCAGGTCGTGGGTGATCAGGATGAGCGCCGTGTCGAACTCGCTGACCGCCGAGCGCATGAGGTCCAAGATCTGGGCCTGGATGGTCACATCCAGGGCGGTCGTCGGCTCGTCCGCGATGAGCAGCTGCGGGTCGCAGGCCAGGGCCATGGCGATCATCACCCGCTGGCGCATGCCGCCACTGAACTGGTGCGGGTAGTCGTTCAGGCGCCGCTTCGCCGCGGGGATCCCGACCAGCTCGAGCAGCTCGATGGCGCGCGTGATGGCGCCGCGGCGCTTCAGCTTGCGGTGCGTCTCGAGGACCTCGGTCAGCTGGCGCTCGACGGTGAGCACCGGGTTCAGCGAGGTCATCGGGTCCTGGAAGATCATGGCCATCTTGTTGCCGCGCATCTCGCGCACCGACTCCTCCGACAGGGCCAGGACCTCCTCGCCGTCGAAGGTGATCTCGCCCGAGGTGATGCGCGCCGCTGGCTTCGGCAGCAGGCGCATGAGCGCCAGGGAGCTGACGCTCTTGCCCGACCCGGACTCCCCCACCACGCCCAGCGTCTCGCCGCGCTGAAGGTCGTAGCTGATGCCGTTCACCGCATGGACGGTCCGCTCGCCCGAACCGAACGTGACGGCCAGGTCGCGCACGCGCAGCAGCGGCAGCTCCTCGTCGGGCAGGCTCCGGATCATCGGCGCAGCCTCGGGTCGAGCGCCTCGCGCATGCCGTCGCCGAGCAGGTTGAAGCCGAGCACCGACAGCACGATCGCGACGCCGGGGAAGAAGGCGAGGTAGACGGCGTCGTTGAGGTAGCGGTACGTGTCGGAGAGCATCATCCCCCACTCCGGCGTCCGCGGATCCGGAGGTCCGAGCCCGAGGAAGCCGAGCGCCGCGGCATCCACGACGGCCGTGGCGAGCGCCAGCGTCGCCTGGACGATCAATGGACCGATCGCGTTTGGCAGCATGTGGCGCAGCAGCAGTGCCGGCCCGCGCACGCCGACCGAGCGAGCGGCGATGACATAGTCGGCATCGCGCAGGCTCAGCAGGCTGCCGCGCAGCAGGCGCGCGAAGATCGGGACGTTGACGATCGCGATGGCCACGGCGATCTGGATGATGCCGCGCCCCAGCCAGGACACGACCGCGATCGCGAACAGCAGCCCCGGGATCGACAGCATGATGTCGACGCTGCGCATGATCAGCGCGTCGACCCAGCCGCGGAAGTAGCCGGCCACCGACCCGAGCGTCGCGCCCACGGTCACGCCCAGCACCACGGACAGCACGGCAATGCCGAGCGTCAGGCGTGAGCCGAAGATGATGCGGCTGAAGACGTCCTGGCCCTGCACGTTGGTGCCGAACCAGTGCTCGGCGTTGGGCGGCAGGTAGCTCTCGGCCAGGCTGCCGATGCGCGGGTCGTAGGGCGCCAGGAACGGCGCGAACACGGCCATGAGCACGAAGAACCCGACGATGGTGCCGCCGATGAGCGCGGCCGGGCTGTGCCGCATGCGGCGCAGCGCATCGGTCCAGAGGCCGACCGGGCGGTCCTCGGGAATGGTGCCGACGGTGGCGGCCGGGGTGGTCACGAGTACCGGATCCGCGGGTTGAGGAACCCGTAGCTGACGTCGACCAGGAGGTTCACCAGCACGAAGATGAGGGCGAGCATGAGCACCCCGCTCTGGATGACGGCATAGTCGCGCGTGGTCACCGCATCGTAGATCCAGGTGCCGACGCCGCCCCAACCGAAGATCGTCTCGGTCAGGATCGCCCCGCCCAGCAACAGCCCCGTTTGCAGGCCGATGACCGTGACGACCGGCAGCAGCGCGTTGCGCAGGATGTGTCGTCCGTCGACGATGCCCGACGGCAGGCCCTTGGCGTTGGCGGTGCGGACGTAGTCCTCGTTGAGGACATCGATCACGCTGGCCCGCGTGATGCGCATGATGATCGCCAGCGGGATGGTGCCGAGCGCGACGGCCGGCAGGATGAGATGACGCACGGCATCGATGAAGCCGCCCCACTCGCCGGCGAGGATCGCATCGATCGTCATGAAGTTCGTCACGCGCGGAATGTAGTACTCGATGAGGTCGATCCGCCCCGAATCCGGCAGGATCGGCCACTGGATGGCGAACAGCCACTTGAGCATCAGGCCCAGGAAGAAGATCGGGATGCTGATGCCGATGAGGGACGCGACCGTCCCCACCTGGTCGACCCATCGGCCGCGCTGCTTGGCGGTCACCAGGCCCAGGGGGATGCCGAGCGCGATGGCGAAGATGATCGCCGACAGGCTGAGCTCGATCGTGGCCGGGAAACGCTGCAGGAAGTCGTCGACCACGTCGCGGTTGGTGATGAAGCTTCGTCCGAGATCGCCCTGGAGGAGGCCGCCCATGTAGTCGAGGTACTGCTGGTACAGCGGCTCGTTGAGGCCGAGCGCCTCGCGCACGCGCTCGACGTTCTCCGGCGAGGCGCGGTCGCCCAGGATGGCGATGGCCGGATCACCGGGCAGCAGGTGGATGAAGACGAAGATCAGGAGCGTCAGCCCGAGCAGGATCGGGATGAGCAGCAGAAGACGGCGAAGGATGAACTTGCCCACGTGTCTGCTCGGCGCCTCCTGTGGCGGAAAGCGAGAGGGCCTCGGCCATCGGCCGAGGCCCTCTCAGTCTAGAGCGTCAGGCTGCGGCTACTCCCCGCCGTCGGTCAGCCAGACCGAGGTGAAGGTCTCCGAACCGGTCGGGTTCGGCACGTAGCCCTGGACGGCATCGGTGAAGGCAAGCGCCGTATCACCGTGGGTCAGGGTCACGAAGCAGACCTGGCCGTGGATGATGTTGGCGGCCTCGCCCCACGCCGCGGCGCGATCGGCCTCTTCGAGCGTCTGATCGGCCGTGTTGATAGCGTCCTCAAGCCCATCGGCGTCGCATGCGAACTGGGCCGCGGGCTCACCCTGGCTGTAGCCGAAGTGGACCCCATACCAGTTCGACGGATCGTCGTAGTCGCCGGTCCAGCCCAGGAAGTGGAGCTCGTAGTTGCCGTTCTGCGCGGCACTCGTGTACTCCGTGCTCCAGTCGGAGCTGTCCGGCTCGACGACGAACCCGACGTCCTCGAGCATGGTGGTGACGGCCTGCTGGAGGCCCTGCGGATCCGGCATGTACGGCCGGGTCACGCCCGTGGGCGCCCAGAAGTGAACCGTCGCGGGATTGTCCTCGCCGTAGCCGGCCTCCTCGAGCAGCGCCCGAGCTGCGTCCGGATCGTACGGATAGGTGTTCTCGTCGCTGACGCCGGCGCGGACGCCCTCGTACCAGCCGCTGGACGGCGGCAGGAAGATGTCGGCGACCGAGCCGCGTCCACCGTAGAACGCGTCGATCAGCGCCTGCTTGTCGATCGCGAGGGCGACCGCCTGGCGAACGGCGATGTCGGTGAGGACCGAGTTCTCCTCCGCCAGCGGGTTCAGGCCAAGGTACAGGCTGTTGAACGACAGGCGCTCCATGAGGGAGAGCCCGTCGGTGGACTCGACCGCCTCGTAGTCGGTCGGGCTGACGAGGTCATAGCCCTGGATGCTGCCGCCCTGGAGGGCCTGCAGCCGGGCCGCCGGGTCCTCGATCGGGCGAATGATCACGCGGTCGAGGTAGGCCGGGTCGCCCCAGTAGTCTTCGTTGCGGACCAGCACGGCGCTGTCGTCGGGGACGTAGTCCTCGAGGATGAACGGACCGGTGCCGCCCTGGACGACCTCGGTGCCGAAGGTGCTCGACGCCGGATCGTCGGCGTTGGTCTGCTCCAGGATCGCCGGGCTGACGATCGCGAACGGCGTCAGCGCGAGCCCGAACAGGAAGGTCGGGCTCGGGTCACGCAGGGTGAACGTGACCGTCAGGTCATCGGTCGCCTCGACGCTCTCGATCAGGTTGTCCGGGCCGAACCCGTCCATGACGGCGCCGTAGTAGTAGGCATCCGCCTGGAACTCCTCGGCGAAGTTCTGCCAGCGGTCGAAGTTGATCTTCACGGCCTCGGCGTTGAAGTCGGTCCCGTCGTGGAACTTGACCCCCTCGCGCAGGTGGAAGACGTAGGTCGTGTCGGAGGGCTCACCCTCCCAGCTCTCGGCCAGCACGCCGACGAGCTCGTTGGCCGATCCCGGGGCGAGGTCGACGAGCGGCTCGTAGACCTGCTGAAGGACGCGGAACGACTCGCCGTCGCTGGTCAGTGCGGGATCGAGGCTCGCCGCCAGGCGCGCGCCGGCAAAGACCAGCGTGCCGCCCTGCTGTGGCTCTCCCGCCGCGCCACCGTCCTCAGACGGGGCCGGGGCTTCCGAACCGGTCGGGGGCGGTGCCTCCGACTCCTCCTCCGACGCACCCGGCTGCTGCCCGCAGGCGGCCAGCACCAGGATCAGGACGGCGAAGACGGAGACCCATCTCCAGTTACGCATCCACACTCCTCCAAACGATTGATGCTTGATGCTGATCACCGCTCCGGTCGTCGTCACGGCCAATGCCGGTGATCCGGGGGCTGATCCAGCCGAACGGTGGGCTAGTGTCGCACAGTCCCACGAATTCAGGAAGGCTCGCCAGGCTGGCTCGGCGCCAGCTGCCAGGCGAGTCCATCCGGCTCAATGCTCGCCGATGCGCCGCGCGTCGGTTCCGGCGTCTGAAGCGGACGAATGACGAGGCGCAGCTCGGTCGCTTGCGGCGCCTCGACCGGGTCGTCGGCCTGCTCGGTGTCCGCCGTCGCGACGGGCGGCCGCGAGACGACGGTCAGGACCGACTCCGGGTCCGGGCGCTGCGCGCCGGCATCGGTGTTGCTGCCCCACGCGCGCGTCAGCTGCGCCAGCGCCGACTGCTCGCGCGGCAAGCGCGGCACTTGCTGGAGCGTGCTGCGCTCCCAATCCACGGAGGAATCGGTCGTCCCGGGAAGCCCGACGACCTGGGTGTTCAGTGCCAGCAGCAGCGCGAGGCCGGTCCCGGCCATCGCGGTCGCGAATCGCAGGCGGCCGACGACCGCGGTCGACCACTGCCAGAAGCGGACCGCCGGCGCTGGCTCCGGCGCCTGCGCGCGGACCAGGATCCGCTCCCACGCCGCCGAGGACGGGGCCGCGTTGTCGATCCGCGCGGCGAGCGCGATTCGGAGCTGCTCGACCATGGCGCGATCGAAGCCAACCTCGTCGCGGCAGCCACGGCAGCCGGCAAGGTGGTCGAGGTGCGGCTGAGAGCTCGGGCCGAGCTCGCCGAAGCGGGACAGCCAGAGCAGCTCCCGGCAGATGCGACGGCACTTCATCGGGTGGTGATCCTCACCGCCGCAGGCGTGCCGACCGGTGCGCGACGCTCGACCGGCAGCCGGACGCGGAGCGCCTTGAGGGCGTAGTGCAGGCGTGACTTCATGGTGCCAACGTTGCAGTTGGCGATCTCCGCGGCCTCGGCCAGGGAGTAGCCATGCAGGTAGTAGAGGATGATCGCGGTCTGCTGCTTGGGCGGCAGCGCGTCGATGCCACGCTGGAGCACGTCCAGCACCTCGCGCGATTCGACCACCTGGTCGGGGCGGGCCGACAGGTCGACCACCAGGTTGGTGATGAGGCTGGTGATCGGCTCCGCCAGCGCCTTGCGGCGGCTGATGCGGCTGTAGCAGAGGTTGATGGTGACGCGCTGCAGCCATGGCAGCGGCGAACGCTCGGGATCCAGCCGCTCGCGCACGCGGTAGGCCTTGACGAAGCAGTCCTGGAGGACCTCCTCGGCAAGGAACGGATCGCGCGTGATGGCGAGCGCGGTCGCGTAGACCGGTCGCTTGTAGGTGTTGAAGAACTCCTCGAAGGCATCAAGGTCACCGCCCTGCATCCGCCTGACGAGGTCGTTCGACGCGCTTGCTTCCACTGGCACCTGTGCAGCTCGATCGCCGCTGGGGTTTCTCATAGTACGCCGGGCCGTCTCGATTGGTTCAGTCCGATGCTGGGGCCGCGGCTTCGGGACCGCGCAGGGTCGTCCGGCCCTCTCGTCCGTCGATGCCATCCGACCGATCCTTCGTGCGGCGTTTCACGCGCCGGGCTAGGCGGTCGGCGCCTTCGGCCCCGGCTCGCCGGACGGCGGCGCCGCGGTTGGTTCGGCCTCATCGGGGAAGACGTAGCGCAGGTCGGGACGGCGTGCGGCCGCCGCCTCGTCGAGGCGGCCAACCGGCGTCGTCGTTGGCGCACGCTTGAGCGCCTCGGGGTCGGTCGCAGCCTGCTGGGCGATGCCGCGCATGATCGTCACGAACTCGTCGAGCGTCTCGAGCGACTCCGTCTCGGTCGGTTCGACCATCAGCGCCTCCTCCACGATCAGCGGGAAGTAGATCGTCGGCGGATGGATGCCGTGGTCGAGGATGGCCTTGGCGATGTCGAGCGTCGTCACGCCATGCTCCCGCTTCTGCCGGCGTCCGCTGAACACCACCTCGTGCTTCGACAGCCGGTCGTAGGGCAGGTCGTAGACGTCGTGCAGCCTGACGCGGAGGTAGTTCGCCGCCAGCACCGCGTCCTCGCTGATCGTGCGCAGCCCTTCCGAGCCATTCGAACGGATGTACGTGTAGGCGCGCACGAACATGCCGAAGTTGCCGTAGCAGCTGCGCACCTTGCCGATGCTGTCGGGCCGATCGTCGTCCAACGTCCACCGCGCGCCCGGCGTCGACCGACCGTCGCGCGCGTTTCGGAGCACGTCCGTCGCGTCGCCCTCGACGAGCACGACGGTGGGGCTCGGCAGGAACGGCTGGAGCTTGTCGCTCACGCCGACCGGACCGGCCCC
Source organism: Candidatus Limnocylindria bacterium (assembly GCA_036380955.1). Classification (GTDB taxonomy): domain Bacteria; phylum Chloroflexota; class Limnocylindria; order QHBO01; family QHBO01; genus JACDBZ01. The sequence continues at coordinate 10,306 of DASVDT010000063.1, read as the reverse complement.
CGGACCGCCGCCGCCGTGCGGCGTGCTGAACGTCTTGTGGAGGTTGAAGTGCATGACGTCGAAGCCGGCCTCGCCCGGACGGAAGCGGCCGAGGATCGCGTTCAGGTTGGCGCCGTCCATGTAGGCGATGGCGCCGGCGTCGTGGACCGCCGCGACGACCTGGTCGATCTGATCCTCGAAGATGCCCAGCGTCGACGGATTGGTGATCATGAGCGCCGCCACGTCGGGTCCCAGCGCCGAACGCAGGGCCTCGAGGTCGATGCCGCCGCGCTCGTTGGATCGGATCGTCACCGTCTGGTAGCCGACCATGGTTGCGGTCGCGGGGTTCGTGCCATGCGCCGAGTCGGGCACGAGCACCTTCGTTCGCGAATCCCCCTCACCGCGAGACCGATGGTAGGCACGGGTCATCAGCATGCCGGTCAGCTCGCCGTGCGCGCCGGCCGCGGGCTGCAACGACACGGCCGCCATCCCGCTGATCTCCTTCAGCTGCTCGGCCAGCAGCCACATCAGCTCCAGCGATCCCTGCGCCAGCGCCTCCGGATCGAGCGGGTGCGACTCGGCCAGGCCCGGGAGCCGCGCTGACCACTCGTTGACCTTCGGGTTGTACTTCATCGTGCACGACCCGAGCGGGTAGAAGTTGAGGTCGATCGCCTGGTTGAGGTGCGCCAGCCGGTTGAAGTGACGCAGCATCTCCAGCTCGCTCACCTCGGGCAGCCGCGGCGCCTGCTCCCTGAGGGCCGATGCGGGCAGCGCCGGCTGCCCGGCGGCGCGCTGCCGCGCGCGGTCGGAGGGCTGCGGGAAGCGAACGGCGCGCCGCTCGGCGCGCGAGCGCTCGAAGATGAGGGGCTCGACGATGCGCAGCTCCTCGCCACCGGTCGCGCCGGAGAAGGCAGACCCGCGGCCGGACGTGTCGGAAGCCGGCGCCTCGGCAACGCTCATCGGGTCATCTCCAGCGCCGAGACCAGGCGCGCGATGTCGTCGTCGGTGGTGAGCTCCGTGGTGGCCAGCACCAACGTGTCCCGCAGCTCCGGCGCATCGCGCTCGGCGAGGTACCCGGCCACGATCCCCCGCTCCGCCAGCTCCGCATGGCGGCGCGCGGCGTCGGGGACCCGCATTGCGACCTCGGCGAAGTAGCTGCCGCCGAAGCGGCGCACGCCGACGCCGGCCTCCTCCATCGCCGCGGCCAGGTGCCGCGCCTGGGTCATCGACAGCTCGGCGACCTCGCGCAGGCCCCGCGGCCCGACCGCCGAGAGATACGCCGTGGCCGCCAGCGCCATGAGCGCCTGGTTGGTGCAGATGTTGCTCGCGGCCTTCTCGCGGCGGATGTGCTGCTCGCGCGCCTGGAGCGTCAGGACGTAGCCCTTGCGTCCGCTGCCGTCGCGGGTGGCGCCCACCAGCCGTCCCGGCATCTGCCGGACGGAGGCGATCCGCGCGGCCATGAGGCCGACGTACGGCCCGCCGAAGCTGGCCGGGATGCCGAGCGGCTGCCCCTCGGCCGCCACGAGGTCGGCGCCGTACGCGCCGGGTGACTCCAGCAGCGCCAGCGACGTCGGCTCGACCACGGCGACCAGCTGCGCTCCGGCATCGTGCGCAACGGTGGCCAGCTCGCGCATCGGCTCGATCTGGCCGTAGAAGTTCGGCTGTGCGGCGACCAGGCAGGCGACGTCATCGGCCAGCGGTTCCAACGAGGTCGTGCCCGACCCGCCATCGGCGAGGTCGACCGGTACCGTGACCACCTCGATGCCAGGCCCCGAGCAGTACGTCTCGAGCACGCGCCGGTAGTCCGGGTTGACGCCAGCCGACACCGCCACGCGTGCGCGTCGGGTGAGGCGGCAGGCCATCAGCGCCGCCTCCGCGGTGGCCGTGGCGCCGTCATAGTGCGAGGCGGTCGCGACCTCCATGCCGGTCAGCTCGCAGATGAGCGACTGGAACTCGTAAATGCTCTGCAGGGTGCCCTGCGACACCTCGGGCTGATAGGGCGTGTACGCGGTCGCGAACTCGGGGCGGCCGATCACCTCTCCCACGACCGACGGGATCAGGTGGCGGTAGACGCCCGCGCCGAGAAAGGAGATCTCAGGAACGCGGTTGCGTCCCGCCAGCCGCGCGAGCTCGGCGCGAACCTCCTGCTCCGACAGTGATGGCGGCAGGTCCCAGTCGGTGGCACGCACCGAGGCAGGAATGTCGGCGAACAGGTCGTCCACCGACGCCACACCGATGGCATCGAGCATGCGCGCCCGGTCGGCATCGGTGTGCGGTGAGTAGGTCATCAGCGACGCGCGGACCTAGGCGGTCTCTTGGCCGTAGGCGGCGGCGTCCATCAGCGCATCGGTCTCCGACGCGTCCGCGACCTCGACCACGGCGATCCAGCCGTCACCGAAGGGATCGGAGTTGATGAGCTCCGGCGCGTCTCGGAGGGCCTCGTTGACCTCGACCACCTCGCCGGAGATCGGTGCGAGAAGGTCACTCACCGCCTTGACGCTCTCGACCACGCCGAACGCGGAGAACTGCGTCAGGCGTGCGCCCACCTCCGGCAGCTCGACGAAGACGATGTCGCCCAGCTCATCGGCCGCGAAGCTGGTGATGCCGATGGTGGCGCGCGATCCGTCCATCCGCACCCACTCGTGCTCACGCGAGTACGCCAGATCATCGGGGTAGGACATCGGCCGATGGAACCTCCTCTTGGGCGGTGGGGGCCGCGGGTCAGTCGCGCGGACGCCGGTAGAAGGGCAACTTTACCTGCTCGGCACGCTGGGGGCGCTCGCGGACCATCACCTCGAACTCGTTGCCGATGCCGGCGTGCGCCGTGGGCACGAGCGCCATGGCGATCTTCGTGCCGAGCGTCGGCGACAGCGTCCCGCTGGTGACCCGGCCAACGGCATCGCCATCGGCCCGGACCTCGTAGCCGGTGCGCGGGATGGCGTTGTCGACCATCTGGAGGCCGATGAGCTTGCGCCGCGGACCGGCATCCGCGACCGCCTGGAGCGCCGGCCGGCCGACGAACTCGCCCTTCTCGAGCTTGACGACGCGTCCGAGATTGACCTCGAACGGATTCGTGTCACGGCTGAGCTCGTTCCCGTACAGCGGCATGCCGGCCTCGAGCCGCAGGGTGTCGCGCGCCCCGAGGCCGCAGGGCCGAATCCCGTCGCCGGCGCCTGCCGTGGCGACCGCCTCCCATAGCTCGCGAGTGCGCGATGCGTCACAGAACAGCTCGAAGCCATCCTCGCCGGTGTACCCCGTCCGCGCGACGATGCACTCGATGCCGGCCACCTTGCCTCGCGCGAAGTGGTAGTTCGCGATCTGATCAAGCTCGAGGTCCGTCACGCGGGCGAGCACCGTGGCCGCCAGTGGACCCTGGGGAGCCACGAGTCCGGTCGCGTCGCTGCGGTCCTCGACCTCGGCGGCGAGGTCACCGTCCTCGAGCAACGTCATCAGCTGCTCGATCACCGCGAACCGATTCGAGGCGTTGCACACGACCATGAAGCGCTGCTCGGCAAGCCGATAGACGATGAGGTCGTCGATGATCCCGCCGTCGTCGTCGCACAGCATCGAGTACTGCGCCTGCCCGATCTCGATCGCCCCGGGGTCGCTGACCACGGCGTAGCGCAGGAACGCGACCGCCTCGTCGCCGCGCACCTCCAGCTCGCCCATGTGTGACAGGTCGAACAGCCCGACGGCGCCTCGGACGGTGCGGTGCTCCTCGATGATCGACTTGTACTGGACCGGCATCTCGTAGCCGGCGAATGGCACCATCCGCGCGCCGAGCTCGACGTGGAGGTCGTGGAGCGGGGTGTGGCGCAGCTCGTCGGTCGCCGCCGAACCCGTCACGCGCTTGCCTCCGCCGAGCGGACTGGTCCCCTGCCGGCCTCGATCAGGGCCGCCGCCTCCTCGACCACCGAGCGCTCGGTGGCGTGGTTCATGATGGCCAGCGCCTCCGACAGGTTTATCCAGCGCACCTCGTCGAACTCGGCGTCGTGGGCGTCAAGGCTCCCGCCGATCGGCCGCATCAAGAAGAAGTGGACGGTCTTGTGGAAACGCGTCGTTCCGCGGACGAAGAAGTAGCGGATGGATTGCAGGCGCGCCTCGATCTCGACCTCGAGGCCGGTCTCCTCGCGGGTCTCGCGCAGCGCTGTCTCCTCGGTCGTCTCCCCGGCGTCCGGCGTGCCCTTGGGCAGTGCCCACAGCACCGGTGCGCGTCGGTGGACGAGCGCGATCTGGACGCGACCGTCGATCGACCGATGGACGACGCCGCCGGCGGACGTCGCTCGCGCGGTGCGCAGGATCGGCACGCCGGCGCCGCTAGGAGCGGCGGGCGCGCGGCAACCCGAAGGGGAGCGCGGGGCGACGGGCGGGCAGGCGAGTGGCGCGGCCGACCGCCGGGAAGCGGAACCGGCTCGTCTGCGAGCGCAGGGCGCTCACGCTGGCGACCGACGCCGTCGACCGTCGCGGACGGTGGTAGACCGTCGTCGCGCGGTCCAGGCCGAGCCGCGAGCGCTGGGCGGCGCGGCGCGGTGAACCGAAGTCGATGGATGGGTGGGAGACGAGGCGGGCCACCAGACTCACTCGCATGCGAGGCATTGTACGCCGGCCCCAAGCCGGCGCAAGCCACATCGGCATCAGCCGGCGGCGACGGACCGATACAGCTCCTCCACCTCGGCGATGCGGTCACCGATGTCGAATCGCTTCGCACCGTCGGCCGCATCGGCTGCCATGCGCGCGCGCCTGTCGCGATCGTGAACGAGCTCCGCCAGCGCGGCGCCGAGGCGCTCGGCGCGCGTCGTCTCGGGTTCCGCGGGCACGATGACGCCGTCGATCCCGTCGCGGATCGAGTCCCTCACTCCCGGGCCATCGACCGCGACCGCCGGCAGGCCGGCGGCCAGCGCCTCCGCAAGCACGAGGCCCTGGGTCTCGGTGCGCGACGCGAAGACGAACAGGTCAGCCCCCTTCAGCCGGGCCAGCGCATCGGCGTGTGGCAGCGCGCCGGTGAACGCGACGCGCCCGGCGAGGTCCGGGCATTCGGCCCGCCGATGAAGCGAGCCCTCGGATGGCCCACCGCCGATGACGAGCAGGCGCGCGTCGTCGACCCTCGCGACCGCGTCCAGCACGACCTGCGGGCTCTTCTCCGGCGCGAGACGGCCGAGCGAGGCGACGACGATCGCGTCGTCCGGCCAGTCCGGCGTCGCTCGTGAGTCGACTGGGGCCGCGTCGCCGATTGCAGCGACATCGACGCCGGTGGGGATGACCTCGATCCGGCGTGCGCCGCCACGGGCCTCGATCTCGGCCGCGAGATCGCGCGACGGTACGATGACCGCCGTGCACGCCCGCCAGAACCGCGACAGGTAGGACTCGACGCCCCGTGCTGTGAGAGCCGCGAGCGGGCCGAGGTAGTGACCGTAGTCGCCGAAGCGGGTGTGATGGGTGAAGACGAGCGGGGCGCCCGTGGAGCGCGCGATGCGTACGGCCATCAGACCGGTGACGAACGGCGAGTGGGCATGCACCACGTCCGGGCGGAAGCCCTCGGCGGTCCGAAGGGCACGTGACCACGGATTCGGCCACGGCATGCGATACATCGGCGGCACGACCCACGGCAGCTGGTACGAATCGAGCCACGCGATCTCCGGACCCTGCCCGCTGGCCGCGCTCCCGGCTGCGACCGCCCCGGCGGCGGGCCGTGGTGCAACGACGAGCACGTCGTGGCCGCGGGCGCGAAGGCCGCGAGCCAGTCCGTCGACCGAGATGGTGACGCCGGACACGTACGGCAGGTACGACTCGGTGGTGAGGACGACCCGCATCGGCTCAGGAGCCGATCAGGAGAGGGGAGATGGTGGGCGATACTGGATTCGAACCAGTGACCTCACGGATGTGAACCGTGCGCTCTAACCAGCTGAGCCAATCGCCCATCGGGGAGAGCGAAGTATACCGGCGACGTCTTCGGACCATCAATCGCCGCCGATGGCTTCCAGCCGCCGGTGGAGCTCATGGTCGTCCAGGCCGATGACCCGGATACGCTTGCGGCGCGCCCGGGCGCCGCTCACGAGCTCGAGGCGGCTGGGCGCAACGTCCAACGCTCGCGCCACCAGGCGCAGTACCGCGCGATTTGCCTCGCCGTCAGCCGGTGGCCGCGTGACGCGGACGCGCAGGAGCCCACCGGCGTAGGGACCCACCGTGTCCGAGGCCGCCCGCGGGACGACGGCGACGAGGATCTCTGGCATCAGAGCGCCGGCGGCGCTAGAGGCGGACGACGATGCGCAGGACCACGCCGAGGAGCAGCATCGCCACCAGGGGCGACCAGTCGATCCCACTCGTCGGCGGCAGCACGCGGCGGATCGGGGCCAGGATCGGCTCGGTCGCCTGGTAGATGAAGGCGACCACTCCGCCGCCACCCATGGGATTCGTCCAGCTCAGCACCACGCGCGCGATGAGAAGGAACCACACCACGGTGATCAGCAGCCGGACGAAGTTGACGAGGACGCTCTCCACGGCCGAGAAGAATAGCCGCTAGGGACGCTGCCCGAACAGCGCGGTACCGATCCGGACGAGCGTCGCGCCCTCCGCGGCAGCCGCCTCGGCATCGGCGCTCATGCCCATCGACAGCTCCGGCAGGCCGATGCCGGCTGCCTCCTGCAGCCGGTCGCGGAGCTCACGCAGCCGCCCGAACGCGGCGCGTGCCTCCTGCTCCGACGCGCCCATCGGCGCAATCGTCATCAGACCGACAAGCTCGAGGTTCACGGGCGCCTCGATGCTGGCGAGGGCCTCCGGTGCCAGGCCGGCCTTCGATGCCTCTGCCGTGACGTTGACCTGGAGCAGCACGCGCCGGCGCCGATTCTCCTCCGCGGCAACGCGGTCGAGGCGCTGGAGCAGCTCCACTGAGTCGACGGAGTGGATCACGGCAAACGAGCGGATCACCCGACGAGCCTTGTTGGATTGGAGGCGGCCGATGAAGTGCCACTCCGCCTCGGGGAGTGCCGCGACCTTCGGCTCCCCCTCCTGGACGCGGCTCTCGCCCAGTCGCGTCAGGCCGGCCTCCATCGCCCGGCGTGCCACCGCGATCGGGCGCGCCTTGGTGACCGCAACGATGCGCAGCCGAGCCGGATCGTGACCGCTCGCCTCCGAGATCGCACGCAGGCGATCGAGGAGCGCGTCGTGGCGCGCCCGGATCTGCTCCGCGCTCGGGTCGTTCATGCCGGCGTATCGTGCCACCTCCCAACCACGGTTGGCTTAGCCAGCGTTGCGGCGCTCCGCACGGCGGAATTGCCGTCAGATACCAGGCAGGGGCCGCTACGACGGTTGCGGGGTCGTCTGATGCGCACCCACGTCGCCTACACCGACGCTGGTTGGTACCTGGCGAAAGCGGCGTACGAGGCGCCCGAGATCCACGCAACCACGCGCCGAGCCGGCGCATGTCCCCCGCACCGCATCGCCCACACACGACCGAGCCCCGGCGCTCGGCCGGGCTCCATCGGGTCGTACCGCGCGGGCGCGTGGCCCGCATCGGCCTAGTCGTTCTTGCGGCGCAGGAAGCTCGGGATGTCGAGGTCGGCCTCGCTGTACGGGGGTCGCTGCTCGAGATTTCCGACGGGAAGCGGGCGGCGTTCCGCGGGGCGAACCTCCGTCGCCTCACGCTCGGACGGGCGCGCGAAGGGCGACTCGGTGCCCATCTGCTCCTCCAGGCTCTGGCGCTGCTCGCGGTCACGCTCGATCTCGGCCAGGATCTCGCGGCTGCGGTCGTCGAGCACCTGCTCGACCCCGCCGGCGGACTCGGCGCCGTAGCGCGACTGCGCCTTCGTCTTCTTGGCCGGGTCGAAGCCGGTAGCGATGACGGTGACCTTCACCTCGTCGCGCATGCGGTCGTCGATCACCGTGCCGAAGATGATGTTCGCCTCCGGATCGGCGGCCTCCTTGATCACCTCGGCCGCCTCGTTGACCTCGAACAGGCCGAGGTCGCTACCGCCGGTGACGTTGAAGAGGATGCCGCGGGCGCCGGTGATGTTGACCTCCAGCAGCGGGCTCATGACCGCCGCCTTGGCCGCCTCGATCGCGCGGTTCTCGCCGGTGCCGAGGCCGATGCCCATCATCGAGCTGCCGGCGTCGCGCATGATCGTCTTGACGTCGGCGAAGTCCAGGTTGATCAGGCCGGGGACGGTGATCAGGTCGCTGATGCCCTGCACGCCCTGGCGCAGGACGTCGTCGACCACGCGGAACGCGTCGACGATGCTCGTCTTCTTGTCGACGACCTCGCGCAGCCGATCGTTCGGGATGGTGATCAGGGTGTCGACCTTCTCCTTGAGCAGCTCGGTGTACTGCTCGGCCACCAGCTTGCGGCGCATGCCCTCGAAGCTGAACGGCTTGGTCACCACGCCGACCGTGAGCGAGCCCAGGTCCTTCGCGATCTCCGCGATCACCGGTGCCGCGCCCGATCCGGTGCCGCCGCCCATGCCGGCGGTGATGAAGATCATGTCGGCGTCCTTGAGGGCCTCGTAGATCTTCTCCGAGTCCTCCTCCGCGGCCCGCTGGCCGACCGACGGATCCGCGCCGGCGCCGAGGCCGCGCGTCATCTTGTCGCCGATGCGGATCTTGTGCGGCGCGTCGCTCTGGAGCAGCGCCTGCGCATCGGTGTTCACGCTGATGAACTCGACGCCCATCATCTCCGCGCGGATCATCCGGTTGACGGCATTGGAGCCGCCACCGCCCACGCCGATGACCTTGATGAGGGCGAAGTTCTCGGAATCGGATCGGAGCGGCATGTCGGGTGATCCTCTGCACGGCAGTGTGGCTGGCTGTCAACCCGAGGGCTTCGACGGGTTTGACCGATTCTAGCGATCCGCCATCGGCGCCGTCGGCAGTTTTTCCACAATGCACCACCGAGTTATCCACAGCCGGAAACCCGGTGTGGACAGGCCCATCACTCTGTCCACGATGTCAGCCCTGACCGCTCGACAGCGGTCGTATGCTCCGCGCGTGACGAACGGTGAGCTCGTCCGGCGCTACCTCGAGGCGAACGCCCGGAACGACCTGGACGCGCTCGAGTCCATGCGCGCGCCGGACTGGGAGCACCGCTGGCCGGCGACCGGCGAGATCGTGCGTTCGAACGCCGCCTACCGCCGGTTGCGCGAGCGTTATCCCGGCGGGTATCCGAGCTTCGACCCCGTGCGCGTCATCGGCTCCGAGGACCGCTACGTCGTGACCCCGGCCAACACGGTGGTGCGCGTGGCCGGCAGCGGCGACGTCTGGATCGGCGAGGCGCGGATGCGATACGCCGATGGCAGCGACTGGTACGGCGTCAAGCTCCTGGAGCTCCAGGACGGCCTCGTTCGGCGAGAGACCGATTACTGGTCGGCGGTCACCGAGCCGCCGGCCTGGCGCGACGGCCTCACCGAGCGCCTGGCCCACGACGACGCGCCCGCGCCGTGACCGACGCGACCCGCCGACGTCTTCCTCAGCCCGGGAACAGGTTCCGGACCCACTCCCCGACCCGCGAGAGCGGGTTCATGCCGTTGCCGCTGGCGTAGCCGATCGGCTCCTCGCCGAGGTGATGGGCGCCCCACAGCAACAGCCCGATCGACGTCGAGAAGGCCGGATTGCCGATCTGGTCCATCAGCCCCCCGACGCCCTGGGGTGAGCCGATGCGGACCGGCATCTCGAGCGTGTCGCGCGCGAGGACCTCGACGCCAGCGAGCCTCGCCCCGCCGCCGGTCAGGACGGCCCCGGCCGGCAGCATGCCCGCGTGGCCGGAGCGCTTGACCTCCTCGCGGATGAGGCTGGCGATCTCGCCCATCCGCGCCTCGATGATCTCGCACAGCTTGCGCCGCTGGATCGTCTGGCCGCCGGACTCCCCGAGCACCGCGACGTTGAGCAGCTCCTCTGGCTCGACATCGGCGAGGTTGGCGCTGCCGTGCTTGATCTTGATCTCCTCCGCCAGGTTGAGCGAGGTGCGCAGGCCGATCGCGACGTCGTTCGTCACGTTGATGCCGCCGACCGGCAGCACGGCGGTGTGATAGACGGCGCCGTCCACGAAGATCGCGATGTCCGTCGTCCCACCGCCGATGTCGGCGACGAGGACGCCGAGCTCCTTCTCGGTATCGGTCAGGGTTGCCTCGGCCGCGGCCAGCGAGCTGATCACCATCTCATCGATCTGAACGCCCGAGCCAGTGACGCACTTCGACAGGTTCTGGACCGATGTCGCCGCGCCGGCAACGATGTGCGTCTCGACTTCGAGCCGGACGGCCGACATGCCGAGCGGGTCCTTGATTCCCTCCTGGCCGTCGACGATGTAGCCGCGCGGCACGACGTGCAGGATCTCGCGGTTGGA
>DASVDT010000062.1:0-12929 GCA_036380955.1 Candidatus Limnocylindria bacterium | reverse complement strand
GTCAGTGAGAAGTCGTCGAGGACGGGCTGGGCGACCCGACCGAAGGATTTCGAGACGTGCTGGATATCGAGCACCGTGGGCTCCGCTGCGGATGACGCGGGTCCCCGGCGGAATCGGCTCCGCCGGGGACCGGAAGGTTCCTACTGCTCCCCGTTGCGCTCGAGATAGCTCTCCACGAACGAGGGATCGGCCCATTCCTCGATGGCCGGTGCGCTGTCGTCCAGCGTCCCGACCTCCGTCTCGATGGCCACCGTGTTCTCCAGGAGATCGGTGCTCATGCCGCCGTTGACGGCGAACATGCCGATGTCCTTGAAGATGTCGTATGCCTGGTCGCGAGCCTCATCGGAGGGACCCTCGACGGTATCGGCCGAGCGCTCAATGTACTCGTCCTTGTTGTCGTTGGCCCATCGGACGGAGTCGACGAACAGGTCGACCATCAGCTGAGCGAGGTTCGGGTTCGCGGCCAGCCAGTCATCGGTCACGATGAGGCCGTGCTGGAGGTAGTCCGGCACCGCCTCGCCGTAGGCGAAGAGGTTCTTGAGCCCCTCCTCGGCGGCCGTCAGGCCCTCCGCGGCGTGGGCCGGGCCGGCCTCGATCTGGCCCTCCAATAGCGCGGACATGCGCGCGCCGGTGCCGCCGATCTGGACGAAGTTGACCGCGTCGAGGTCGACGCCCTCGCGGTCGAGGACGACCCGGGTCAGCGTGTCGCTGATGTCACCCGGTGTCGAGATCCCGACCCGCTGCCCCTCCAGGTCAGCGAGCGACTCGACCTCGGGCTGGCTGATGAGGAGGTAGTCCGGCGCCTGGAGGTCGCTGGCGATGACCTTCACGCCCTCGCCGCTCTCCTGGACCAGCAGGATGGCCGAGAGCAGGGTGCCGACGGCCACATCGGCCTCGCCGGCGACCAGCGCGCGGAAGGCGTCCTGCGAGGATTCGAAGTAGTTGTCCTCGACCGTCAGGCCCTCGGCCTCGAGGTCCTCCAGCCACTTGAAGTTCATGATCTGGGTGAAGTCCGGCTGCGAGGCGAACGCGACGCGCAGCGTGTCGGACTCGGGCTCGCCCGGGCCTTCGGCGGCCTCACTCGGTGCGGTCGACTCCGCCGGCTCGCTCGCGGGCGCTTCCGACGGCTCGGACGCTTCGCTGGCCGAAGGGCTTGACGTTCCGCTCGTGCAGGCCGCCACCAGAAGGGCCAGCAGTACGAGAAGCACGGGTACTCGTAACTTCATTCGGTCGTTCCTCTTCCTACTCGGTTGGTCGTCATGTCCGCGAGCACGACCTCCTTGCCGTGCTCGAGGTGTTGGTGGATCACTCGCTCCGCCGTCTCCGAGTCGCGCTGCCACAGGGCGTCGAGGATCTCCCGATGCTCCCGTATCGACCGGCCACGCTGTTCGTCGGTGTAGAGGCGGAGGACCTGGTACGACATGTACTGCGGGTGCAGCCGCTCGACGAGCTGGATGAGGCGGCGGCTGCGGGATGCCTCGGTGATGCGCCGATGGAGCTCACCGTTGAGCTCGACCAGACGGTCGATTTCGGTCGGCTGGCTGGCGATGATGCCCTCCATCTCACGCTGGAGCTCGTCGAGCGACTCCAGCTCCGGGCGGGTGATGCTCTCGGCCGCCATCGCGGCTGCCAGCCCTTCCAGACGCTCGCGGATCAGGAAGACGTGCGCCACGTCCTCCATCAGGTCGGCGACGACGTAGCCGCGGTTCGGCTCGGATCGGACCAGCCCGTCCGACTCGAGGCGTCGGAGCGCGTCGCGCACCGGCGTGCGGCTCACGGCCAGCGCCGATGCCAGATCGGACTCGATGAGCCGGCTGTTGGCCGGCAGGTGGCCGGTTCGCAGCGCCTGGCTGATGGCGTGGTAGACGGCCGCGCTCAGCGGAGCCTCGCCTCGATCGAGTGCCTCGAGATCGAGGACGGACGTCCTGCCGGACGGCGACGCGGAGTGCGATGCCGGCGCCGGTGCCCCGTGCGATACCGGCGACGCCGGTTGCGTGTCAGGCTGCATACGAATGACGGGCAGTGTATACAATCCGTCAAGATCGTGTCCCTTGATCATTCGCATCATCCGTGACTTCGAAGGAGTGAGCGTGGAGTACGACCTGCGCATCCGGGGAGGCACCGTCCAGACGCCGACCGGCCCGCTGACGACGGACCTGCTGGTCAGCGGTGAGCGCATCGCCGGCCTGGTTGCGGCCGATGCGGAGGCGACCGCCCGCGAGGAGATCGACGCCTCCGGCCGATGGGTCCTGCCCGGCCTGGTCGATCTCCACGTTCACGCCCGCGTCCCCGGCTACGACTACAAGGAGGACTTCCGCACCGCCTCGCGGGCCGCGGCCATCGGCGGTGTGACGACCTTCGTCGACATGCCGAACCTCGAGCCGCCGACCACCACGGTGGAGCTGCTGGAGCAGCGTCGCGCCCTGGCGGAGCGGGACTCGCACGTCGACTTCGGCCACTTCGCCTCGTCGCGCAATCTCGAGGAGATCCCGAAGCTGGCGGCCGCGGGTGCGGCCGGCTTCAAGACGTTCCAGGTGGGGGGCGGCTACCCGCACGATCCGCGACTGGTGATGAGTGACCCGGCCGAGCTGTACGCGACGTTCGCGGCCATCGCCGAGACGGGTCTGCCGTGCGTCGTCCATCCCTTCACCCAGTCGCTCATGGACTACCTGAGCGAGGTCCAGTTCGCGGCCGGCGAGCCGCGCGACATCCGCACGTTCAGCCACGTGTACACGCGCGACATCGTGTGGAGCTCCTCGGTCGCGGTGCTGCTCGAGATCCAGCGCGATACCGGCGCGCGGCTGCACCTGCTGCACACCCACGCATCGGCCAGCCTGCGTCTCATCCGCCAGGCGAAGGCCGATGGGCTGGCCGTCACGGCAGCGATCGACCCCAAGTACTTCCACCTTCGCGGGGAGGACCTCGCCGAGCACGGCGCCCGGGGTCTGCCGGGCGGCTTCATCGTCGAGGATGCCGACCGCATGGCCGCCATCTACGGTGCCCTGGACGACGGGACGCTGGACGTCATCGACTCCGACCACGCGCCGCACACCCTGGACGACCTGAAGCGCATGGAAGCCGATCCATGGACCGGTCCGTGGGGCGGGCCGCACCTCGAGCACATCCTCTCGCTGCTCCTGACCGACGTCGCCGACGGCAAGCTCCGCCTGGGGCGCCTCGTGGCGCTGCTCTCGGAGAACCCGGCGCGGATCCTGGGCCTGTACCCGCGCAAGGGAGCCCTGCTGCCGGGCTCCGATGCCGACCTGGTCATCGTCGATCCCGACCGCGCGGTCGTGCCGCAGGATGAGGGCATGGAGTCGAAGTCGGCGTGGACGCCATACGCCGGCTGGCAGCTCCGCGGTGCGCCGATCCTGACGATGCTGCGCGGAACCGTTATCGCCCGTGACGGCGAGGTCCTCAACGAGCCGGGCAGCGGCCGCCACATCTCCGGCGTGGCGCAGCGCAACGTCGCACCGACGCCCGGCACGGCGCCCGGCCTGGCGCTGGAGCGCGCCTGATCTTGCCGCCCTCGTTGCTCGACGCGCTCGGCGAGCTGGTCGCGATCCCCAGCCACGTCAGCCAGCCGGACGGCATCGCGGCCATTGCCGGCATCGTCGGTTCGTCGCTGGCCGGCGCCGGCTTCGAGCCCATCGCCGCGACGCCGCCCACGCGGCGCGCGCCGGAGTGGGCGGAGCGGGTCCTGAGTCCCGAGGTGGAGTTCGATCGCCTGCTCGACCCCTTCGTCTGGCGCCGAGCGGGCGACGCCGCCGGTGAGCTGCTGATCCTCGCCGACCTGGACGCCGCGCTTGCCCTCGACGCAGCAGACTGCCGTCTCACCGTGGTCGGCCGCCGGGCGACCGGTCCGGCGGTGGCCGACATGAAGGGCGGCCTCGTCGTGCTGGTCGAGGCCATGCGGCGCGTGGCTGACGCTTCAGGGCGAGCACCATCCATCACGGTCGTGCTCTCGGCCGACGAGCAGGCCGGGTCGCTGCGGTCCGCGGCAACCATCGAGCGCCTCGCCGCCGGGGCCTCGTGGTGCGTGTGCCTGGAGTGCGGGCGGGACGGTGGCCGGCTGATGCGCAGCCGCGGTCACATCGGCGTGGGCTTGCTGACGGCCACCGGGGTCGAGGCGCACGCCGGCAGCGCGCGCTCGGCGGGCGTGAATGCCGTCACGGCGCTGTCACGCGGCGTCGCCGCCATCGACGGCGACGGGATCAGCGGCCGGCACGCGACGGTGACGCCCACGATCCTGTCGGGCGGCCGCCGGCGCAGCATCGTGCCGGGCAGGGCATCGGCGGTGCTCGATCTTCGTGCGCGAGATGCGCGGGCGTGGGAGGCGCTCGAGAGCCGGGTCCGAGCCGCGCTGGCCGCCGCCGACCCGGGTGAGCGGCTGCAGCTCGACGTGTTCGTCCACCGGCCCGGCCTCGCGCCGACCGACCTGACCGCCTGGTTCCTGGCGGTGGTCCACGACCTGGGCGCCGGGCTGGGCATCGACGTCGATGCGATCGACAGCCTCGCCGCCGGTAGCTCGGCCTTCGTCGACTCCAGCCGCATCCCGGTGCTCGACGGTCTCGGGCCGGCCGGCGGCGCGCTGATGACGCCGGACGAATACGTCGAGATCGACTCGCTCGAGTCGCGGGCGGCGCTGCTGGCAGCGCTCGTGGCCGAGCTGGGGACGCGCGCCGCGCGCTGAACCCTGCGGCGCCTCTACGAGCCCGGCTCGGACGCGCCAGGGTCGGCGGCGGGGACGGGGAACATCGTGCCGAGCTCGCGCTGGGTCCGCGCCATGCGGCCGAACGAGGACCGGACGATCACGATCAGCACGAGCGCCGCCCCACCCACGCCGATCCAGATGGCGAGGTCGCCCGACGCGCCGAACAGGAGTGCCAGGACCGCGGCCAGCACGCCACCCACCATGGAGGTGATGAGGCCGATCATGCCGCCGGAGGTCGTGAAGGCGTACAGCATGTCGTTGCCCCCGGTCTGGCCGTAGGTCGCGACGATCGAGCCGAAGTCGTCGTTCGTTGGCGAGGTGAAGTACCGACCCACCAGCGGCGCGATCTCGAGATACGCGTGGCGAATGCGCGCCATGCCCTGAACGGCGCGGAGGTCGTCCTCGTTGGCGCCAATGATCCGCCCGTACGTCGTCAGCCCGATCAGGAAGTCGAAGGCGAGCACGATCGCCGCGATGGTCAGGAACTGCTCGCCGAACGACATCGCCGACGCCAGCAGGGCCAGGGCGACGAACGACATCGACAGGAAGGTGAGAAACATCCCGCCGCGGGTGAACGCCTCGTTGTACGCGAGCGACCGCGAGGTGAGCAGGCTCCAGTGCTCCGTGCTCAGGATCTGGAGCGCCCGAGGGTCGTCCAGCGACGTCACCGGTCCGGGCGCCTGTGAATGCTTGACCGATGCGGTCGTCGACTCCTGTTCCACGCGCGTGCACCTCTGCTAGTGGCTCGGCCGAGATGGGCGGATTGTGCGGTGGCTCTTGCCGGCGTGTCGATAATCACCGCAACCATGACATTCGCGGACGGATGGACCTGTCGCGCGTGCTGGAAGTCCAATCGCCAGCAGGATCCGGTCTGCTATCGGTGCAAGACGCCGCGCGACGCGGACGAAGCCCAGATCGAGGAGCGCAAGGCCGCGGCCGAGGCGGCGGCGGCAACCCCCGAGAAGGTCCCAGACCTGCTCGTCGCCCTGCCGGTCGTGATCTTCAGGAGCTACTCACGGGTCTGGGTCCGCGGAGGGCTCGGCGTGCTCGGCATCCTGGCCTTTCTCGTCTTCGGCGGCGTCACGGACATCGGCTATCTCGCGCTCACCGGTGGCATGGGCGCCGGACTGATCGTCATCGGCTTTCTCTCCGGCGAGGTCTCGGACGCCATGCGCAATCGCGAGGCGTGGGCGTTCGTGGTCGGCGCCGGGCTGTCGGTCGTGGCCGTCATCGGCTCGGTGATGGCGTTCGAGATCCTGGCGCCGGGGCTCGCCAACCCGACCGCCATCCGATGGGGAAGCGTCATCGTCTTCGGCGGCGCCGGGGTGGCGGCGGTCGCCGGGCTCGTGCTGTTGTTCACCCGGCGCGACGCCGAGGCCTAGCTGCCGATCGTCGCGGTCAGTGCCAGTTGCGGCTGCGCAGCTCGTTCGGGCCGCGGCGAGCCGACTGGACGTCGGTGCGCAGCCAGCGCGGCAGTCGCGCGTCGTCCTCGGAGACCTCGTCGACGTCGTCGTCGCGGAGGAGATCCGGGTCGACCGGTGGGATCAGCTCGCGCATCGGCGGCAACGGCGTGACCTTGCGGGGCTCCGCCTCGGCCGATGCCGGCGCGGCGACCGGCCGAGCTTCAGCGGGCGTTGCGACGGTGGCGGTGATCTGAACGGGAGCGGGCTCGCGGCGCCGGCGATTGGAGAGGACGACGAAGAGGACGAGGCCAGCCAGCGCAACGAGCGACGAGACCATGAGCACGGATTCGCCCGGATCCTCACCCGGGACGATCCTGGCGGGGACGGCCTCGAGGGGCTGGGGCGAGGGCGAGGTGTCCACATCCAGGAGCCCGAGCGCGGGTGAGCCTGTTGGAGAGGCGTCCGTCGATGGCGCCGGCGTTGCGACAGGTGCCGGCGTGATGGCCGGGGCCGCTGACGGCGGCGCGGGAGGCGGGGCGACCGGAGGCGCGGTCGGCGCGGGCGCTGGCGGAGTCGGTGTCGGTATCGGTGTCGCCACAGGAGTCGGAGGCGGTGGGGGAAGGACCACCGTCGCGGTCTGCGGATCGACGCTGTCGAACGTGACCGTCTTCTCGCCCCGCCCCGAGCCGCTCGCCGCGGCGTACGCGTATGGATGGCTCCCGACGGGCAGGGTGAGGGTGATCCAGTACGTGACGCCGGCCGAGTAGGTCGTGTCGCCGGCATTCAGCGGGAAGGTCCCGACGCCGGTGATCGTCAGCGTGATGGCGGTCGGGGCACAATCGGCCGTATCGGTGTAGGTGACCGTGAAGGTCATCGGCGTGCCGAACGTGACCGAGCCCGGCGTCGTCGTGCCGCCCGTCAGCGCAACCTGGTGCGACGCGCCGTTGCAGCTGGCAGCCTGAACCGGTGCCGCCGCGGCAAGCAGCGCGACCAATGTCGCAGTGAGCCCGAGAGCGATCTTGTTCATGGTCCGGGCCGTTGCTTGGCCCGCACCGACCGTAGCACCGCGACAGCCGCCTTCCGGGTGGCCCAGAAGTCCGCTTCGCGGGTAGGACCCCTCGCCCACGCGCTCCGACCGCGATCCTCGGCGGACACCGAACGGCCCGGCCTCAGGGCCGGGCCGTCGGGCCGTTCGCGTTGTGTCGTCAGGTCAGATGGCGACTCCCGCGGGGCGGAGGACCGGCACCTTCGCGGTCTCGGGCCGCGTCGCCCACACCAGGCCGGCTCCGGCCAGGACCAGGGTTGCGCCGAGGCCAGCGAAGAGGGCTGCCAGACCCAGGCCGAGCGTCAGCGCCTGCGCGGTCATGGTGCCGACGCCGAGCTCACCGATGAGCGCGTGCGCCGTGCCAGTCCACGCCTGCTCACGGACGGCTGCGTCGATCGGATTGGTTCGGTCGAACGCTGTCCAGTAGCGGCCGTCGACAGGGACCTCGTACGCCGTCCCCGCGGTGTAGACGGTGCCGTCTTCGGCGGTGTAGTCCTCGTCAAGGACGACGGTCTGCACACCGTGCAGCGTGTGGAAGGCGATCGTCGCCATCTGGTACATGTACTCGGTGGCCGTGTTGACGACCGGGTCGTTCGGGTCGAGCTCGCTCGCCACGACCGGATAGCCCCAGTCGTCCCTGAGCAGCGCCAGGATCTCCTGTGCCCCGGCAGTCTCGCCGCGCTCGGTCAGCTGACCATCCTCGTTGTAGGCGAGCTGGACGTTCTGCGCGGCGCTGAAGGCCTTGAGCGAGGCGCTGCCCTCCTGGACCTTGTAGAACGAGTAGCCACCGGCGGCGACGAATCCCAGACCGATGAGTCCGAGGACGATGCCGAGGGTTCGCAATCGACTGATCATTGGACTGTCCCTCTCGTGGATCTGTGGAATGTCTTGCTCTCCATCCACAGCATCCCGAACGGTGACAGCGATGCGCAGTGACATCCGGACCGATTCTGCCGCCGACCGGCCCGGCCCAGGGCGTGCCATTTGTCACGCGACTCGCGTCAACGTGGCTCCTGCAGGCTCTCGTCGCGCAGGCCGTCGGTCGTGACCTCGACCGCGTCGAAGTCGTGCGTCGTATCGGCCCGAGCGAGGCCGGCGCTGAAGTCGGTGCCGATCGTCTCCTCGGCCGCGTAGTCGGGTCCCGCCGGCCGGTTGACGACCTTGTCCGCGTCGTCGTCGGTGTCGCGACCGAATGCGTGGCGAACCCTGTCGACCAGGCTCTCGCCTTCCTCGTGAGTCACGCGGTCTCCTTCGCCGCTGCGTAGTTCTTGGCGAAACAATGCAAATGGTGGACCGCAGCGCCGATGCAGGACGCGGCCGACCGGTCGGTCGCCTGCGGCCTAGCATGGGGGTCATGACAGCGACGGCTACCGCGACGGTCGAGCCGCTCCTCGTGCAGGGGCTGGTCAAGAACTACGGCAAGGTCCAGGCGGTGCGCGGCATCGACCTCGCCGTCAGGGCAGGCGAGGTGTTCGGCTTCGTCGGGCCCAACGGCGCCGGCAAGTCGACGACCATCCGCTGCATCCTCGACCTGCTGCGGCCGAGCGGCGGCCAGATCCGCCTCTTCGGTCGTGACCCCAGGACGGACGGCGCCGACATCCGGGAGCGCGTCGCCTACGTCCCGGGTGAGCTCCGTCTGCCGGAGCGCGTCACCGGCCGGCAGTTTCTGACCTCCATCGGCCGCATCCGACGCCGGTTCGAGCGCGCGCGCGTGGAGGAGCTCGCCGAGCGCTTCAAGCTCGACCTCGACCGCAACATCCGTCATCTGTCGAGCGGCAACCGCCGCAAGGTCGCCGTCCTGAGCGCCTTCTTGTCCGACGCCGATCTCCTCATCCTGGACGAGCCGACCGGTGGCCTCGATCCGCTGATGCAGCACGAGTTCCTGCGTCTCGTCCGCGAGCGACGCGCGGCCGGCGCGACCGTCTTCCTTTCGTCGCACATCCTGTCCGAGGTCCAGAGCGTGGCGGATCGACTGGCCGTGCTTCGGGCCGGACAGATCGTTGCCTCCGGCACCGTGAACGAAGTGCGCGGACTCGCGCGGCAGCACGTCGAGGTCTGGTTCGAGGCCGATGCGCCGCGCGGCCTCCTCCAGGTGCCCGGACTCGACGACGCCGTGGTCGATGGCCGCCAGTTCCGCGCCACGCTGACCGGCTCGGCGCGGCCGCTGATCGATGCGCTCAACGGCCTGCCGATCAGCTCAATCACGATCCAGGAGCCGGACCTCGAGGAGGCCTTCCTGGGCCTGTACCGGGAGGACGACGAATGACGGCGCGGGCCTGGGAGCTTCTGGCCGTCCCGCTCCGCGCGGCGCGTCGAGCCGGCCTGGTCTGGGGGCTCAGCCTGGCCGCGCTCATCGTCCTGACGGTCGCCTTCTACCCGGCATTTCGCGATGAGCCGGAGCTGAACAACCTCATCCAGGGCATGCCGGACGCGCTGATCGATGCGTTTGGCCTCGCCGACTTCGGCACGCCCGCCGGCTTCCTGCGCGGCAACCTCTACGCGGTGCTCGTGCCGCTCATGCTGGCGGTCGCCGGCGTGCTGCTCATGAACGGGCAGACGGCATCGGACGAGGACTCCGGTCGGATGGAGGCGTATCTCGCGCAGCCGGTCACGCGGCAGGCCATCTTCATCGGCCGCGCGGCGGGTGTCGCGCTATGGCTGCTGGTGATCGGCGTGCTGATGTTGGCGGCACAGGTCATCAGCGACGAGGTGTTCGGGCTCGACATCGGAGCCGAGCGAGTCGTCGTGACCGTCATCCTGTGCGTGCTGCTGGGGGCGTTCCACGCTGGAGTCGCGGCGCTGGTTGCCGGGTTGACGGGGAGGCCCGGGCTGGTGCTGGCGGGCGGCATGGCGCTCGCCGTCGCCGGCTACGTCGCGATGGCGCTCTTCCCGATCAGCGACGTCCTGGAGCCGTGGCGCCACGCGTCACCATGGGACTGGGCGCTGGGCGGCGACCCGCTGACGAACGCCACCGATGCGTGGCGCTACCTCGTGCTCGGCGTGCCGGCACTGGTGCTGACCGGGATCGGCGCCTGGGCGTTCGGACGTCGCGACGTGCAGGTCGGCTGACGGATCAGTAGCCTCGCGGATCGGTCGAGTCCTTCGACTCGTCGACGCCGCCGTCCATGTGCTCGGTCTCGTCGGTGGGCGCGTGCGTGCCGATGCCGCCCGCGGCGTTGACCGCGCCGCCACCGAACGCCCGGTGCGTGGCGGCCATGCCGGCCGCGCCCTCGAGCGCCGTCTTCTCGACCGATGCGGGAAGCGGGCCGTCTACGCGCGCAGCATGAGCCAGCCGTGGATGTCGGTTCCCGGGATGACGAGCTCCTCGACCACGACGAAGCCGGCCCGCTCGTACAGCAGGACGTTGCGCCCGGTCGCGGTCTCGAGGTAGGCCGGAAGATTGGCGCCGCTCGCGAGGTCGAGCACGGGCCTCATGAGGGCGGAGCCGATGCCCTCGCCCTGGCGATCGGGCTCGACACCCAGGACCGCGAGGTAGAAATGCGGGCCAGGGGCGTGAAGGCGCCGATGCTGCTCGAGCGCCGCCACCGCGTGCGAGATATCGCGCAGCCGGCCGATGCCGCCGGCCATCCGCGTCGCGGACGGCAGGAGCCGAAGGCTGTCGATGAACCCGGCGCCGGTGTACCCGGGCGGGTGCCACACGGCCACTCCGGCGTGGTCGTCGGTGGTGTACGTGTGGCTCAGTCCGTTCGAGGCGTGGCGCAGGAACCCGGTCCACCCGTCGCGCATGCGCTGGTTGCGCTCCGGTGCGTCGCCGGCGATGAACTCGTAGAACGGATCGTGCGCGAAGGCGCGCGCGAGCGTCGCGGACAGCTCGGGAATGTCGCCGACGGTCGCGCGACGAACCCCGCTCATTCGCCCAGGACGATCCTCCGGTTCGGTGGCCCCGGTTCGGGCCCCAGCTCGACCAGCGACCAGCCCGGGAGCGGCTCCGGCAGTCCCATGCCGGCGTCACTCAGGACTTCAGCCGCGCGGCGAACCAGATCTCGCGCCGACTTGCGCCCCCTCTCCGGCAGATCCTCGACCAGCGCGTCGAGCCGGCGCTGGATGAGGGCAGCCGCCACCGTCGGGAAGAGGCCCTCACGATCGCGGCGAACCAGCGCCTCTGCGTTCTCGATGCCCGCGCCCTCGAGGGTGCGGATGAGGAGTCGCACGCGCGCCGACTCGGTCCGGGGCAGCTCGTCGATCCAGCTCGGCGGTCGCTTGGGTGGCTCCGTCGTCGCCTTCGCATTCGCACCGCGCTTCGGGACGGCGGCCGGACGCGGCTTCATCGGCGCAGCCTTGCTGTCACGCGCCTCCGGGATGGCGGCGCGCAGGGCTTTGAGCGTGGCGAACGGTCCGCGGATCAGCTCCTGGCCGAACTCGTTCGACTGCTCCGTGTCGACCAGGAACCACTCGCCGGCCGTCTCGCGCGCCTCGAACCGACCGTCGGCGGTGTGGTACGTGCCGCGCTCCTGGCGGAGCAGCTTGTCCGGGTCGGCCGGCGCATCGGTCTTGCGCTTTGGCATGGCGTGATTGTGCTCCAGCCTCCAGCGAATCGCCGCTATCCTGCCGCCGTTCAGCTCACGGACTCGAGCGACACGGAGGATGACTCATGGTCGGTGCCGCGCGCCACGCCTATCTCGTCCTGGCCTGGGCCTTCGTGGTCGGTGTCGTGGTCCAGGTCTTCTTCATCGGGCTGGGCCTGTTCGCGAGCTCGGAGAACATCGAGCTGCACGTGACGCTCGGCTGGATCCTGCACCTGGTGCCGCTGTTGATCCTGGCGGCCGCGGCGCTGGCCCGTGCGGGCCGCCGCCGCATCCTCGAGGCGGCTGGCTTGGCCGCGGTCGTGTTCGTGGTGCCGATCCTGCCGCTCCTGCGTGACGGCACCCCGGTCCTCGCCGCGCTCCACCCGGTGGGGGCGATCCTCGCGTTCTGGCTGGCGATCGTGGTCGCGCGGGGCGCGGCGTCGTTGCGCGGCGTCGAGCGAGCGGGAATGCGGGCACCCGCGGTTTCGTCGCCCGGGCCGTAGACTTGGCCGCATGTCGCTGTATCGGCTCGAGGAGGACCCCGGCCTCGACGCACCCGTGCTGGTCGCCGCGCTCGAAGGCTGGGTCGATGCCGGCAGCGCGGGCACGACGGCGGCCGCACAGCTGGCCGAGGGGGGCCGGGTGGTGGCGACCTTCGATGCCGACGCCATCTACGACTATCGGGCGCGTCGCCCGACCCTCGACATCGTCGACGGGCGTCCGACGACGTTGGCCTGGCCCAGGCTTCAGCTGCTGGCGGCGCGTATCGGGGAGCGGGACCTGCTCATCCTCCGCGGGCCCGAGCCGGACTACCGCTGGCGCGAGCTGACGGCCGATGCGATCGAGCTGGCCAAGCGCCTGGGCGTCGCAAGCTGGGCCAGCCTGGGCGCCATCCCGGCGGCGGTCCCGCACACGCGTCCGGTACCGATCCTCGCCACCGCATCGGCCTCCGGACTGTTGCCCGATGGCATTCGACAGGGACCCGATGGCGTCCTGCGGGTGCCGTCCGCCGCGCTCTCCGTGCTGGAGCTGACGGCCGCCGCGAACGGGATGCCCGCGGTCGGCTTCTTCGCGCAGGTGCCGCACTACGTCAACGCCACGTATCCGGCGGCGGCGATCGCCCTGCTCACGGCGCTGGGCCGTCATCTCGGCTTCGATCCGCCGATCGGGCAGCTCGCCACCCGGGCGCTCGAGCGGCGCAACCTGCTGGATGCCGCCACGGCCACCGACGAGGACACGCG
>DASVDT010000061.1:0-5048 GCA_036380955.1 Candidatus Limnocylindria bacterium | reverse complement strand
TGACATGGCCTTCGGCCTGGACCGATCGCCTCGACCGGGACCGAACACCATCCATCCCCGGGCACGAGCTGGCCGGAGTGGTCACGGCCCTCGGCTATGGCACGACGGGATTGTCGGTCGGGCAGCGCGTGTTCGGCCTCGCGGACTGGTATCGCGACGGCACCCTGGCCGAGTACGTGGCGATCGAGGCACGCAACCTCGCGCCGCTGCCGGGCGACGTCGACTTCACGGTGGGCGCGAGCCTGCCGATCTCGGGCCTCACTGCGTGGCAGGGACTGTTCGAGCACGGCCGCCTTCGGGCAGGGCAGAGCGTCATCGCGCACGGCGCGGCCGGCGCAGTCGGGTCGATGGTGACGCAACTCGCGCGATTGGCGGGCGCCTACGTCATCGGCACCGGACGCGCCGCCGACCGTCAAAAGGCGCTCGACTTCGGCGCGCAGGAGTTCGTCGACCTCGAGAACGACGCTCTGGAAGACGTCGGCGGCGTCGATCTGGTGTTCGATCTCATCGGCGGCGACATCGGGAAGCGGTCCGCGCGCCTGGTTCGAGCCGGGGGAACGCTCGTGTCCATCGTCGGACCGGTCGAGGCGCGGCCCGCCGACGGCTTGGCGGTCGACTTCGTCGTCGAATCCGATCGCGCCCAACTGAGCGAGATCGTTCAGCGAGTGCGGGACGGACGGCTGCGCACGAACATCGGCACCGTCTCCGCGCTCGACAATGCTGTCGCCGCCTTCAACTCGACCGACCGGCGGTCAGGGAAGACGATCATCCGCGTTCATCCGTGAAGGTGCGGGGAAGGCAAGCGGCGCCGGGTCGTCCTGGACTATCTCGAGCGCAGCCACCTCGCTGGCGAGGGGAGAGCGACCGTCAGGGTTTGCGATCGGTGAACCGTCGGCATGGCCGAAGCTCGCGCCCATCCTTGCCGGCCGAGCACAGATTCTCGATGCATGGGCGAACGATGACGAGCTTTGGTCGCAGTGAACGGCCGGAGAGACAGGTGACACCTCAGTCTGAGGCCATGCGCAACACTCCTGGACTATGCCGTCCATTTCGCAAACCCACAGCGGAGTTCGCGGAGGCATTCATGACCACGGCGACGCGATTCGTCGGCGTAATCGCCACTCTCTCGTTCGTTCTTGCTCCGGGTGCCGTGCTGGGACAACGGCTCGCGCCGGACCAGACGCCGAGGACACAAATCCTCTTCCTCGGTACCGCCGCCGGGCCGCCGCTGCGTGCGGACCGGTCCGAGCCGGCAACGCTGCTCATTGTCGATGGCCGCCGCTATCTGATCGACTGCGGTATCGGCACCGCGCGACGACTCGTGAAGGCTGGCATCGCCTCGGAGACGATCGGCACCATCTTCTTCACGCACCTGCACGCCGATCACACGCTCGGACTGGCGGATGTCCTCGCGAACGACTTTCAGAAGAAGGACGCAGCCGACGCGGCTCACACCATCAACATCTACGGCCCGCCGCAGACGAAGGCGCTGGTCGACGCGGCGTACCAGTACATCAGCATCCCGTACGCTGTCTTCGCCGCCGAGGGCGGTGGACCCCAAGGCGGCGTGCCGGCAACGAACCCGTTCGCGGTTCACGAGATCGGCGAGGGTGTCGTTTACCAGGACGACAAGATCAGGGTCGTTGCGGTTGAGAATACGCACTACGCCCTGATGCCGCCGAGCTCGCGCGCGACTATGAAATCGTACGCCTACAGGTTCGAAACGCCACATGGCACGATCGTCTTCACGGGCGACACCGGACCGAGCGATGCGGTCGCCCGACTCGCCGCGGGCGCCGACGTGCTCGTGTCAGAGGTGGAGAACTCCGTGGCCATCGGTGAGTTTGTCGATAGCATGGCGCAAAAGAATCACTGGTCGCCCGCGCGCCGCAACGAGTTCGAGGCGCACATGACCAAGGAGCACCTCGACATCAAGGACGTGGGGCAGATGGCGGCCAACGCCGGCGTGAAGGCCGTCCTGCTGTACCATTGGTATCCGACCGATCCCGCTATCTATGTGACGGGTGTGGCGAAGTATTTCTCGGGTCCCGTGTTCGGCACCGAGGACTTCCAGCGGTACTGCCTGGGCACATCCTCGCCGACTCGCCGCCCCGCCGAATCTCAGCTCCACCTCTGCGAATGATGGGCCACTCGAGGCTCAGCTCGGACGGGCAAGTGACGCAGCCCGCACGATACCTCCCAGATCCTGGGCGTTCTATTACGTCGCTGGTCGGCTGTACCGTCAGGTTACCGCGGAACTGAATTTGTAAAGCACACAAATCGTGTGTCTGAGCAGTCGGGATGATGGATAACAGAAGTGCCGAGGTACATGGGTGGCACAGTCGGGTGTCACCCGCGCATGATGTAGTCGCGTTCGTCGAGCGTGGCAAGCAAGACCATGTTGAATTCAATCGCCCAGACGCCGTCGCCGGTTTCCTCGAGTCGGCGCGCCGCACTGTCCGGCGCGACGGGCCCTGCGTAAATTATCCAGGCTCGTCCGACCATACGAGTCCAATGGATCTCCGCGATCAGCTGCAGGCGTCCCTCAGCGCGTACACCATCGAGCGCGAGCTCGCCGGCGGCATGTCGCGTGTATTCGTCGCCGAGGACATGTCGCTCGGCCGGCGTGTCGTGGTCAAGGTGCTGCCGGCCGAGCTGTCGGGCGGCGTTTCCGTCGAACGATTTCGGCGCGAGATCGCGCTCGCCGCCCGACTCCAGCACCCGCACATCGTCCCACTGCTCTCCACGGGCGAGATCGACGGGCTCCTGTACTACACAATGCCGTTCGTGGAAGGCGATTCTCTCCGGGCGCGACTGGCGCGCGGCGAGCTCCCCATCCCCGAGACGATCTCGGTGCTCCGCGATGTCGCACGGGCGCTCGAGTATGCCCACGCGAAGGGCGTCACGCATCGCGACATCAAGCCGGACAACGTATTGCTCGCCGGAACGTCCGCGGTCATCACGGACTTCGGCGTCGCGAAGGCGATCAGCGACGCGACCACCGTCGGTACGGTGACGTCCGTTGGTATCGCGATCGGCACGCCGGCGTACATGGCGCCGGAACAGGCGGCCGGCGATCCGGCGACCGACCAGCGTGCCGACATCTACGCGTTCGGCATGATGGCGTACGAGATGCTCGCCGGCCACGCGCCGTTCGCCGGTCGCACCGCGCAGGCAATGCTGGCGGCGCACGCGGTCGAGACGCCGACATCGATTGCTGCACTCCGGCCGGCGACGCCGCCACGACTCGCCGAGCTCGTGATGCGATGCGTGGAGAAGCGACCGGGCGATCGACCACAAAGCGCCGCGGAGATCGTCCGCGTGCTCGAGAGTGCCACGTCGAGCGGCGGCTTGACGCCAGTTCACGTCTCATCGGTGCCTGCCGCGCCGCCCACCGTCAGGATCGGAGCAAGGACGCTCGCCGCTGTCGCCGCATCGATCCTGCTCGTGGCAATAGCCGCTGCCGGTGTGTGGCGTGCGCGCGCCCACGCCGCCGAGGACGAGCTGCGTTCCATCGCGGTGCTCCCGTTCGACAACACGACTCGCGACACGGCATACGACTACCTCGAGGATGGTATCACCGATCACGTTCGCGACGCGCTGAATGCAACGCCCGGCCTGCGGGTGAAGGCGCGCAGCTCCTCTCGCCAACTCACGGGCAACGCCGTGCGGCAGATCGGCGCGAAGCTCGGCGTCGGCGCAGTCCTCCTCGGGACGGTAACGCCTTCGCGCTCGGTGCTGCACGTCACGGCCGAGCTCGTGCGCGCCTCCGACGAGAGCGCCCTGTGGAGTGGGACGTTCGACGCGAAGCCTGACGACGTCGCCGCGCTCCAGGATACGATCGTTCGTGCCATCGTCGGACGCTTTCGCCTCGGCACCCGCCCGGCGTCCGCGCAGGTCGCTGCGAGTCTCCGACGTTCCACCTCCGACGCCATGGCGTACGATCTGTTCCTGCGAGGGCGATTCGCCTACGACCGATTCGATATTCCACAGGCCGAAGCGCTCTTCCGCGCCGCGCTCGCTCGCGATCCGCGGTTCGCGCGGGCCGAAGGATTCCTGGCGATGACGCAGGCCAACGCACCAGTCATCGGGCTCGTGTCGCTGGACTCCGCACTCCGACTGACCAGAGAACACGCGGAGCACGCCCTCTCGATCGATTCCACCGTGGTCGAGGCCTACATCGCCGAGTCGTTCATCCTGACGAGCGATATGCGACTCGTCGAGGCCATCGCGCCGCTGGAGAAGGCGCTGGCGTTCGACTCGACCAATGCCGACCTCCTGGCCAATTACGCACTAGCGCTCGCGCAGGTGGGACGGATTCCCGAGGCGGTGGTGCAGGCGCAACGCGCGCGTGACAGGGATCCGCTGTACGCGAGCGCGGTGGGGATCCTGGGATACGTGCTCGCCCTCGCGCATCACCTCGACGAGGGACTCGCATACTCCCGGGTAGCGGTGGACCTGGAGCCGACGGGCGTGCTCGGCCGTCGAGGACTCGCCTTTGGCTACACGTTCAGCGGAATGCCCGACAGCGCGCTCGCCGCGTTTCAGAAGGCGTTCTCACTGGATTCCATGGGTTTTGGAGGACGGGCCAACCTGATGTTCGGCTACGCGGTGGCGGGCCGCCGCGACGAAGCCGAACGACAACGGGCGATCCTGCAGCGGGAGCCCGGCGGCAATTCGCCGGACTATCGTGCGGTGATGGTCGGCCTCTCGTTCGGCGACTACGATGCCGCGATGACGGCGCTGCAGCGGGGCGTGGCGAATCGGGAGCCGCTCTTCTCGAACGTGAGCCTCCCGTGCGATCCGCTGTTCGATCCGCTGAAGGCGAGCCCTCGGTTTGCCAGGCTGATGCAACAGCTTGGCGCGCGCACGTGCCCACCGTTGGCCGTCTGGCCGATCCCTGCCCGTGCTCGTTAGATGGCGACGACAATGGATTCAGCCGCGAGATGATTGAGGCCTTCATCGATGACCACCGTGAGGCGTACGGAGTCGGGCCGATCTGCCGCGTGTTGCCGATCGCGCCGTCGACCTGCTACGCGCACAAAGCC
>DASVDT010000060.1:0-14324 GCA_036380955.1 Candidatus Limnocylindria bacterium | reverse complement strand
CGCAGAGGAAATCGAGCACTTTCCAGGGGGCCACGACGCCGTATATGCCCGACGGCGTGACCGCCCGACAGGTGCCCACACCATGTCGGATCCAGTCGTATCTCCAGATCTCGCGCACTCCGAGACGCCTTCGCGTCGGGGCCAGTCGCTGGTGGAGTTTGCCCTCGTCCTGCCGATGTTGATCGTTCTTCTTCTCGGCGTCGCGGACTTTGGCCGCGTCTTCCAGGCGGGAATCACCATGGAAGCGGCCGCTCGAAACGCCGCCGAGGCGGCAGCGCAGGAATACACGCAAATGGTCCGAAACAAGGGAACGCTCAGCACTGCGGACTACGCGCACCTCCATAGCCTCGCGCTGAAGGAGGTGTGCCGTGAGGCTGACGTGCTGCCAAATCATGCCGTGGACGGTGCGGGACAGTGCACGATGCCAATTGCGGCCGTCTGCGTCCACGATACGGCCGCCGCCGACACTGGCTGTGGATCGGCGCAGGTGAGCGTTCCCACTTCGTGCTCAACGATCGACGGCTGGAGTGCGGTCGCCAGTCCAGCAAGCATCGCACCCACGAATGGCGCCGCCGTCGCGCTTCCATATGTCGAAGTGCGCACCTGCTACAAGTTCACCACCCTTTTCAATCTTCATATGGCGTTGCCCTTCGGTGCCGGGATCTCCGTCGGGGATATCTGGCTGCAACGCGGCCGCGAGTTCGTGGCCGGTGACTACTGATGGCCGGGGTGGTCTCGAGTCACACGCCCCGTGGGCAGACGCTGGTCGAACTGGCGCTCGTGCTGCCATTGGCGATTGCAGCTCTCACCGGAATCATCACGTTTGGCCTTGGCGTCTTCTACACCCAGCAGGTCACGAATGCCGCCCGAGAAGCTGCTCGGTTCGCTGCGATCCACAGCGCCACCGCTCAATGCCCGACAGTGTCGAAAATGGACCCGATGCCAAAGCCCGGAGATGGGTATTACCGCTGCGATGCTCCCGAGGACCTGGCTCCCGACGGTTCGCCCGATCCTTGGGGCAACATGGTTGATGCCGGGAGATCGAAGATATTCGGCCTGCCGAGTCAAGCGGTCATCATCGTGGCGTGTTGGTCGGGTTACGTAGATGACGCAACAGGCGCCTACGACGCGCCGCCGCCAGACACCGTCGCAGGGATCTCTACGAGCTGGGCGCCATGCACGATCGACGGCAAGGATCCCGCCGCGCAGAGTGAGTCCATACCGTGCTCGGCGAACCTCTACGCGGGAACGAGCGACACGGCGAGCAACGTCTCGGAGGCTCAAGGGCGCACGGTCGCCAATCAAGTAACGGTGTTCGCGTGTTACGAGTGGACGCCTCCCCTCGCTGGCTTCCTTCTCCTTCCTGACACGATCACGCTGCGCGGCGTTGTCAGCGAGCCAATCCAACGGCAGCAATGACGGTGACCACGATGCATCGAGACCGGGCGTCCGAACGGGGCCAAATCCTGATTCTCGTCGCCGCGACGCTCGTCGTTCTAATGGGAATCATGGCGCTGGCAATCGACCTTGGGTTCTCCTGGATGCTGCGCCGCCAAGAGCAGAACGCCGCCGATCCCGCTGCAATTGCGGCCGCTCGCTGGCTGCGAGACCCTGTAACAGGCGACGCGATGCTCGACATGCCGGCGATGAAGGCTGACGCTTGCTTCTACGCACAGCAGAACGGCTTCTTCGACGGCGATCTGGGCTGCAACGCGGCATTCACGAGTGGTGACCTGGTGGTCTCCAGCCCTCCAACATCGGGCGACTTCGCTGGCATGCCCGGACATGTGCAGGTCACCATCCGAGCGAGCCATCCCACCTTCTTTGGGCGCATCTTCGGTAGCGACCAGGCCGTCGTTGCCACGGCCGCGGTGGCTGCCAACACGACCGAGAATTCCTACTCGAGCTCTTTGCATGCCCTCGATCCGCACGGGTGCGAAGCCGGAAAGATCCAGGGCAATGGTGGTCCAACCTCGGGCGCGAAGGTGACCATCGTGCCTTTGATTGACCCTGACACTGGTCTCCCATTCACGGGAGGATTCGTTCAGGTCAACTCTGATTGCGATGGGCCGGTTGATCCAGCAGGGCTGGCCGCGTGCGGGAGTGGGTCGGGCGCCTTGAAGGTCGCCGGTTCGTCCAGCCTGGACGCCCCTGCGGTCTACACCTACGGCGACTGCGCCGAAGACGGCGGAGCGACGATCACCACCGACGATGGCAATCTGGTTAACCAGGGCACCGTTCCTGTCGGGGATCCACTCGGAGATCTGGAAGGCCCGGCGGTCAACGAAACGATGCCTGGTGCGTTCTGCGGCATCGGTGGCGGCCAGACGAATGTTTCGACGAGTACGGGCTGCGGCGCAGGAGGCGCGTCGTGGGGCTGGGTGCCGTGCGCTGACGACAGTTCAGTGCGATGCGTGACGTTGTACCCGGGGGTGTATTACGGCGGTTGGAAGCTCACAACCGATAAGTACCGCCTTCTGATGGAACCGGGCGTCTACATCTTCGCCGGTGGCGGAATCACGCAGAATGGAAGCATCATCGAGGCGATCTCAGGTGACGGGACACCGGCAACAGCTCAGGTGTTGTTGTTCAACACGGACAACCCCCGCTATGCCGATGAATGTCATGCCGATTACGACGCACAGCCTGGTGGTCGCTGCCAAGGCGGTATCAACTTCACATCGGGCATTCGATTCCAGGCGTTCGGCATCGGCGACTACGCGTGTGGAATCGATCCAACAGTGTGCCCCTACAAGGGCATGCTCCTCTGGCACGACTGGCGCGGTAGCTGCCCCCTCTTGGCATGTGAGCTGTCACTTGGTAGCGGAACGCAGGCGCTGGCGATCGGCGGAACTGTCTATGCCGCAAACCAGTTGGTCACGCTCAATGGCAGCGGATCAGTCGGTGGCGATATCGCGTCGATCCAGATCATCAGCTACCGATGGAAGATCGTGGGTAACAGCGAGATCGAGATGCCGTACGACCCACGTCAGCTCTATAACTTCCCGAAGCGCGGCTTGGTCGAGTGATTAGCCGCGAGCAGGACCACTGCGGGCGATGGCGATTGCGAGCGCGACGGCTTCGCGAGGGCTCGAACTCCGGTGGACACGGGGACCACCCAGTCGGTGATCTGACTCGACTCGCCACGAGCTGAGGGTCACGACGCTGCGTCCCATCCGCAGCGCGAGCCCGATCTCCGATAGCGTGCCGTGCTTCCCGCCGACGGCGATGACCGCATCGGACGACGTGACGACCACCAGGTTGCGCGCCACGCCGAGCCCGGTCGCGATCGGTGTGCGCACGTAATCGTTCGCCTCATCCGGATCCGCGCCGGGCAGGATGCCGATGGTGTGGCCGCCGGCCGCGACCGCACCGCGCGACGCCGCCTCCATGATGCCGCCCAGCCCGCCGGTGACCACGACGGCCCCTGCGCGCGCCAGCAGACTGCCGATCTCCTCGGCCCACTCGAGCAGCCGATGGGCATCCGGCCCGCGCGGCTCGCGATCTCCGATGACCGCGATGTACGGCGGGCGCAGCCGGTGCCCGCGCTCAGACACGAGCTGCGGCTCCCAGCGCGAAGGACTCGAGCACCTCGTACTGCGCCGGGCCGCGCCCCAGACGGCTTCGCATGAGCTGAACGCGGTTGACGCCGAGGACGCCAGCCGGCGCGTCGGCGTCCTGCACCCAGGCACGCAGGTCGACCGGTCCCCGCCTCGCACGGGCCAGGGTCACATGGCCGCGGAAGGCGGCATCCTCGACCCCGGCGGCGCGCCGAACGTCGCCGGCCAGGTCCGCGAGCGCGCCGTCGGGATCGCCGACGCCGTACCACGCGACCCGAGAGCGCGCCGCAGATGGAAAGCCGCCAACGCCTCCGGTTGGTCGCTGCACGAGCGCGTGCACGTCGACGGCATCGGCCAGGCGTGCTTTCAGGTCGCGGACGACCGCCGGCTCGATGGAGCCGAGGAACGCCAGCGTCACATGCCACGACGCCGCGTCGGACCACCGAAGGCCCGCAAGGTCAGGCCGCGCACGCCACTCGTCGACTGCCGCCGCGAGGTCGGTGCGCAGCTCCTCACCGAGGGGAATGGCCACGAAGCAGCGCCAACGCTCGTCGCTCATCGGTCACGCGAGCCGCGCGTCGACGAGCGGAAGGAGCTCGTCGAGCGCATGAATGACCGGCACGCCGTCCGGCACGGCATCGGCGGGATAGCGCCGATTGCGGTCGATCAGGACACCCTCGATGCCGACGCCGCGCGCGCCGAGGACATCGGCGTCCACGTGGTCGCCCACGTGGATGGCCTCCGACGGCGGCACCTTCGCCTGCTCGAGCGCCCATTCGAAGATGCGCGGATGGGGCTTCTCGTAGCCGATGCGGGCCGAGGCGGCGATGAAGTCGAAGTGCTGAACAAGCTCGAGCGAGTGCAACAGCTCGGGCAGGTTCCAGACCCAGTTGCTCACCGCTCCCACCGTCAATCCGCGAGCCTGGAGCGCCTCGAGCGTCGAGTACGCGTCGGGAAAGATGTGCCAGTGGCTGGTGACCATGAAGAGCTCCGCCAGGCGCCGATAGAACGCCTCCGGCATCGGCTCCAATCCGAGCTCCGCGATGGCCGCTGCGTCGATCTCGACGGTGCGCTGGAAGCTGGTCTCCTCCGACGGCTCGAATCCGCCCTGCATCCCCCACCCGCCATGGTGGTACGCCCGCCGCAGCGCCGCATGCAGCTCGCCGATCTCGACGTCGACGCCGAACTCCCTGAACGCGATGGCGTACACGTCCTCCCAGGAGGGGTTCGGGCGCATCACCGTGTCGCCGATATCCAGGAAGACCGCGCGTAGCGGCTGCGTCGGCTCGTTCATTGGTCGCTCCAAGCCTAGCGCGACCGTGGGACGGGTGGCAGCATCGCTGATACATGCGGCAGCCACGCGCGTGAGCGGCGGACTGCGTGCGGTCGGGCATCACAGATGAGGCGCAATGGCGTGTGGCAGATGCCGCATGCGTCGGGTTGCCCCATATATCGGCCCGCGCCCCCGTTCGGCGTCCGATGAATCGGTCAAATCGCACGTGAGGGCCGGTTGGCGCGGGGTTTCGCCGATGTGTCGGCCATGCGCCAGCACGAAGGGCGCGCGGCCGCGGGACTCACGCTCGCCAGCGTCCGATGGATCGGCCACACCCCGCGCAGGCGGGGCTTCACGGCCGAAGTGACCGACATATCGATCCTGTCCGCAAGGTTGCGCGTCACGCGCCGACGGGCAGCACGTGAGCGACGACCGGCGAATGCTGACGCATCGTCAGCTGGGGCAACGCGACCAGGAAGGGTTATGCCGCGGAGGACACGCCCATGGTGCGGAGGATCCCGTAGATCTCGGTGCGGTAGCGAATGCCGGAGGAGTGGCGCGACAGCCACAGCAGGTAGTCGGGGTCGCGTCGCGCGAGGTCGCGCAGCGACCAACCCGTGTAGCGGCCGAAGTTCAGCACGCTGCCCGGCGACGACACCGGCGGCGGCGCTACCGACCCGGGGCGCGCGGAGGCGGAGACGGAGATCCCGGCGATGGTCGTGCGTCGGGAGCGGTCGTGGGCGGCGCGTGAACGTTCGTCACGCAGCAGCGCGTAGGCTCGGTTCAGCTCGGCCATCTTGTCGGCGGCACGGCGGGTCGCGTCACGGTCGGGGTGGTACTTCAGCGCGAGCGCCTTGAAGGCGGCATGCACCACCTCCTGCTCGCAGGTCGGAACCACCTGGAGGACCGCGTACGGGTCGAACGACGGCGCGGCCGGCATCGGTCTGCTGCCGTCCTCAGTCGTTGTAGAGACGTTCCTCGATCAGCTTCTCGGCCGTGATCCGCCCCGTCGGATCGAAGCAGCTGTACTCGAAGAGCTTCTCGTACTCGAGGTCGACGTTGTCCTGGCCGCCACGGTTCTTCTCGATCGTGGCGATGACCCAGTCGCGGTAGCGCTGCGCCTGGTACGGGTTGAACTCGATGTTGACCTTCGCGACGATGTTGTACTTGTCGTTCAGGATCACGATGATGTCCGACTCGTAGTTGATGGCCGATGAGCCGCGCAGGTGATGGTTGCGCAGGCGCTTGGCCTTCAGGCCCTCGCGGTCGGCGGCCACGATCGCGACGACCGGGACGCCCTCGGCCAGCGCGATGTCC
Source organism: Candidatus Limnocylindria bacterium (assembly GCA_036380955.1). Lineage (GTDB taxonomy): Bacteria > Chloroflexota > Limnocylindria > QHBO01 > QHBO01 > JACDBZ01. The sequence goes on along the minus strand of DASVDT010000060.1, from coordinate 8,174 downwards.
TTGAGGCCGGACACGATTCGCGTGACCTTCTCCTCCTCGCTCGAGGGTTCGGGGATGACAGGCACCTTCTGGAGGTAGTCGACGAACAGGACGAGCCGCCGCTCGTCATCGGAGCCGCGATGCTCCTTCACCAGCGCCCGCATGTTGTCGACCGTCGAGTGCGTGGCCGTGCCGCGCATGAGGAACAGGTTCGATCCGTAGCGCGCGATGCGCTCCAGGCTGGGACGCAGCCGCGGGTTCGCGCCGAGCTTGGCCTTCGTTCCGGTCTCGGCCGATGCGGTGTAGGAGGACACGACCTCCTTCTTGACGTCCTGGATCTTCACCGCGCCCGACTTCTGCGGCAGGTGCGCCAGCGCCGATTCCATCGCGACCATGCGCTGGATCAGGTACTCCTCGTCGTGCTCGAAGCAGACGTACAGCACGGTCGCCTGGCCGGATGCCGCCATGTTGCGCGCCATCTGGAGCGCCATCGTCGTCTTGCCCTGGCCCTGCGCGCCGCCGATGAGCATCAGCTCGCCCGGTCGCAACCCGCCGCCGATGGTCTTGTCCATCGGCACGAAGCCGGTCGCGATCGGAACGAGGTCGTCGATGGTCCCCGAGGCGACGCGCTCATTGAGGCTGGTGAGGACGCTCAGCGCGGAGCGCGGCTGAAGCGTGCCCTCGCCGGCGTCGAGCTTCCAATCGCCTTTCGGCTGGTTCGGCTGCTTCTGCTTGGCGATCGGCTCGTCGATCATTGGGTGACGCGCTCCCTTGGTCTGCTCAGGCTCGATGGTGCGGGCGGGAAGGTGCTTCCGCGCAACACGCGAGCGGAGTATACGGCCCACCTCCTAGTGGACCAATGGCCCGATCGGACTACCGATGCCTCGTTTCGCCGCACGTGGCAGGCGCGCTGGTTGGCCTTTTTCGGGAGTTCGGGTGGCTGCCCCTCTCGCGACTTGAAACCTGCTCACCTGGCGGAACGTTAGCCGGCCGATCGAGGCGATTCGCCCGTGTTCCGAGCGTGGACCGGGGCCAGCGGAGCCCGATCGGCCGTCTAACGTGCGCTCCGCGGCGCAGATTTCCAGTGGGGACGACGCGACCGGAACGCTGCACCCCATGCGTGCAGCTTTCGAGTCGCGGTCGGGAGCTCCGCGGTCGGGGGCTCCGCGGTCGGCGGCTCGCCGGCTCGGCGGCTCGCCGAAATATCGGGCCGAGGTTCACAGGACGACACGGTCCGGTGACGGTCTGCCGGATCTACCGGCCGATGGTCGCAGGAAAGACGTGCCGCGTGAAGGTGAGCCCGATATTTCGGCACACGCAACGGTCCGAGGGACCAGGAACGACCGAGGCCCGCCGTGCGGCGGGCCCCAGTGCATCGGTGCGGAGAAGAGTCAGGCCGGCTGGGGGGCCGGACTCGGGCGACGGCCGCCCTCGTCGGTATCGGCGTCGGGCTCGACGTCCGTCTGCGGGGCGTCGGCCTCGGGGATGATGCGCCGAAGGCTCGGGCCACCCGAGCGGGGCGGAAGGACGCCCTCGAACAGGGACTCGAACTCGTCGTGCTCGATCGTCTCCTTCTCGACCAGCAGCGCGGCGAGCTTGTCGAGGATGTCCCGATGCTTCGTCAGCGCCTCCCTCGCTCGCTCGAAGCCACGGTCGATGATCACGCGCACCTCGGCGTCGATCTTCGCCGCGACCTCGTCGGAATAGTTGCGCTGCTCGCTGATCTCGCGACCCAGGAAGACCATCTCCTCCTTCTTGCCGAACGCCAGCGGTCCGAGCTTCTCGCTCATCCCGTACTGGGTGACCATGGCGCGGGCAAGGTTGGTGGCCTTCTCGATATCGTTCGAGCTGCCGGTCGTCGTGTCGCCGAAGACGAGCGTCTCCGAGACGTTGCCGCCCAGCATGCCGGCGATCTTGTCCTCGAACTCGGACTTGGAGTGGAGGTATCGGTCCTCCTGCGGCAGGCTCATCGTGTAGCCAAGGGCCATGCCACGGCTGACGATGGTCACCTTCGTCACCGGGTCGCACTTGGGGAGCACGCGCTGCACGACGGCGTGACCGCCCTCGTGGTAGGCGATGATCTCCTTCTCCTCCTCGGTGATGATCCGGCTGCGTCGCTCCGGGCCGGCGATCACCCGATCGATCGCCTCGTTGAACTCGGACATGCCGACGCTCTTCTTGTTGCGCCGGGCGGCGAGGATGGCGGCCTCGTTGACGAGGTTCGCCAGATCAGCGCCGGAGAAGCCGGGCGATCGTCGAGCGAGCGCCTCGATGTCCACCGTCTTGTCGAGCGGCTTGCCCTTGATGTGGACGTTCAGGATCTCCTTGCGGCCCTTGATGTCAGGCCGATCGAGGACCACCTGGCGGTCGAACCGGCCCGGGCGCAGGAGCGCCGGGTCGAGGACATCAGGCCGGTTGGTTGCGGCCACGACGATCACGTTCGTGTTCGTGTCGAAGCCGTCCATCTCGACCAGGATCTGGTTCAGGGTCTGCTCGCGCTCGTCGTGCGAGCCGCCCAGGCCGGCGCCACGCTGGCGGCCGACGGCGTCGATCTCGTCCACGAACACGATGCACGGCGAGTTGCGCTTGGCCTGCTCGAAGAGGTCGCGGACGCGGCTGGCGCCGACGCCGACGAACATCTCCACGAACTCGGAGCCGGAGATGCTGAAGAACGGCACCCCCGCCTCACCGGCCACTGCCCGCGCCAGGAGCGTCTTGCCGGTGCCCGGAGGGCCGACCAGCAGCACGCCGCGCGGGATGCGAGCGCCGAGCGAGTTGAACTTCTCGGGGTACTTGAGGAACTCGACCACCTCGGTCAGCTCCTGCTTGGCCTCGTCCACCCCGGCGACGTCGTTGAAGGTGACGACGGTCTTGTTGCCGAGGAACATCCGAGCCCGGCTCTTGCCGAAGCTCATGGCCTGGTTATTGGTGCCCTGTGCCTGGCGCATCATGAAGAAGATGAAGCCGCCGATGAGGAGCACGGGCAGGAGCGCAGTGATGAGCAGCGTCAGGATGCCGCCCGCGGCGCTCGGCTCGGTAAAGTCGTAGGCAATGCCTCCACAGTCCGGGCCAGCGGCGTCGCACACTTCCTGCCGGTAGTTGATATCGGGTGACGCGACGATCGTCGTCCGCTCCTCGGGAACGCCCTCGAGCTTGACGGTGAGGGTCGTGCCCTCCTGCTTGATGGACTCGACCTTCTTGTTGGCGGCGTCGTCGAGAAGCTGACTGTAGGTGTACGTATCGCTGGAGCCGGGCTCGCTCATGAACGTCCACAGCACGGCCAGTCCGAAGACCGCCAGGACGACGAGCACCACGCTGTTGCGAACGATGCGGCTGGTCAAAATGAGTCTACTTTCGCCTCCGTGTGAACGGCCCACGGCCCACGGCCGTTGCCGGCCCCGACATTGCACGTCGCAGGCCGGGCAAGTATAGGTGCGCGTCGGGGGCCGAACAAACACCCCGGTCCCGACTGAACCTCACTCGATGGATGGCTCGGTCCGAATCCGTCTGCCCCTGACCGATGCGGTCCTGCCGCCCCCCAGCTCGATCCGAATTCCACCACGATCGCCGGCCGCCGCCTCAAGCAGTGCCTCGAGGCGCTCCGCGCTCGGCGGCGGTTGACCGGTGGCCAGGCGCAGCACCCGCCGGCCCAGCGCCGGCGGCGGGGGGTCGTGCCAGTCGATCTCGCCATCCACCGTCCGGCGCTCGAGCTCGCCTGCTGCGAGGTTGTCGAGGAGCGCCTCGTCGTCGGCCGCCAAACGTGCGAACTGGCCGATGCGGTCGACGGCTCCCGGCCGCAGCTGCTCCAGGAGCGGCAGGAGCTCGTGGCGCACTCGGTTGCGGAGGTGGGCCGGATCCTCGTTCGACGGATCGATTCGATAGCCGATGCCGGCCGCATCGAGCAGCGCGCGGAGCCTCGCCCGTCGCTCGTCGAGGAGCGGGCGCACGACGCGTCCACGTCGCGCGGGGATCCCGCGCACGCCGGTCAGCCCGCTCCCGCGCATCAGGTTGAGGAGAACGGTTTCCGCCAGGTCGTCGAGGGTGTGGGCCGTCGCGATGAGCGCGCCGGCCGGCGCCGCCTCCTCCAGGAAGCGGTAGCGGGCATGGCGGGCGGCATCCTCGATCGAGCGTCCCTCGGCGCGCGCCAGCACGGCCACATCGGTGGTGCGGGTCTCGGCCGACAGGCCGAGCGAGGTCGCTGCGTCGGCGACGAAGGCGGCGTCATCGGCGCTGTCGGTGCGCAGCTGGTGATCCAGGTGAGCGACCGTCAGGCCCCAGTGGTGGACATTGGTGCTGACGAGATGCGCGGCCGCATGGAGCATCGCCATGGAGTCCGGGCCACTGGAAACGGCCAGGAGGACGTGCGAGTCATCGGCGATACCCAGCGCGCGTGCGCCGCGGTCGAACGCGGCAGCCAGCTCGTCGAGCGGCGTGGGGCTGGTAGCGGAGGGCGGATTCGAACCACCGACCAAGGGCTTATGAGTCCCCTGCTCTACCACTGAGCTACTCCGCCACGGCCGTCCGATTCTAGCGTGCCCGCGCGCTGCACTCCACCGGCCCACCCGGACGCGCGAGCTACCGGCCGGCGCTGGGAGCGGCCATGGCCGTGTTCGGGAGCAGGATCGGCAGCTTGCCCGGCGTGGCGGTGCTCGTGGCGCCGGTCGAGGGCGCCGGCGGGGTGACCTGCGGCGTGGACGCTGTCGTCGTCGGGGTGCCGGCCGGCTGACGGATGACGAAACACGCCGGGCCGGCCTTGCGCTGGCTGGCCTGTGCCGCGGTCGGGCTGCCCGTCGTTTTCACGTAGTTGCAGTACAGCCCGCCGACGGGCGCGTCGTTCGGCACGGCCAGCGTCATCTGGAGCACGAACGACTGGTTGCTCGGCACGAACGAGACGATGTACTTGAGCGCCGGCACGTCGTTGATGAATGCGCAGTCCAGGATCGTGAACTGCTTACCGACGCTCGCGGCATTCACCGGATAGCTGATCTCGAAGATGGCGGTGCCACCGGGCGTCTGCGTGCCGCCAACGACGCGCATGTCGGTGTTGCCGTCGTTCGAGGGGAGCACGCCAGTACACCCGTTCGTGCCCGACTGGAGCACCACTTCGGCGGCGAGCACGGGGGCACTCATGACGATCACGGCGGATACCGCGGCGGCGGTGGCGGCGAGCTTCGGGGGCAACGCGAGCGCGCTCATCGGCGCATCCTCGGGCCGGGCGGCACGCACCGATAGCGAACCATTCGTACGGAGGGCGGGCGTACATCGGGCGACGAGTTGAGGGCGCGGATGAAGCGCGAGATGCACCGCTGCCGCGGTGGAAGCGTGGCCTCAGCTGGGCAGCACCAGGACCGGACATGCAGCCAGGCGGATGAGCGGGGCGCACAGGCACGGGTAGGGCATCGCGCCGTCCCACTGGTCGCCGGCCACGATGATGCCCGTCGCACCGACCTCGGGAGCCAGCCTGAGGATGGAATCGACCGGGTCCCCAGCCTGGGTCCGGCTCTCGGCAGGAATGCCTCGTTGCGACGCGGCATCGACGACGTCGGCCAGTCGACGACGATCACCGTCGACATCGCCTGGCGCCATGAACACGACGGATGCGCCCGTCTGCTCGGCGATGTCCATGGCGCGCGCCTCCACCTTCAGGGACGCGGGCCCGAGATCGGTCGGTACCAGAAGCCGTTGGCCAAGCTCCCCTGCCGGGTGCCCCGCGCAGACATGCGGCCGACCGCGTTCGTGCATCCACGCCTCCGTCGCCGCGTGGGTAGTCGATTCATCCTTCGTCGGGGACATGTCACGCTCCTTTGTGCCTCCAGCCTGCCACGTTCGCCGCGTCGAGGCCAATCGGGGAGGCGGGGACTACAATGAGCTCGGAATAGCTGACTGTGGAAGCCGACTCCCGGGTGACGTGCATCCGGTGACGCGCGGCCGGTCGACTCACACAGGCGACTCCACGCCCGAGCAGGGCGCGGGGTCGGACGTAAGGAGAAGACCGTGGCGACGACCCAGCTTCGCGACCCGGCGTCGAATCTCGACGCGACGTACCGCAACCTCTCCACCGCCGAGCTCTACGAGCATGCCATCCGCAACGTCGAGGGCCTCATCAGCGCGCACGGCTCGCTGGTGGTGCGCACCGGTGAGCACACCGGGCGCTCGCCGCGCGACAAGTTCATCGTCCGCGAGCCGTCGAGCGAGAAGGCCATCTGGTGGGGCGACGTCAACCGGAGCATCAGCGAGGCCGATTACGACCGCCTTCGCAACCGCCTGCTGACGTACATGGCCGACCGGCCGATCTACAGCCAGGACCTCTACATCGGCGCGCATCCGGACCATCGGCGCAGCCTGCGCCTGTACACCGAGACGGCGTGGGCCAACCTCTTCGGGCGAAACCTGTTCCGCAGGCCACCGGCCGAGGATCTCATCGGCTTCACGCCGAATTTCACGATCCTGAACGTCCCGTCCTTCAAGGCCGATCCGGAGGCCGAGGGCGTCCGCAGCTCGACGGCGATCCTGCTGCACCTGGAGCGGATGGAGATCATCATCGTCGGCACCGAGTACGCCGGCGAGATCAAGAAGTCGGCCTTCACCGTCATGAACTACCTGCTGCCCGACGAGGGCGCGCTCCCGATGCACTCGTCCGTGAACGTCGGGAGGGACGGCGACCCGGCCCTGTTCTTCGGCCTCTCCGGCACCGGGAAGACGACGCTCTCCGCGGATCCGGAGCGAAGCCTCATCGGCGACGACGAGCACGGCTGGGGCGCCGACGGCCTCTTCAACTTCGAGGGTGGCTGCTACGCGAAGACGATCCGCCTGTCGCCGATGTACGAGCCGGACATCTTCGCGACGACGCGCCGGTTCGGCACGATCCTCGAGAACGTCGACCTCGACGAGCGCACCCGGGAGCTCGATCTCGACTCCGAGCGCTTCACCGAGAACACGCGCGGTGCCTACCCGCTCGAGTTCATCGGCAACGCCGACCCCACCGGCATGACGACCCACCCGCGCAATGTCGTCTTCCTCACGGCCGATGCGTTCGGCATCCTCCCGCCGATCAGCCGGCTCACGAGGGCGCAGGCGCAGTACCACTTCATCAGCGGGTACACCGCCAAGCTGGCGGGGACGGAGATCGGCGTGACGGAGCCGAAGGCGACGTTCTCGGCGGGGTTCGGCGCGCCGTTCCTGCCGCGCCATCCCGGCGAGTACGCCCGGATGCTCGCGGAGCGCCTCGAGCGGTTCGACGTCCCGGTGTGGCTCGTCAACACGGGCTGGACGGGCGGTGGCTACGGCACGGGGCACCGGATGCGGATCGACCACACCCGCGTCATGGTCCGCGCTGCCCTCTCCGGCGCCCTCGCCGGGGTGCCGTACGAGCTCGATCCGGTCTTCGGGGTCGAGGTGCCCACCGTGGTGCCGGACGTGCCGGCCGAGGTGCTCCGCCCGCGCGACACGTGGGACGACCCTGCCGCGTACGACGCGAAGGCGCGCGAGCTCGCCGGCATGTTCGCGGCGAACTTCGCGGCGTACGCCGATGGAGTCCCCGACGAGGTGAGCGCGGCCGGCCCGCGCGTCGGCTAGGCGGACCGCGGGCGGATCAGCTGCCGCCGAAGAAGAGATCCACCCACTGCTCGAGGAGCGGCTTCGGCGGCGCGACCGCGGAGAGCTCCTCCGGCAGCGGCTCCTCCGCGCCCGGCGGGATGATGAGCACCTGCTCCCCGGGCAGGCCGAGGTTCGCGAGACGGCGGGCCTCGGCGCTCACGTAGGCGTCGCTCCGGAGGTACTCGAGCTCCGCCTGGAGATCGGCGTTCTGCGCCTCGACGGCGGCGATCTCCTCCTGGAGCGCGGTGGCGCGCTGGCCGATCTCCCAGTTCAGGTAGACCTGTCGGCCGAACTGCACCGCCAGGAACGCGCCGACGATGACGACGACGACCATCCACGCGACGCCGCCTCGAGAGGCGGGCAGGCGCGGACCGGATCGGCGTCGAGGCGGTGCCGGCGGCTCGGCGGCGGAGAGGTCCATCGCGGTCATCGCCGGTCAGTCTAGCCCACCACGCCAAGCACGAGGCCCCTCGCGACACGCAACCTGTCGCATCGGCTCCCGACGATTCGAACGCCTGTGCTAGATTCCCGTACCGAACATCCGTTCGGTTCGTGCACGAGGAGGACGAGGAGGAGCCGATGCTGACCGCCCCACCGAC
>DASVDT010000059.1:0-4208 GCA_036380955.1 Candidatus Limnocylindria bacterium | reverse complement strand
CCGCACGGGCTCGCCCATCTACGCCGATGAGCGCGTCCTCGATGAGGCCGGCGTCGAGCCCGACAGCACCGAGGAGAACACCGCCGAGGAGGAGGAGCGCCTGGCCGTCTTCCGCGAGTTCGTCAACTCGCTCGACGTGGATCTGCCGGGCCAGGCGGAGGGCGGATCTCCCTCCGAGGAGTCGTAAGCCGGCGTCGGCGCGCGATCTATCGGCGGAATCCCACCGGAACGCGGTTCTGGGTGTCGTACGGCCGATCTATCGGTGCCTTGTGCGCGTGAGCTGCGCGCTTGGGGGCGCCTCGTGCGGCGAGCCGACCGATAGATCGACTATGCAGCACGCGGAGCCTGGCTCTCGCGTGATCCGTCCGTTAGATCGTCCGTTCGCGAGATCAACACCGATGTATCGGTCCAATCGCGCCTGGGAGTCTGCCTGGGTGGGATCTATCCGATACATCGGTCCATGCCGCGCCCAAGTGCCACCGGCAGGTGTGGCTCATGCGAGATCAACACCGATGTATCGGTCCAATCTCGCCTGGGAGGCACCTGGGTGGGATCTATCCGATAGATCGGTCCGGGCGGCACCTCGACTGGAAACGTGCGCCGATGCCGGCGCATTACCCGATCAGTTGGCAGTTCAGAAGGGTCGCGTGAGCACATATCGAGCGGTTCGGGGCTGCTCAACGGCCGGGTAACGTGCCGCGCAGAGAGCAGATTTCCAGTCGCGCCCCGACTGGGCGGAACGCGCGCGCAGAGAGCAGATTTCCAGTCGCGAGCGCCGACTGTCTACCGAGCCCGCGCCGTCCCCAGCACCTCGGCGCGGCGGATCCACAGGGCCCAGCGCAGCCGGCCGATGTCGCGGAACGTGCGCAGGATCTTGCGGAAGGACGCGCCCGTGTTCGTGCCGGCGGCCCGCGGGTAGTGATTCACGCCGACCTGGGCCATGCGTTCGCCTCGCGCGCGCAGCTTGATGAGCAGCTCCGCGGAAAGGAACGGCGAGTCGGTGGTGAGCGGCAGCCCCTCGAAGACCTCGCGCCGGAACAGCTTCATGGCGCAGTCGATGTCGCGCACCCGCAGCCGGAACAGCACCGACACGATCGCGTTGTAGGTCTTGGCGATGAAGATCCGATGCGGCGGGTCGCGCCGCTTGATGCGGTAGCCGATGACGACATCCACCGGCCGGGCGGGGTCCTCCAGACGCGTCAGCAGGCGGGACATCTCGGACAGGTCGAACTGCAGGTCGCCGTCGGAGAAGCAGATCAGCGAGCCGCGCGAGTTAGCGAACCCGGCGCGCAGGGCGCCGCCGTAGCCACGGTTCTCCTGGTGGTGCACGCGGACGCGCGGATCGGCCTCGGCCAGCGCATCGGCCAGCTCGGGGGTGCGGTCGGTGGAGCCGTCGTCGACGACGAGCACCTCGATCGATCCGCCGACAAGAGGACCGATCTCATCCAGCGCGCGGCGCACCGTCTCGGCCACGTTCTCCTCCTCGTTGAAGGCGGGGAAGAAGAAGCTCAGGCGCGGCCGCTCGGAATCGGTCACTCAGCGTGTGCCCTCGATGAACAGCAGATCGGTGTAGCCGGGGTACGTGTTCACGGTCCGGGTCTCCCACTGCCGTGTCAGCCGCCGATACTCCCAGTCCGGCGGCACCACGTACACCGGTCGCTCGCCGAAGAACGAGCGGATGGCGTTGCGCATCGTACGGTACCCGTCGTCGAGGATGTTGCGCTCGTCGATGATCGTCACGTCCGGGCGCTCACCGAGCACCCAGCGGTGGTACCACAGCGGCGTGCTGTAGCTCCACCAGCTGATGACCACGGCATTCGGTGGCAGCTGCTCGTAGACCGATGCAACCCACGCGTCGGCCTCGCGGTTGCGGCTCTGATCGTTGGCGCCGTAGGTCGTGACGAGTGCCCCGGCGGGCAGGGCCGTCCCCAGCAGCACGACGATCGCGCCGGCCACCGCGGCGAGCCGACGCCGTGCCGCCAGGGTCGTCACCAGGCGACGCCCGACCTCGGCCACTGCGCGCGCCACCGCGGCCGCGATGGCCGCCACGGCCACGCCGAGCAACGGGAAGGTGACCACCAGGGTCGGCAGGTAGTAGCGGTCGATGTCGCCGTCGCGGAAGTTCATGCTGTACAGCACGTTCGCCGCGGCCAGCAGCCCGAAGAAGGCGAGGAATCCGAGCCGCCGCACGGCGAGCACGGACGCGCCGACCGCCACGAGCAGCCAGCCCGGGACCACCAGCTGCGCCGCCAGCACGCGCTCGGCGTCGTTCCATTTCGTCCAGAACTGCGCGAGCGGGGAGTTGAAGTCGTCGAAGAGGTCCTTGAACTGCTCGGCGAAGACGAGATAGCGGAACCGCTCCCACGTATCGGGGTGGGCGTAGTTGAGGGGTGGGGTCGGATCGACGTTGGCGCGGATGAAGATGTAGGCGTACGACGCGATCCCGAGCGCCACGACCGCCGCGCAGGCGGCGATCAGCCGCCATCGGCGCCAGAGGTGGCGGTCGACGATCAGCAGCCAGGCCGCGATGCCCGGCGCGGTCAGTCCGACCAGCGGATGGGCGCCGATGCCGAGCGCGAACGCGCCGGACGCGCCGATCAGCCAGCGTCCGGCGCGCAGTGACCGGGCCCGTTCGGCGGCGGCCCAGGACAGCAGCAGCCACACGACCAGGGCAACGAACAGCACGTTGATGGCGTGGACGTCGGCCCGCGTCGCGTTCTGCCATGGCTCGGAGGCGAAGGCGAAGGCCGCTCCCGCCAGTCCCGCGGCAGCGGCATGCAGGGCGCCGTCGCGCTCGCTGATGAGACGGCCGGTGACGAGCACCACCAGGCCGGCGGCAAGGGAGACCGAGACGGCCGACAGCAGGTTCATCCGCCACGCGACCTCGCCGAATGGCAGCTGGCTCCACAGCCAGCCGAGCATGGCGTACACCGGGAAGCCGGTGGGATGGAAGATCGACAGGGTGTGCGGGACCGTCTGCGCCTCGCCGGTATCCCAGAAGCCGGTCGACGGCATCATCGTGCGTAGGTAGATGGCGAAGGCGACCAGCGTCACCAGGGCGGCCGCAAAGGCCACCCCGTTGTCGCTGTACGGCACCCACGTGCGCCGATACCGACGCGCGCCGGGCGCAACCCGGCGCCGATCAAGGCCGTCCGGAGCTCGATGTATACTCACCGCCACCTTGGCGTGCGACACGACACGGCGCGCTCGGAGAGGGCGCCGCACCTGATGACCCGCGACCCCGTCGGGCGACGGGGCGAGGGGATTCTCGAAGCGCTGCGGCGGCTCGACGCCGGCACGATCCTCATCACGCTCCTCGTCCTGGGTCTCGCGCTGCGCGTCTTCATCGCCGGCGTCTACCTCCCGCTCAGCGGCTTCCGGATCGACGTCGGCGACTTCACCGCCTGGGGCCAGCGGCTAGCAAGCCTCGGACCAGCGCATTTCTACGAGCAGGGCTACTTCAGCGATTATCCGCCCGGCTACCTGTACGTCCTCTGGGTGCTCGGCTCCATCGGCGGACTGCTGAAGCCGATCGTCGGGCTGGATGCGACCGGCGGCCTGGTGAAGATCCCGGGTATCGCGGCCGACATCGGCGTGGCGTGGCTCCTGTTCGTGATCGCTCGCCGATGGGGACCCTCGCTGACGGCGCGGGTGCGGCCCGAGACGCTGGGGATCGTGGCGGCCACGATCTACCTCTTCAATCCCGGCGTCATCTTCGACTCGTCGGTGTGGGGGCAGATCGACTCGGTCGGCACGCTCGTCCTGCTGGCCACGATCTACGCGCTCGGCCGCGGCTGGACCGAGGTCGCCGCCCTTGGGGCGGTGCTCGCTCTGCTGGTGAAGTTCCAGTTCGCCTTCCTCATCCCGATCGTCGCCATCGTCGGCATCAAGCGCCACCTGTTCGGGCGATCCTCCGACCCCGCGCACGCGGGCGGCCGCGATCCACTGCGCGTGCTGACCTCGCTGGCGGTCGGGATCGGCTCGCTGACGCTGCTGATGCTGCCGTTCGGCATGACCCTCTATGCGCCGATGGCGGGCGGCAACCCGAAGGGGCTGCTCGGCTTCCTTCCCGCGCCGGACCCTTCGACGAGCCTCATCGGCAAGCTGGTGGAGGCCGCCGATACCTACAAGGGGCTTTCGGTCAACGCCATCAACATGTGGCGCAACCCGTGGTCCGGCCTGGGCGACACGCTGCACTGGGGCGACGA
>DASVDT010000058.1:0-6417 GCA_036380955.1 Candidatus Limnocylindria bacterium | reverse complement strand
GGGGATCGCGGCCTATGCGGTCTTCGTCCGCTTCCCGCCGCGCATCGCCGCCGCCAACGACGAGATCCGCCGGCGCCGGTTCGTGCCGCCGCCGAAGCGCAGTGAGCGCGAGCGCGCCAAGCCCACGCCCGCGGGACGCCGGCGTCGCCACCGCTAGATCACCCGGCTCGATCTCTGCGGCACGCTGGAGCGTGAGCCCCACGAACTCGTGAGTGCACGCGAGCTCGCCCGCCACCACTGGTGGCAGTACGGCGTCACCTACCAGATCTATCCGCGCTCCTTCCAGGATACGACCGGCGACGGCATCGGCGATTTGGAGGGCATCCGGCGCAGGCTCGACTACCTCGAGTGGCTCGGCGTCGAGGCAGCCTGGATTTCGCCGTTCTTTCCGTCGCCGATGGTCGACTTCGGCTACGACGTCGCCGATTACACCGATGTCGATCCGCGGTTCGGCACGCTGGCCGACTTCGATCGGCTCCTGGCGGACGCCCGCGGGCGGGGCATCAAGATCATCCTGGACCTCGTGCCGAACCACACGTCGGACCACCACCCGTGGTTTACCGATTCACGCAGCAGCCGATCCAGTGCGCGGCGCGACTGGTACCTGTGGCGCGATCCCGCCCCCGACGGCGGGCCGCCGAACAACTGGCGCAGCGAGTTCGGCGGCAGCGCGTGGGAGCTGGACGAGGCCACCGGCCAGTACTACTACCACGCCTTCGCGAGGGAGCAGCCGGACCTGAACTGGCGCAACGTCGAGGTCCGCGAGGCGATGTACGACGTCATGCGCTTCTGGCTCGACCGTGGCGTCGATGGCTTCCGCGTCGACGTGATGTGGCACATGGTCAAGGACGAGCGGTTCCGCGACAACCCGCCGAACCCGGACTACGACCCGTCGACCATGTCGCCGTATCGGGAGCTGATCCCGACCTATTCGGCCGACCAGCCGGAGGTCCACGAGGTGGTGGCCGAGATGCGCGAGGTGATCGACGAATACGACGAGCGGGTGATGATTGGCGAGATCTATCTCCCCGTCGAGCGACTGGTGACCTACTACGGCGCGGGCCGAGGGGCGCAGCTGCCGTTCAACTTCCACCTCATCACCACGCCGTGGGACGCACGCCAGATCGAGGCGGTCATCGAAAGCTACGAGGGCGCGCTGCCGACCGAGGCGTGGCCGAACTGGGTCATCGGGAATCACGACCAGCCGCGCGTCGTGAGCCGCATCGGTGAGGCGCAGGCGAGGGTGGCCGCCGTGCTGCTGCTCACGTTGCGTGGGACGCCGACGATCTACTACGGCGAGGAGCTCGGCATGCACGACGTGGAGATCTCGCGGGATCGAGCGGTCGACGTGCGCGAGATCAACACGCCGGGTCTGGGCCTGGGCCGCGATCCACAGCGCACGCCGATGCAGTGGGATGCGACCGAGCGGGCCGGCTTTACGGACGGGACGCCATGGCTCCCGCTGCCGGCGGACGCCGCGTCCGTCAACGTGGCGCAGCAGCGCAACGATCCCATGTCGATGCTGTCGCTGTATCGGTCCCTGCTGGAGCTGCGCCGCGACCCGAGGTTGGCAGTCGGGTCGTATGCGCCGGTGCCGGCGCGCGGATCGCTGCTCGCCTACCTGCGCGAGCACGCCGGGCGGCGCATCGGCGTGGTGCTCAACCTGGGATCCGAGGCTGCTGTCTGGTCCGTGCCCCAGGACATCAAGGCGGGTGCGGTGCTGCTGACGGCCAGCGGCAGTCCCTTCTCGGGGTCGCTGAGCGGGGAGGTCGAGATCCCCGGTGACGAGGCGGTCATGTTCGAGGCCACCTCGGCGGGCCAGGCGGACTCTTGACGCGCGCCGCGACTCCGGCGTAGAGTCCGCGACCGATGGCGCATCCGCGCCCGAGTGATTCCAGGAGGAGTGACATGTCCGAGACCGCAGGGACGGTTCTTCGCGCGTCGCGCTCCCGGATGGAGCTCATCGGCTAGCAGCAGGCTCGACTCAGCCGCTCGCCAATGGGCCGCCCGCCGGGGCGGTCCTCGTCATTCCAGGACCGATGCGCGACGCACCGAACGCGTCCCCTTCGACCACCGTCCTGGAGAACTTCCGTTGAGCCGCTCTCGTCAATCGCGCCGCGACCGTCATCGGCTGCGCGCACAACCGACCTCGTTCCGCTGCGTCAACTGCCGTCTGGACGTTCCGACTGACGCTGCCGGCACGCAGCACCGCAACCATTGTCCCGCCTGCCTCTGGTCGCGCCATGTGGATGACCGACCCGGCGACCGATCCATGCTCGACGAGTGTGGATCCGGCATGGAGCCGATCGCCATCACCGTGCGTGGCAAGGGCGAGTGGGTCCTGATCCACCGCTGCACCGGGTGCGGCGTGCTGCACCTGAATCGGTCCGCCGCCGATGACTCGCCGCTGCTCCTCGTCCGGCTGGCGGTGAAGCCGCTGGCCCTGCCGCCGTTCCCGCTCGACCGGCTTGCGCTGGTCTAGCACGCCCATGGCACAGTGGCCGCTAGCTTTCGATGGTGCTCGGTCCAAGCGCCTCGATCTGTCGAGGCGGATCCACATGGGGCCCGTCGCACGCCCTGTTTCCGCGATCCATCGAGACGCGGCATGCACGAGGTGCGCCCAGCCGCATCCTTCACGCTCATCCACACTCGATATGACGCGGGAACCGCGCGCGGCCGAGGCTTCCGGCTGAATTGGCTCGATCTATCGAGCCGACCTGCTCGCCGGCGGCGCCGGCTAGTGGACCGTGGTCGGCGTGCTGCCCGGCGCGGGTGACGAGCGGAGCGGACGCGACTCGGCGGAGCCGTTGAAGGTCAGCTTGCCCTCCGGAGAGGCATCGATCCTGACCGTGCCGCCCGAGACGAACTCGCCGGCCAGGATGCGGCGCGCCAGCGGGTTCTCGAGCTCGCGCTGGATCGCGCGCCGCAGCGGACGGGCGCCGTAGACCGGGTCGTAGCCCTCGCGGGCGAGCAGGGTCAGGGCCGCATCGGTCACTTCGAGCGAGATGCCGGTCTCCTCGAGCCGTCGCTCGACATTGGCGACGAGCAGGCCGACGATCTGGCGCAGCTGCGACTCGTCCAGCGGCCGGAACACGATGATCTCGTCGATCCGGTTGAGGAACTCGGGGCGGAAGTGATCCCGCAGCTGGAGCCGGACGCGATCGGCGGCTGCATC
This sequence comes from Candidatus Limnocylindria bacterium, assembly GCA_036380955.1. GTDB lineage: Bacteria > Chloroflexota > Limnocylindria > QHBO01 > QHBO01 > JACDBZ01. Next base: position 3,242 of record DASVDT010000058.1, on the reverse strand, counting down.
GAAGGCGTCCGGGCCGGCATCGGCCGCCTCGATCAGGGTGGTCGACCCGATATTCGAGGTCATGATCACGACCGTGTTCTTGAAGTCGACGGTCCGACCCTGCGAGTCCGTCAGCCGTCCGTCGTCGAGCAATTGGAGCAGGACGTTGAAGACGTCGGGGTGCGCCTTCTCGATCTCGTCGAACAGCACCACCTGGTACGGGCGACGGCGGACGGCCTCGGTCAGCTGGCCGCCCTCCTCGTAGCCGACGTAGCCGGGCGGGGCGCCGACCAGGCGTGAGGTCGAAAACTTCTCCATGTACTCGCTCATATCGATCCGCACCAGCGCCTGCTCGTCGTCGAACAGGAACTCGGCCAGCGCCCGCGCCAGCTCGGTCTTCCCGACACCGGTGGGGCCCAGGAAGATGAACGAGCCGATGGGCCGCTTCGGATCCTTCAGCCCGGCGCGCGCACGCCGGATCGCATCGGATACGGCGGTGACGGCCTCGTCCTGGCCGATGAGCCGGGCGTGCAGCCGATCCTCCATGTGCAGCAGCTTCTCGGTCTCGCCCTCCATCAGGCGGCTGACGGGGATGCCGGTCCAGCGCGCGACGACCTGCGCGATGTCATCGGCGTCGACCTCTTCCTTGAGGAGGATCGTGCCGCTCGCCTTGAGCTCTCGGAGCTGGGCCTCCTGCTCGGCCAGGCGCTGCTCGAGCTCGCGGGCCTTGCCGTACTGGAGCTCGGAGGCGCGCTGGTAGTCGCCCTCGCGCGTGGCGGCCTCGATCTCCGGGCCGAGCCGCTCCTGCTCCTCGCGCGTCGCGCGGATGCCGGCCACGATCTCCTTCTCGCGGTCCCACTGTGACTTCATAACGTCGCCGCGCTCGCGGAGGTCGGCCAGCTCGCGCTCGAGTGCGGTGAGGCGGGTCTTGGACGCCTCGTCCTTCTCCTTGCGCAGCGCCTCGCGCTCGATCTCGAGCTGCATCCGGCGTCGCTCGATCTCGTCGAGCTCGACCGGCATCGAGTCCATCTCCATCCGCAGGCGGCTGGCTGCCTCGTCGACCAGGTCGATCGCCTTGTCTGGCAGGAAGCGCTCGGTGATGTATCGGTTCGAGAGTACCGCGGCGGCGACCAGCGCGGAGTCCGTGATGCGCACCCCGTGGTGCACCTCGTAGCGCTCTCGGAGCCCGCGCAGAATGCTGATCGTGTCCTCGACGCTGGGCTGGTCGACGATGATCGGCTGGAAGCGGCGCTCGAGGGCGGCGTCCTTCTCGATGTGCTTGCGGTATTCGTCCAGCGTGGTCGCGCCGATGGCGTGCAGCTCGCCGCGCGCCAGCATCGGCTTCAGGAGGTTGCTCGCATCCATGGCGCCTTCGGCTGCGCCGGCGCCGATGACGGTGTGGAGCTCATCGATGAACAGGATGATGGTGCCGTCGGACTCGGTGACTTCCTTGAGGACCGCCTTGAGGCGCTCCTCGAACTCGCCGCGGTACTTCGCGCCGGCAATCAGCGCACCGAGGTCGAGGGCCACGACGCGTCGGTCGCGCAGGCCCTCGGGGACGTCGCCACGGACGATGCGCTGGGCGAGCCCTTCGGCGATCGCCGTTTTGCCGACGCCCGGTTCGCCGATGAGCACCGGGTTATTCTTCGTCCGCCGGCTCAGGACCTGGATGACCCGCCGGATCTCCTCGTCGCGGCCGATCACCGGGTCCAGCACGCCCTTGCGGGCGAGCTCGGTCAGGTCGCGGCCGTACTTCTCGAGCGCCTCGTAGGTCGCCTCGGGATTCTCGTTCGTCACTCGCTGGTTGCCTCTGATCTGGGTGAGTGCGTCGAGGACGTTCGGCGCTTCCACGCCTGCCTCGCGCAGGACGCGTGCCGCGGACGAGTGACCTGCCTCGAGCGTTGCGAGCAATAGGTGCTCGGTCGAGACGAACTCGTCGCGCATGCGTTCGGCGACGGCGTGCGCATCGGTCAAAACGCGGCGCGCCTCGTTCGACAGTTGGAGCTGCTGTGCGCTGCCGGCCACCTTCGGCAGCTTCGCCAGGTCGGCTCGCAGCGCCTCGGCCACCGACCCTGGCGCCGCGCCGATGCGGCTCAGCACGGCCGGCACGACGCCGTCCGGCTGCTCGACCAGGACCAGCATGAGGTGGGCGACCTCGAGCTGGGGATTGCCCTCGGCCTCGGCGAGCTGCTGGGCCGAGACGATCGCCTCGTTCGCGCGCTGGGTGAATCGGTCGGTTCTCATGATCTCGCTCCGCGGGGTTCGGGCTGGGTAGCGGCGGCCAGGATCGGCTCGAGCTGAGCGCGCGCTTCCTCGTCGAGCTTCGGGAGGACGACGCGGGTGGTCACCACCAGGTCGCCCTTCTGCGAGCTGCCGCGCTTGGGCAGGCCGCGGCCCTTGACCGTGATCTCCTGGCCGTTTTGCGTGTTCGGCCGGATGCGCAGCTTGACGCTGCCGGTCGGCGTCGGTACCGGGACCTCCGCGCCGAGCATGGCCTCGGCCAGGGTCAGCGGCAGCTCGGCGCGCAGGTTCTGGCCATCGCGGGTGAAGCGTGGGTCTGGCTTCACGCGGACGTTGATGACGAGGTCGCCACCGTCCACGGCGCCGCTGAGCTTGACCTTCGAGCCGTCGCTCACGCCCGGCGGAATCTTTACGTGCAGGCGCTTGCCGTTGACGTTGACCATGCGCTCGGCGCCGGTCATGACCTCGGCCAAGGACACCTCGGCCGTCGCCTGGGCGGATGGAATGGTGCGCTGGCGCTGGCGTGTGCCGCCGAGGTCGGAGAGGTCGACGTACTCGAAGCCGCCGCCGGCCGAGCCGAACGGGCTGGCGCCGCCGGCCGCGCCGCCGAAGAACTGGCGGAAGAAGTCGCTGAAGCCGCCCATCTCCTCGGCCGATGCCGTCCGATACGTCCAGCGCGTGCCGCCCGGCGCGCCGCCGAAGCCGCCCCAATCGGTTGCGCCACCGGATCCGAAGCCGGCCTGCTGGTAGGCCTGCCAGTTGGCGCCGAGCTCGTCGTACTGCTTCCGCTTCTCGGGATCGGCGAGGACGGCGTGGGCCTCGTTGGCCTCCTTGAACCTCTTCTCGGCATCCGGGTCCTTGTTCGTGTCCGGATGAAGCTCGCGGGCCAGCTTGCGGTACGCCTTCTTGATCTCGGCCTGGGACGCGGTCTTGGGGACGCCCAGGATGGCGTAGTAGTCCTTGTATTCCATCGGTCAGGCCAGCCTTCTGACCGATGAACCGGCGTATTCGCACCCGATGGT
>DASVDT010000057.1:0-10539 GCA_036380955.1 Candidatus Limnocylindria bacterium | reverse complement strand
AACGTGCCGGACGACCTGTCGGTCATCGGCTACGACGACATCGAGGCGGCCGACTACGTCGGCCTGACGACGGTCCGGCAGCAGCTGTTCGAGTCCGGGCGGCGTGGTGCAGAGATCCTGCTTGCCGAGATCGAGCAGCGCGCCGATACGACGCCGGTGGCGCATCTCCCGCCCGAACTGGTGGTGCGCGGGACGACCTCCCGCCCAGGGGAGGGCCGCCACTGACCGTTTCGAGCCGACTTGAGCGTACTGAACCCCGAGCGAGCAGGAGGATCACCCGATGAGGAGCCCATCATTGATGGATGGTTGGATGCGTTACGCGGTCACGAAACGGCTGGCCGCGACCGGTTGCGCGCTCGCGCTCCTGGCCGGATGCGCGGCACCAGGCGCGCAAGAGTCGCCGGCCGCACAGAGCGAGGAGCCACCCGCTTCGACAGCTCCCGAGAGCGCCGCGCCGTCCGAGGTTGCGGCGGCGCCGGACTGCGGGACGGACGACGTCGTCCTGAATGCGTACTTCGAGACCGGCTTCGACCTGCCGTTCCAGCTGTCCGACGAGTTCACGAATCAGTACCCGAACGTGACCTGGGACATCAAGCAGGACCAGTTCACGAACCTCATGAACGCCACGCCGAGACTGCTCTCCGGCGACAACCCGCCAGACCTGATCCGGTTGCCGACCATGGTCTCGCTCGTCAATGACGGGCTGCTGAAGAACCTCGACCCGTACGCGGAGGCCTTCGGCTGGAACGACTGGCCGGTGCCGCAGCTCGATCAGAACCGCGTCGCCGAGGACGGGACCCGGGGGTCCGGCTCCCTGTATGCGATGGGCCTGAACTACAGCCTCACCGGCGTCTTCTACAACCGTGAGCTGGCAGAGCAGGCCGGGATGACCGAGCCGCCGGCGACGGTCGCTGAGTTCGACGAGATTCTCGCGGCTGCCAAGGATGCCGGCATCCAGCCGATCATGGCCTGGAATGCAACGGCGAGCGGTGGTGGCCTCGCCTTCCCGCTCCAGAACCTCATGGCCTCGTACGGGCCGGTCGAGCCGATCAATGACTGGATCTTCCAGAAGCCCGGCGCGACCATCGATACCGACTCGAACCGCGAGGCAGCGGAGCATCTCCTGGGCTGGATCGAGGCGGGCTACTTCCCGGAGGACGCCAACGCCCTCCAGTACACCGATGCCAACGCTCGCTTCCGCGGCGGCGATGGCCTCTTCATCTTCAACGGCGACTGGGAGAACGCGTCGTACAACGGCGAGATGGCCGATAACGTCGGGTTCTTCCTCTTCCCGCCCCTGGAAGAGGGCGGCGCGCCCGGCGCGATGTCGGCCCCGCTGACCTACGGTATCGCGGCCGATGCGCCGAACGCCGACTGCGCGGCGTTCTTCCTGGACTGGGTCGCCACGAACGACGCGGCGCGCCAGATCCTGGTCGAGGTGGGCGGCTCGAACCCCGGTGGCCCGGGTGACCTCGAGATCCCGTCCGCGGCCGAGGGTTCGGTGACGAACGAGACGCTGGCAGCCGGCGCGGTGGTCGGGGAGGCGGGCACGGCGATGGACTTCATCGCGAACGCCACCGGCGCGATCTTCGCCCAGGGCTGGACCCCGGAGCTTCAGAAGATGATCGGCGGTCAGCAGGATGCGGCCGGCCTCCTCGAGGTCGTCCAGTCGACGTACGACGAGGAGCTGGGCCGCTAGCCTCCTCGCATCGTGACGCCATCCATGCGGGCGGGCCAGGGTGGTCCGCCCGCTTCCACCCCCTCTCGGCGGCCGCGCTTCCGGCGGGTCCGCCGAGAGACCCTCATCGGCTGGCTGTTTCTCCTGCCGGCTCTCACGTTCTACGGGCTGTTCGTCCTCCAGCCACTTGGGCTGACGATCCAGTACTCGTTCTACGACTGGAACGGCGTCGGTCCGGCGACCTGGGTCGGCATCCAGAACTACGTGCGCGTGCTCACCGATTCGGACCTGCTCGGCACGATCTTCAACGCCTTCCGCCTCGTCATCTTCTTCAGCTTCATCCCCGTCACGCTCGGCGTGATCGTGGCCAGCGTCATCCATCGCGTCGCCAGGGGGCGGCTGGGAGCGATCGCCCGCACCGTCCTGTTCCTGCCACAGGTCATCCCGCTCGTGGCGGCAGGCATCATCTGGGGCTGGCTCCTCTCGCGGCCGGGCCTCATCAACCAGGCGCTCGGCGCCATCGGCCTGGGTGACGTGACGCGAGCGTGGCTCGGCGACTTCGACTGGGCGCTCCCGGCCGTCGGGCTCATCGGCGTCTGGGTGCTCCTGGGCCTGTGCACGGTGCTGCTCCTGACCGGGATGGCGAAGATCGACAGCGCCATGTACGAGTCCGCTCGGCTGGACGGTGCAGGCTGGTTCGCCGAGTTCTTCTGGATCACGCTGCCGAGCCTGCGGTACGAGATCGGCGTCTGCCTGACGATCACGATCATCGCCGCCCTCGCGGCCTTCGACATCGTGTACGTCACGACCGGCGGAGGCCCGGGGAATTCGACGGCGGTGCCCGGGATCCAGATCTACATCGTCGCGTTCCTGGAACGGAAGGTTGGCCTCGCGTCGGCGCTCGCCGTCGCGCTCATCGTCCTGGTGATCGCGATCATCCTGCCGATCCAGCGGCTCAGCCGCGAGGAACGCTGATGAGGGTCGACCGCCGCGAGCTCTTCACCGGACGGGCGGTGCTCGTGGTGCTCATGATCGCCACGGTCCTGCCGTTCATCAGCATCTTCACCACGGCGCTGTATCCCTCCGGCACGCTGCCGAGCGGGCTCGGCTGGCCGGACGACCCGCAGTGGGGAAATTTCGTCGCCGCGTTCGAGGTGGCGAACATGGGGGTGCTCCTGGCATCGAGCCTCTTCATCGTCGCGGCGACCGTGCCGATCGCGCTCGTCATCTCGACGATGGCCGGGTTCGCCATCGGCCTCCTCCGCGTCCCCGGCTCGCGCTGGCTGCTGCTCCTCTTCGTCTTCGGCTTGACCCTGCCGTTCGAGGGCATCATCACGCCGCTCTACTTCCTCGCGCGCGAGATGGGCATCCTGAACACGCGCCTGGCGATCGTGCTGCCGCTCATCGGCCTCTTCATGCCCTTCGCCGTCTTCTGGATGCGTGCCCACTTCGTGAACATGCCGGCGGAGATCACCGATGCGGCGCGAGCCGACGGCGCCGGCACCTGGGACCTCTTCTGGCGGATTCACGTCCCACTCGCCCGACCGCCGATCGCGTCGCTCGCGATTCTCATGTCGGTATGGACGTGGAATCAGTTCCTCCTGGCCCTGGTGCTCGTCGAGGACCCCACGCAGCGGACGATGGCCGGCGCGCTCGGCGCGTTCCAGGGCCACTACGCGACGGACGTGCCGCTGCTGTGCGCCGGGACGATCATCATCCTGCTGCCGACCCTCATCGTCTTCGTGGCCTTCCAGCGCCAGGTGATCTCGGCACTGCTCCAGGGATCGGTGAAGGGATGAGCGAGCTTCGACGGCTGCCGGACGGACGGCGGGTATGGGGACACGTCGAGCACGGATTCGGCGACATCCTCGACACGTTCGTGCGCAACTTCACCGATCAGCACGACCTCGGTGCGGCGTGCGCGGTTGTCCGCGACGGCTCGCCGGTCGTCGACGTGTGGGGTGGGACCGCGGACGCGCGGACGGGCCGGGCGTGGACGCCTGACACGGCGGCGGTCATCTTCTCCTGCTCGAAGGGCATCCTCGCGCTGTGCGCCTACCTGCTCGTCCAGGATGGACGGCTGGATCTCGACGCGCCGATTGCCGACGCGTGGCCGGAGTTCGCAACGAATGGCAAGGAAGGCATCACCGTCCGCCATGCGCTGAGCCATCGGGCTGGCCTCGCCGCGCCGGCGGAGGAACTCACCCTTGACCAGGTGCTGGCCTGGGAGCCCGTCATCCGGGTGCTCGAGCGCCAGGCGCCGGCGTCCGCGCCGTCGGATGGACACGTCTATCACGCGATGACCTATGGCTGGCTGATCGGCGAGGTCATCCGCCACGTGTCCCGCCGCACTCCTGGAATCTTCTTCCGAGATGCGGTCGGCGATCGGCTCGGCCTGCGCACGTGGATCGGCCTCCCGGAGTCGGCGCGCTCAACGGTGGCGTGGATGGAGCCGCCCCTCCCCGACGAGGACTCGGACGATGCTCGCCGCACCGCGACACTGGTGGCCGAGAGTCCGACCCTCGCGCGCACCAACACGATGGGCGGCGCATATGGCTTCCCCGAGCGGGACGGGACGGTCACCTTCAACGACCCACGCATCCAGGCGGCCGAGATCCCGGGCGCGAACGGCATCAGCACGGCTCGCTCGCTGGCGCGGATGTATGCGGCCTGCGTGACCGCCGTCGACGGCGTCCGCTTGCTGACGGACGCATCGGTCGCCGATCTCCTGCGCGTGCAGGCGGCTGGTCCCCAGCTCTCGGGGCTCCCCGACGACGGCGCCCGGTGGGGGAGCGGCTTCCAGCTGTCGTCGCCACCCACCCAGCCGATGCTCGGGCCGACGAGCTTCGGCCACGCCGGTGCCGGGGGACAGCTCGCATTCGCCGATGCCGACCACCGCATCGGCTTTTCATACCTGTCCAACCAGATGGGAGGCTACGGCGACCGGCGTGCCCGGTCGCTCACCGACGCCGTCGTGCGAGCCGTCCGTGGTTGAGGCCGATGGCGTGGAGCGGGTGCGGCAGCCGGACGTCGCCTCGCGACCGCAGCTGCTGACCTATCCCGACTCGCTCGGCGGCGACCTGCCGTCGATCGCGCGGCTGCTCGAAGGGCCGTTTGCGGGGCTGTTCGGCGGGGTGCACATCCTGCCGCCGTTTCCGTCGTCGGGCGATCGCGGGTTCGCCCCGATCACCTACCGCGAGATCGAGCCGCGCTTCGGGACGTGGGCGGACCTCGAGCGCATCGGCCGATCTCACGACGTGCTCCTCGACGTGATGGTGAATCACATGTCGCGTCAGAGCGCGGAGTTCCGCGACTTCGCCCGACATGGGCGCGCTTCGAAGTACGCGGACCTGTTCCTGACCGTCGACAAGGTGTGGCCGGACGGGCGCGTTCCGGCCGATGACCTGGCGCGCATCTTCCTGCGCCGGCCGGGGTCCCCGTTCACCACCGTCGAGATCGAGGAGACGGGGGAGCGGGAGACGGTGTGGACGACCTTCGGCACCGCGGACTGGTCAGAGCAGATCGACCTGGACCTGTCGGCCCCGGCGACGCGCGACCTCGTGCGCTCGTGGCTCCAGATCCTCGCCTCGCACGGCGTGCGGATCGTGCGGCTCGACGCGGTCGGGTACGTGGTGAAGAGGCCCGGCACGAGCTGCTTCATGGTGGAGCCGGAGATCTACGAGTTCCTGAGCTGGGTCACCTCCGCCGCGGCGGAGTCCGGCCTGGTGGCGCTGCCCGAGGTCCACGACCGCTACCCCACGCACGAGCGCATCTCGGCCCATGGCTTCTGGACCTACGATTTCGTGCTACCCGGCCTGCTGCTGAACGCCTTCCTGACGGGCGACGCCGGCGGCCTGGCCGGCCACCTGGCCCGGTCGCCGGAGCGACAGTTCACGATGCTCGACTGCCACGACGGCATCCCGGTGCGTCCCGATCTCGACGGCATCCTGTCACCGGACCGGATGCTCGCACTGGCGGGGCACGTCCTGGATCGCGGGGGCAACGTCAACCGCATCCTGTCGGCGGGCCACTCCGATGGCGTGGACGTCCATCAGCTCAACATCACGTACTACTCGGCCCTCGGCGAGGCCGACGATCGCTATGTCGCCGCGCGTGCGATCCAGCTCTTCGCTCGCGGCGTGCCGCAGGTGTACTACGTCGGCCTGCTTGCGGGCCCGAATGACAACGATGCGGTCGTCAGGAGCGGTGAGGGCCGCGCCATCAACCGCCACAACTTCACGGCCGATGAGATCGAGGCCGGTCTGCGCCGCCCGGTCGTGCAGCGGATCATCGACCTCATGCGCCTGCGGAATACCCATCCGGCATTCGACGGCCGGTTGACGGTGCAGAGCGAGGGCAGCCATATGCTGCTGACCTGGACCCACGAGACCGAGGTGCTCAGCCTCGACGTGGATGTGGCCGACGCGACGTTCGAGATTCGTGACGGCGCAAGCGAGACGGTTCTGCCGGCCAGCTGACGGTCTGCATCGGCGGAGCGATCCGACGGCGCCCGTGGCGGCTTGACGGTCTGAGTATCGTATACGAATCCATATACGATACTGAGGGCAATGCCGATGGCGTTGGAGTCGGTGGAGCGGTCAGTCGTCTCGGACGATGTCATTCCGGCGCGTGGCCACTGGGCGCGCGAGATGAAGCGCGGCGAGATCCTGCGCATCGAGGACCTCGAGGGGCAACAGGCCATCGACTTCATCTGCTATCGCCTCGACGATCTGGCCGAGAAGTTCTGGGCGGCACACACGGCCAAGCTCAGCGGGACGATCTACGTCACCACCGGGGACATCCTGTACTCGGACAAGGCCAACCCGATGATGACCATCGTCGACGACACCGTCGGTGTGAACGATGTGATCTGCGGGTCCTGCTCCTACGCCCTCGACGTCGTTCGGTACGGACCCGAGAAGGCGAACCCCGGCTGCATGGACAACTTCGAGGAGGCCATCAAGCCCTGGGGCCTCGAGCGCAAGGACGTCCCCATGTGCTTCAACATCTTTCTCGACTACCCGGTCGAGAAGGATGGCCACGTGGCGATCGACAAGGAAGCGCCATCCAAGCCCGGGGACCACATCGAGCTGCGCGCCGAGATGGACGTCCTCGCCGTCATCTCGAACTGCCCGCAGGTGAACAACCCCTGCAACGGATTCAACCCCACCCCTATCCGCGCCACGGTGTACGCGGCGGACTAAGCCAGAACAGGTACTGGAGGAGCTGGGAACGATGGTCTCGCGACAGAGGTTTCGACCCGCGGCAGGAGTGGCCGCATCGGTAGCACTGGTGCTGGCTGCCTGCGGCAGCAACGGCCAGGATGGGGGCACGGACGCATCGGCGGGAGCGTCGGACGGCGGCGAGCTGCCCGTCGTGCGCATGCAGGGCCTGCCGGCGGATCCGGCGGCAATCCCCATGCTCGTCATGCAGGAACAGGGGATCGACGAGGCGCACGGTTTCAAGGCCGAGTTCGTCGAGGTGGACCCCGACGCCGCGGCGAATACGCTCCTCATCGGTGAGAGCGATGTCGCCATGGAGCAGGATGCGGTGACCATGACCCTGGCTCAGCAGCAGGACCAGGCTGGCGTGGTGTTCTACCCGGTGCTCAACACGATGATGGGCGTCGTTGTCGCCGAGGATTCCGAGTACCAGGAGCCGGCCGACCTCGTCGGTCAGCGCGTCGGCCATTTCGGTGTTGACTCGGGCACGACCTCGATCATCTGCCTGATGCTCAAGGAGCTGGAGGACATCGACTGCTTCGAGGACTTCGATCTTCGCGAGGCCGGGCCGGCCGCGCTTCCGGAGCTCCTCGCGAGTGGCGAGGTGGAGGCGATCTTCGACTACGAGCCGCTCGCGCTGCGTGCCGTGATCGAGACGCCCGGCCGCTATCTGTTCGAGCCGGCCAAGGCGTGGGCCGATCGGTCCGATGGCTGGTCGCCGCCGCTGACCAACCTGGCCGCCCGCGTCGATTGGATCGAGGAGAACCCGGACCTGGCCATCGCCGTTCGCGACGCCTGGGCGGAGGCCACCCAGGTCGTGTCCGACTCGAACTACGAGATCCTCAACGAGGAGCCGTACAAGAGCTTCATGGCCATGGGCTCCGACGAGGAGCTGGCTGCCTTCATCGACTACTGCGCCGATCTGCCATGCCTGCTGAACAGCTGGGATCAGTCCGACGTCGACCACACCAACGAGTGGCTCGAGCTGATGGCAGAGAATGACGTGCTGATCGAGGAGACCGCGGATGAACCCGTCGCCGTCGTCCTCGAGGACTTCCTGGGTCGGTAGCGACGATCAGCAGGGCTTAACCCGTGACGGTTTTCGGCCGCAGCGTGAGCGTCGCCAAGGGGACGGCAGATATGCCGTCCCCTTGGCTCACCTGGTTGTTGGGGGCGCTCGGTGTCCTGAGCTTCGTCGCCCTCTGGGTGATCGGCAGCCTCACCACACGGTTCGTTCCTCCCATCACCGAGGTGATCGCGGCGATCCCGGCATTCATCGCCGACCCGGAGGTATGGGCCGACATCGGCGCCAGCGTTGCCCGCGTCATCGGCGCCCTCGTCATTGCGCTCATCGTTGGCTTCGCGGCCGCCTGGGTGATGGCACGCGAGAACTTCTGGTCCATGGTGATCACGCGCTACGTGGACCTGACGCTGGGGCTACCCAGCACCATCGCGGCGCTCTTGGCGCTGTTCATCTTCAAGCGATCGGAAGTCGGCGTCTATGTCGTCGTGGCGATCACGACGTTCCCGTTCGTCGCGCTCACCCTCTATCACGGGCTCAAGGCTTCGGACCGCCGCTTGACGGACATGTCGGGCGTATACCGGTTCGGCTGGGTGAGGCAGGTGCGGCACGTCGCGGTGCCCCACCTCGTCCCGTATACCTTCGCCGCTGTCCGCAATGAGTACGCGCACGCCTGGCGTGTCGTCGTCCTCGCCGAGCTCTTTGCCGTCAACAGCGGCATCGGCTGGCGCTTCGCACAGGCGTTTGACCGGTTCCTGTTGATCGATGTCTCGCTGTGGCTGATCACCTTCGTGGTCATCCTGCTCGGCACCGAATACCTGGTTCTCCGACCGATCGAACGATTTGTCCTCCGCTGGAGAGGGAGCGCTGCATGACGAGCTTCATCGAGGTACGCGACCTCAAGGTGTCCTACGACGGCAGGCGTGAAGCGCTTGCCAGCGTCGATCTCCACGTTGCCGACCGCGAATTCGTCGCCATCCTCGGCCCGAGCGGCTGCGGCAAATCGACGATGCTCCAGGTGCTCAGCGGCCTGCTCCAGCCCGTCTCGGGCTCGGCAACGATCGATGGCACGGACGTCACGAAGCCAGCTGATGACCGTCCACGTGTCGGCTACGTCTTCCAGGACCATCGGCTCCTCCCGTGGCGGACGGTCGAAGAGAACATCGAGCTCGTCCTGGCCGCGGCGGACATCCCACGCGCGGAATGGGATGGCCGGATCGACCGCTACCTGAACATGCTTCACATCGGCGACTACCGGAAGGCCTGGCCGATGCAGCTGTCCGGCGGTCAGCGACAGCGAGTTTCGATCGCGCGCGCCCTGGCGATCGATCCGGCCGTCGTGCTCATGGACGAGCCCTTCAGCACCCTCGACGAGGTGACGGCACGCACGATGCGCCAGCAGCTGGTCGAGCTGTGGCAGGCGAGCGGGCACGCCATCGTGTTCGTCACCCACTCGATCCGCGAAGCCGTCTTTCTCGCCGATCGCATCGTGATCCTCACCAAGGGGCCGGCCACCGTGCTCAGCGAGGTGCGCATCCCGATCGCGCGCCCACGCATCTACGAGGACCCGGCGCTTACCGAGCTCGAGGCGTCCATCGTCGCAAGCGTCATGCGCGAGTGGGGCTTCGGAAACGGGACTGACCCGCAGTGACGGCGCTCGCCCTCGCTCCGCGCAGGTGGGCCGGCATTCCGCGCGCCCGGAGTCCGCTTGCGTTGCTCGTCGCGGTCGTGCTGCTTGCCATCGCCTGGCAGATAGGGACGATCGTCTCGGACGGATGGGTCCCGTCGCTCGACCGAATCGGTGCTGCCGTCGTCGCGAACCTGACCGACCCAGCCATCTACGGCCAGATGGCGATCACCGCACGGCGAATCTTGATCGGCTTCGTTGCGGCGACGGCGATTGGTGTGGCGCTCGGCTTTCTGATGGGGCTCGACCGTCGCGTCGAGGCATTTTTCCGCCCGGTCGTGACCATGCTCCTGGCGATCCCGGACCCGGTGTACATCATCGTTGCCATCCTGGTCCTGGGCACCGACGAGTCCAGCGGCCTCATCGCACTGATCCTGGCGCTCATTCCATTCGTGGTCGTCATCGTCCACGGGGCTGTCCGCGCTCGCGAGCGGCAGCTCGACGAGATGAGCCGGGTGTACAAGCTGGGCCGGTGGGCATACCTCACCGAGGTGCTCGGGCGGCAGATTGCTCCGGCGCTGATCGTAGCCGCGCGCACCTGCTTCGCCTTCTCCTGGAAGATCGTCGTGCTGATCGAGGCGCTCAGCCAGCCAGAAGGGATCGGCTCGCAGATCTATTACTCGTTCCGGCTGCTGCGCTCTGCCGACATGATCGCGCTCGCACTCATCTTCATCGTGCTCATGCGCATCGTCGAGAGCGCCGCGTTCGGGTTCGCAGAACGTCGCTTGATGGGATGGTCACGCTGATGAAACTCGCCATGCTCCAAACGCCGGATGGTCCGATGCCGGCCGTCTCCACCGCGGGCGGCTTCGTGTCGGTCGCCGACATCGTCGGCGAGGCGCCGCCGAGTCTCGAGACGCTGATTCGCCAACAAGATCGGTGGCTGCCGGCGCTGCGAGAGGCCGCCGACGGAGCCGCGGACGTCCCACCG
>DASVDT010000056.1:0-4100 GCA_036380955.1 Candidatus Limnocylindria bacterium | reverse complement strand
CGGCATCAGCCAGCCGGAGGCGAGCCTCGGGAACATGCTCACCGAGGCGCAGACGTACTTCTTCCGCAACCCGTGGCTGGTCGCATGGCCGGGGCTCGTGCTCGTGCTCATCGTGATGAGCGCGTCGTTCCTCGGCGATGGGCTCCGCGACGCCCTCGACCCGCGCCAGCGCTGAGCGCGGAGCGGAGGGCACTCGGCCCGGGCCGTACACGGCGAAAACCCCGCTCGGTGCTCGGGCCGGACGGGGTTCTCACCTGGAGGGAGGTTGGGTTGCGAGCACTATCCGCCTGGCCACGCGGTGCGCATAGGGACGTTGGGTGCAGACGGCCGCGCGACAAATGACGTAGCCGCCGCACTCGGCCGGTCATCGGCCGTGCGTTTCCGGGTGCCGTCACCGTCAGGCGAGTCGGCTGCTCGCCTTCCCCGGCGTCGCCGCCGGACGACATCCGGGGGCGTGAGCCATCGATCGGACGCCCGGAGGCGGCAGTTCGACGAGTGACCGTCCAGCTCGCCCTCTCGGGGAGACATCCGGCGAGGATGGCGGCCATCGGCGCCGGACCCGCCCCGCGTCAGCCGGCGAGGCGACCGTGGGCCTCCATGATCGCCCTCAGCCGGTCGTGGTCGAGGGCGTGCGCGGTGATGCCGTCGCGGCCGGTCATCGTCTCGGCGGCGACGAGTGCGTTCGCGATCGCCTCCTCGGTGGCCTCCGCCACGGCCTCGAGGAGCGGGTTGATGTGCTCGTCGACGACCATCCGGAGCGCCACGCTCTCGCGGGGGTCGTCCTCGCCGGCACGGCGCGACAGGTCGCGGTTGCCGGTGGCGAAGGCGAGGAACAGGTCGCCCGATCCGTGGGATGCATACGACCCCATCCGCGCGACCCCCATCCCGACCCGCTGGGCGAGGCGGGCGCACTGGTGGGGGAGGAGGGGCGCATCGGTCGCGACGATGCCGATGATCGAGCCGCCCTCCGGCGTGGCTCTCGCGTTGAGCGCCTCGACCTGGTCCCAGGGTGAAGGCACGTCGCTCACTGGAATCTCGCGGCCGACCGGCACGCCGTCGACGCGCAGCAGCTCGCGCGCGCCGTAGTTGGCCTGCACGAGCACGCCGACGGTCCATTCATCGGCGCGGCGCGAGGCCGTCCCGATGCCGCCCTTGAACTCGTGGCAGATCATGCCGGTGCCGCCGCCGACGTTGCCCTCGGCCACCGGCCCACTGGCGGCGGCTGCCAGCGCGCTGTGGACGTGGTCGGGACGCACGTGGAAGCCGTTGATGTCGTTGAGCGCGCCGTCGTACGTCTCGCCGACCGTCGGCAGCGCCCAGACAGCGTCGCTCATGGCGTGGGCGCGAACCGCCGCCTCGATCAGCGCATCGCGCACCACGCCCACGCTGTGCGTGTTGGTGATGCCGATGGCACCGCCCAGCATCCCCGCCTCGCGGATCCATTCGAGCCCGGTGAGCTCGCCGTTGCCGTTGAGCCGGTGCGCCCCGGCGAAGATCGGCTCCCGCCAGACGTCGCCGTCGTGGGGGATGACGACCGTCACCCCGGTCCGAATCGGGCCGGTGCCGGGGCGCAGCGGGCCGTCTCCCTCGATCAGCGTCGTGTGGCCGACGCGTACGCCGGCCACGTCGGTGATCGCGTTCAGCTCGCCGGGCTCCATCCTGCCGATGCGGATGCCGAGTTCTCGCGCTCGCATCGGCGGAGTGTAGACAATGGACCGATGCGTACCGGGCTGGCTCTTCTCGCCCTCGTCGTCCTCGCCGGCTGCCCGAGCATCGGGTCCGACACGGCGTGGCACGATCGCTCAGCCGGCGAAGGGTGGCGCCTCCTGGCCAAGGAGACGGTTCGCGCTCCCGATCGCGCGTACGTCGTGAATGCGGCGACGACGCTGGACGCTTACCGCGACCTGTGGCGCGACATCGGCTTCGTCGGTACCCGGCCCGATGCCGACATGGACGCTGACGTCGTCGTCAGCTTCGCGCACGGCATTGGCTCCTCGTGTCCGGAGCTGCGCCTGGACGACGTCGTGATGGAGGGCTCGGAGGTCTACAGCGTCGCCTCCGACCCGGTCATCGATGCCTACGGGTCACCCAGGGCCTGCACGGCCGATCTCGTCGGAGCGGTGACGTTCGTCGTCGCCATCGATCGCGCGGCGCTGCCCGAGGACGGCTTCACATTGTGGCTTACCAATACGGCCCGGCAAGGGCACCTCAACAGCGACCCACTCGAAGTCCGACTGCCCTAGGGCGTGGGTCCGTAGCGCGAGGGGTCGTCGATGACCCCGCACTCGGGGCACGCGGTGGCGAGGAAGCGGAACCACTCCTCGAGGGCATCCGCGTCCGGCAGCTCCTCGGTGGTCGCCGCGTCGTGGATGGCGTAGACCTGCCCATAGCGGTCGAGGATCAGAAGCCGGTGCGTTTCGCGCCCATCGGGCAGGCGCTCGGCCACGCGACCGTCCCAGGCCGCGAAGTCGTCCGCTCGCGCCGCGAGCGCATCGGTGTAGGCGGTCGTTTCGGCCGTGCCGGGGAGGAGCAGCGCGGTCGCGTCGATGCGTCGAGCTCGGACGCGGTCGAGCGGTAGGAGGTCGCCGACCCGCGCGTCGCGCGGTCCGGCAGCGGTGGTCGGCATCGGTCCAGCCTAGCCGGTCCTGACGGCGGGCTCCCGATGCGCGCGTTCCGCCGCCGGTTGCTGGCCGCGGTGCTCGATGAGCCACAGCCCGACGAGGACGACGACCCCGCCGACGAGGGTGAGCGGACCGAGCCTCTCGTTGAGGAGCGCGACCGAGGAGAGGACGCCGATGATCGGCACCAGCAGCGCGAAGGCGCTGGCGCGCGCTGCCCCGATACGGGCGACCCCCATGTTCAGGAACACGAACGCCAGGACCGTGCCGAAGACGGTGAGATACGCGATGCTCAGGAGGGCACCCGCCGGCGCCGTCGCGATGGAGGCTTCTCCGCCCTCGAGGATGGCCGCCGGGATGAGGACGAGGGTGCCGAAGGCCGTTCCGTACAGCGTGGCGCTCACCGCGCTGAACCGACGGCTCGCGACTCTGGCGATGACCGAGTAGACGCCCCACAGGGCTGCCCCGGCGATGAACATGATGTCGCCCAGGAGCCGGTGATCGGTCGTGCCGCCAACCGGGTTCACGACCAGGAAGAGGCCGAAGGCGGCGATGGCCAGACCGATGAAGCCGCGCGGGCCGAGCCGCTCATGCAGCACCGCACCGGCGATGACGGCGGTGAAGACGGGCGCGAGGCCCGGCACGATGATCGCTCCGTCCGACGCCGGCGCCAGCGTCAGCCCGGTCAGGAAGAGCCAGTTGTACCCGGCGATGGCGGTCAGGCCGAGTCCGGCGATGATCGGCCAATCGGCGCGCTCGACGCGGGACAGCGGTCGGTTCGTCAGCTTCGCCCACGCGTACAGCAGGACCGATGCGACGCCGAAGCGGATGGCGGCGATCGTGAAGGGTGGGGCGGCGTCGACCGCCACCGCCCCGGCCACCCAGGTGCCTCCGAAGCAGATGGCCATGCCCGTCAGCATGAGGTAGGCGGTTCGTTCGTCTCGCGTCATCGTCATCCGTCGCAGTGCGGCGTCAGGGTGCTCCGATCGCCGTCGGGGTGCATCTGTCAAACGTCGCGCGCGGGTACGGCGTGAGATCGAGGCCAGCCGTGGATGACCTGTGGATAGGTGCGCCCCGAAGCCGCAAAGTCGGGGATAAGTGGGCTTGTGCACCCCGAGCCTGGGCAGACATACTGTGGTCGTCCCGAAGGGGCAAGCGACACCGGATCACACGATTTCGATCATGAGTTCCGGGACCGGAAACCGGTGGCTTCGGCCAGCGGGGACCGGACGGCAGCGGTGGCTTCGGTTATCGCGGTCGGACGCCTGTTCCTTCGGGACATTTGCGTGCCCGGCGCGCGCGAGCGACACATCGGCGCACGCTCAGTCACCGCGAGCCGCACCCCGGAAGAGGCGGACCAGCCGGATCGTCAGGTAGCGCGGTACGACGCGGGCGTAGGCATCGTGGTCCGGGCCGAACCGGCGGCGCAGGCGAGCATCCTCGCGCCCCGTGTCGCGGTGGACGAAGGCGACGACGAGGGGC
>DASVDT010000055.1:0-3999 GCA_036380955.1 Candidatus Limnocylindria bacterium | reverse complement strand
CACCTCCAGAGCGACCGCCGCGTGGAGCTGACAGAGGGGCCGGTCCTGACGGCTGCGACGAGCTCGACCGGCGCGTACATCCTGCTCCCCACCGGCTGGGCCGGCCCGGGCGACTACGGCGGGATCCGCTCGTACCTGGCCGGCCAGCTCTCGACCGATGCGTCGTAGGCGCCGCCTTCGGCTCTCCGACGTCCCGCGGCTGCTGGTCGGTGGTGCGGTGCAGTTCGCCGGTCTCTTCGGAGGCCGATATCGGCGCATCGAGGGCGCCCACGTCCTGGCCACCGACGGAGCCGGTCGAATCCTGGTGGTGAAGACCACGTATCTCGGCCCGGGATGGATGCTGCCCGGCGGACGGGTCGAGCGCGGGGAGACTCCGCACGGAGCGGCCGCTCGCGAGACGCGGGAGGAGACGGGGCTGGAGGTGGATGTGGATCGGCTGCTGCTCGTCGATGCGCGGAAGGGACGCGACGTGAGCTTCGTCTTCGCCGGGCGCGTCACGGGCGGGGAGATGGAGCCCCAGCTCGGCGAGATCTCGGAGGTCGCCTGGCTTGACCGCGCGGAGATCGCCGAGACGTCGCCGAAGCTGCATCGGCTGCTGGAGCTAATCGATGCGGGGATGGGTGGCGTGGTCTACCGCGGGCTGGATTAGGGTGCCGATAGATCGGGCAATGGTGCTCGCGTGAGCGGCTTCCGGAGCCGCGGTGCGTCGTCTATCGGGCAGGGCAGCACCGCCGCTGCCCTCCACGTGCGATTCGGGCCGATATATGGGCTCGCACCCGCCTCAAACGGGCAGCCACCCTAGAATCGAAGCATGAGCCCGCAGCGCGACATGCCCGAGATGCTGCGCGCAGTCCTGCGCCGGCTGCCGACGACGCCGGGCGTCTACCTCATGAAGAACGCGAGCGGGCGCGTCCTGTACGTCGGCAAGGCCGATTCGCTCCGCAGCCGCGTCCGGTCGTACTTCGCCGCACGCGGTCCGGAGGACGCGCGGATCGCGCGCATGGTGACCGAGGTCGCGGACGTCGAGTACATCGTCACCGACACGGTCTCCGAGGCGTACCTCCTCGAGAGCAATCTCATCAAGGAGCACCGGCCGCGCTTCAACATCCGGCTGCGCGACGACAAGAGCTACCCGTTCGTGAAGATCACGCTGAGCGAGGACTTCCCGCGCATCGTCCGCACGAGGCGCCTGGTGCGAGATGGCAGCCGCTACTTCGGACCGTATGCGAGCGCGAGCAGCGTCGACGAGACCCTGAAGCTCCTGCGCAAGATCTTTCCGTTCCGTACCTGCAACCTCGACATCCCGGAGGGGAAGCAGGTGCTCGAGCGGCCCTGCCTGCTGTACTTCATCAACCGATGCCAGGGCCCGTGCATCCAGGCCATCCAGAAGGCCGAATACCGAGCCACCATCGATCAGATCGTCGACTTCCTGGAGGGCAAGCAGGAGCCGATCGCGGCGCAGCTGCGCCGCGAGATGGAGGGTCATTCGGACGCCCTGCGCTTCGAGCAGGCCGCGACGACGCGCGACAAGCTGCGCGCCGTCGAGCGAACGATGGAGCAGCAGAAGATGGCGGCCTTCAGCCGTGCCGAGCACGACGTCATCGGCATGGCGCGCGAGGAGGACGAGGCCTGCATCCAGGTCATGCAGGTGCGCAACGGCAAGCTCATCGGCCGGGAGCACTTCATCGTCGAAGGCGCCCGCGACGTGACCGATGCCGAGGTCCTCGGCTCCTTCCTGCAGCAGTACTACGCCAGCACCGATGCGCTGCCGCGGGCGCTGCTGACGCCGCTCATGCCGGCCGAGGCCGATGGCCTGGCCACGTACCTCGCCGACCGCCGCGGGGTGCGCGTGACGATCACCGTCCCCGAGCGCGGCGAGAAGCGACGGCTGGTTGCCCTCGCGACGCAGAACGCGGTCGAGGCGCTCGCACGCGAGCGCGCCGAGTGGATGGCGGACGAGGCGAAGCGCGACGAGGCCCTGACCGAGCTGGCGACCGCGCTCGAGCTGCCGCGGGTCCCCGAACGGATCGAGTGTTACGACATGAGCAACATCCAGGGCACGTCCGCGGTCGGCTCGATGGTGGTCTTCATCGATGGTAAGCCGGAGCCGCGCGAGTATCGGCGCTTCCGGATCAGATCCGGCGACACGCCGGACGACTTCCGGATGATGGCCGAGGTGCTGCGCCGCCGGTTCAGCCGCGTGGCGAAGCTGCGGAACGAGACGGGCGCGCTTTCCCTGGCCGCCGTCGGCGCCGATGAGGCCCCGGAGGGGGACTCGGACGAGCCGATCGACCTGGACCCGGACGCCGGACCGATCGACGCCAACGGGGACTCCGGGCCACGCGAGCCGGGCTGGGCGGTGCCCGACCTCGTGATCGTGGATGGCGGCAAGGGACAGTTGTCGGCGGCCGTCGCCGCGCTCGAGGGGCTCGGCATCCGCGATGTGCCGCTCAGCGGGCTGGCAAAGCGTTTCGAGGAGCTCTACCTCCCGAATCGATCGGCGCCGGTCGTGCTGCCCCGTCGCTCCCAGGCGCTGTACCTCGTGCAGCGTATCCGTGACGAGGCGCATCGGTTCGCGATCACCTATCACCGCGACGTGCGCGGCAAGCGCGCGTTGCGCAGCGAGCTGGATGACATCGAGGGCATCGGACCCGGGCGCAAGAAGGCGCTCCTCAAGCGCTTCGGATCGGTGCGGCGCATCAAGGAGGCATCGGTCGAGGAGGTGGCGTCGACACCGGGAATCAGCCTGCAGCTTGCCGAACGGCTGAAGGCGCAGCTCGCACGCGAAGGCATGCTGGCGTAGCAGTGGCTATACTGGCGCCCGCCCGCCGCTGACAGCGGCGCGTTTCGTGTCCGAGGCCTCCGGCCGTCCACACGACCTCCCGAGTACCGAGGGAAGCAAAGCCGCAGCATGACCTGGCGTCGCATGGCCCCGTGGGTGATCGCAGTGGTTGCTCTGCTGGCGATCTTCATCGATCTGCCGCGCTCCGTCCCGGCGTTCTCGTGGCTGCCGAACAACGTCCTCGGCGCGGAGTTCCGCACCGTCCTGGGCCTCGACCTCGAGGGTGGCTTGCGCGTCACGCTCGAGGCGCAGTCGCAGGGCGACGAGGAGGTCACGGCGGAGCAGGTCGGGACAGCGCGCGACATCATCGAGCGCCGCGTGGCCGGCATCGGCGTCACCGAGCCGCAGGTCCGGACCGAGACGGCCGGCGACGGCTCGCGACGGATCGTGGTCGAGGTGCCGGGCGTGAGCGATCAGGCCCAGATCCGCGACCTCGTCGGATCGACCGGCCAGCTCCAGTTCATCGACCCGCAGGGACAGCAGCTCCAGCAGGGCCAGGACATCAGCGACCTGCTCGACGCGGGCACGGTGCGCGAGCTCTTCGACGGTGGCCAGATCGAGCCGACCAGCGTGGCGCCGGCGGTGGACGGCAACCTCATCGGCGTCCAGTTCAGCCTCAAGGACGAGGGCAGCCAGATCTGGTGCCAGTTCACGACGGCCAACGTGCAGCGACCCGGGCCGATCGCCCTTGACGAGGAGATCATCACCACTCCGACGATCAACGATGCGATCTGTGGTGGGCAGACGATCATCACCGTCGGCCCGAACACCGAGGCGAACGAGCAGGAGCGCACCAACCTGTTCAACACGCTTCGCTTCGGCGCCCTGCCGGTGTCGCTCGTCGAACAGGGCGTCGAGACCGTCGACCCGACCCTCGGCGCCGACTTCCTGGTCCAGGCGCTCGTCGCCGGCGGCGTGGGCCTGCTGCTCGTGCTGGTCTTCATGATCGCGTATTACCGGCTACCGGGCGTGCTGGCCGCCCTGGCGCTGATCTTCTACACGCTGGTGGTGTACGCGGTCTTCCGCGTCATCCACGTCACGTTGACCCTCGCCGGCGTCGCGGCCTTCATCCTCAGCATCGGCATGGCGGTCGACGCCAACATCCTCATCTTCGAGCGCATGAAGGAGGAGATCCGGGCCGGCAAGACGCTCGGTCC
>DASVDT010000054.1:0-5503 GCA_036380955.1 Candidatus Limnocylindria bacterium | reverse complement strand
ACGACCGCCTCGAGCGGCTCGTTCAGCCAGGTGCGGGTGATGGCGATGTTGCCCTCGAGCCGGAGGCGCGTGGCCACCGCATCGGGCGGGACGAGCGCGACGCCGTCCTCGGCGGCCTGGAGGGCCGCATCGGTGTCTCCGTAGTTCGAGTAGACGGAGCTCAGCTTCAGGCAGGCGAGGGACTCCAGGCGCCGATCGCCCTTGCGGGCGAAGAAGCCGCGGGCGCGTTCGAGGGACTCGAGCGCGCGTTCCCATTCGCCGCGGATGCCGCACGTCTCGCCGAAGAGCAGGCTCAGCCGGGCGTTCTGCTTGATGGTGTCGTCGGGGAGCGCCTGGAGCCATTCGTCGACGAGGCCCAGTCGTCCCTCGGCGACCACCTCCTCCCCGTACTTCGCGATGAGTCTCGCCGCCTGGCGCTGGAGGCCCGCGCGCAGGTAGTGGTGGATGGCCTCCGGCCACTGCTCGGTGGTCTCGAAGTACGAGGCGGCGTGGATGTGGAGGCCCACGACCTCCGCATCGGTCCGTTCGGCCACCAGGCGTCGCTCGAGAAACTCGCGGAAGAGGTTGTGGTACCGGAACCGGATGTCGTCCAGCCGGTTGGTGAAGAGGCCGCGATGCTCCAGTTCGGTGAGCTCGCGGCGACCATCGTGGACGCCGGTCAGCCGCTCCGCGACCTCCGGGGTGATCTGCTGCAGGATCGAGGTCGAGAGGAGGAAGTTGCGCGTCTCCTCGTTCTGCTGGTCGAGGACTTCCTCGGCCAGGAAGTCGAACAGGTCGCTGTCCTTCGTCGCCGTGATCGACTGGATGAAGGCGCGGCGCTCCTCGACGGTCTGCCGCTCCCGCAGCGAGACCTCGACCAGCTGAAGCGACGCGGCCCAGCCCTCCGTGCGCCGCTCGAGCTCGGCCACGTCCTGGGGCTCGAGCGGGTCGTTGTAGATGTCGCGGAAGAGCTCGTCGATCTCCGGCTCGGTGAAGCGAAGCGCATCGGTCCTGAGCTCGGCGTAGCCGCCGTGCGTCTTGAAGCGGGCGAACTGGAGCCGGGGCTTGACGCGCGAGGCGAAGACGAAGCGGCAGGTGGCGGGCGCGTCCCGCAGGATCTGGTTCCAGAGCCCGCGCACCTCGGTGACCGCGTTGACGTACTGCCAGTCGTCGATGATGAAGGTGCATGGCTCCGTCAGCCGCTCGTGCATCTCCGCCAGCAGGTAGGCCGCCACGCCGGGGCGCGAGGAGCCGGGTCCGCCCAGCTGCTGGAGCATCGAGTGGGCACGCCGACCGAAGCCGCGGTGGCGCTTGCTGATCGCCTCGATCAGGTAGCTGATGTGGAACGTCCAGTCGCGGTCGTTGCGGTCCAGCTTGTACCAGTAGACCGGGAAGCGGACCTCGCGCTCCCACTGCCACAGGAGCGTCGTCTTGCCGTAGCCGGCATCGGCGGCGATCACGGCCGCTCGGCAGTCCGCCGCCTCGTTGAGCCAGTCGATCAGCCGCGCCCGGCGCAGCGTCGGGGTCGCGTACTGCGGCGACGCGACCTTGTTGAGGATCAGCGGATAGGTGTACTTGATGTCCGACAATCCACGGTCTCCGGGCGGGCGAGAGACGTCAGACCGTCGTCGCGCCCCCCGCGAACGCGCAGCCGATACGGATCCTACCGAGCGCCGATTATCGGTGGCTTACCGGCCGATGGAAAGGTCCGTGGCGGATGGCGCGATCGGGCAAGGGGTGGTGGATCGGCTACGCTGCGCGCAGCGTGCGTGCGTTCATCGGGATCGGCGGGAACCTGGGCAACGTGGCGGCCACCTTCCGGACCGCCGCTTCCGAGCTGCGCGCGATCGGCCAGGTGGTGCGGGTCTCGTCGATGTACGAGGGAGCGCCGCGCGACGCCTTCGACCAGCCGCGCTTCCTGAACGCCGCCATCGAGATGGAGGTCGATCTCGAGCCGCACGACCTGCTGGTGGAGCTCAAGCGTTTGGAGCTGTCGCTCGGCCGGGATCCGCAGGGGCGCCGATTCGGGCCGCGCGTGGTCGACCTCGACATCCTCCTCATCGACGGCCGATGCGTCACCGATGTCGAGCACGACCTGATCGTGCCGCACCCGCGCCTGCACGAGCGCCGCTTCGCGCTGGAGCCCGTCGCCGAGCTCGATCCGGGGCTGCACCCGTGGCGCGGGCAGGGTTGCGCCGACCTGCGGATCGACGTGTCGGTCGCGGACCTGCTGGCAACGGTGGCGGGCCAGGATGTGGTCCGGGTCGGTGGGCCGGAGTGGGCGGACCCGGTCTCGGCTGACTGATCGGTCCCCGCAGGCATTCCCGCCCGGCGGGCGTATCGGCGAAGGGTCGCGAGAAGCTAGAGGCGCAGCTTCGGCGGGTTGCCCGGGTCCCACATGTGGACGGTGTCGATGAACCGCACGATCCCCTGCCGGTAGCTCATCAGGATCGAGTGCGTGCGAGCGCCGCCGCCGAAGAAGCGGACGCCGCGCAGGAGCTCGCCATCGGTCACACCGGTGGCGCAGAAGACGACGCGCTGGCCGGACGCGAGGTCGTTGGTGGTGTAGATCCGGTCGCTGTCGTCGACGTCGACCCCCATGGCACGCGCGCGATCCCTCTCCTCTTCGGACCGCCACCTGAACCGGCCCTGGATCTCGCCGCCCAGGCACTTCAGCGCGGCGGCTGAGAGGACGCCCTCGGGCGCACCGCCGATGCCCATGACCGCGTGGACACCGGTGCCGGACACCGCGACGGAAATCGCTGCTGTGAGATCGCCGTCGCTGATGAGCTTGATGCG
Organism: Candidatus Limnocylindria bacterium; assembly: GCA_036380955.1. Classification (GTDB taxonomy): domain Bacteria; phylum Chloroflexota; class Limnocylindria; order QHBO01; family QHBO01; genus JACDBZ01. The sequence continues at coordinate 2,725 of DASVDT010000054.1, read as the reverse complement.
GGCCCCGGTTGCGCGGACGTCGGCGATGAGCTTCTCGTGCCGTGGCCGCTCCAGGATGACGACGGTGATGTCCCACACCTTGCGGCCGAGCTTCTCGGCGATGGTGTTGAGCGTCACGTCCACGGGGTCGTTGATGCTGACGTGGCCCGCCGCCAGCGGCCCGACGATCAGCTTCTCCAGGTACGTGTCCGGCGCGTGCATGAGCCCGCCCGGCTCGGCCGCGGCCAGGACGGCCGTCGCGTTGGCCGAACCGGTGGCCACGAGGTTCGTGCCCTCGAGCGGATCGACCGCGATGTCGACCGACATGGCGGCCTCCGGGTTGCCGACCCGCTCGCCGATGTAGAGCATCGGCGCCTTGTCGCGCTCCCCCTCGCCGATGACGATCGTGCCCGACAGCTCCGCCTCGTCCATGGCCTTGCGCATGGCGGTCACCGCCGCCTGGTCCGCGCCCTCTCGATCGCCGCGGCCCATGAGCCGTGCCGCCGCGATCGCACCGGCCTCGGTGGCGCGCAGCGCCTCGGCGATGATCAGCTTGTCCATGCGGTCCGTCGCCATCGGCCTAGTGCTTGAAGTGACGTCGGCCGGTGAAGACCATGGCCATGTGGTGGCGATCGGCGACCTCAATGGCCATCTCGTCGCGGATGCTGCCGCCGGGCTGGATGATGGCGGTGACCCCGGCCTGGGCAGCGATCTGGATGCCGTCGGGGAACGGGAAGTAGGCGTCCGATGCCATGACCGACAGCGGGGCACGCTCGCCGGCCTTGCGCAGCGCCACCTCGACCGACACGACGCGTGACGGCTGGCCGGCGCCCATGCCGACCATGGCGTGCTTCTTGGCGAGCACCACCGCGTTCGACTTCACGTGGCGAACGGCGCGCCAGGCGAAGAGGAGGTCGGTCAGCTCCTCCAGCGTCGGGCGTCGCTGGGTGACGGTCTGGAGCTTGTCCCGGTCCTCCTCCATCTCGTCGAAGGTCTGGACCAGCAATCCACCGCCGATGCGCTTGAAGTCGAAGCGGCCGATGCCCAGCTCATCGGCTTCCGCATCTGCCGGCGGGACCTCGATGATCTCGAAGCCGCGCTTGGTGCGGAGGATCTCGAGCGCCTCCGTGGTGTAGCCAGGCGCGACGATGGCCTCAAAGAAGCCGGGGCGGATGGCTCGGGCGGTGGCCTCGTCGATGATCCGGTTGGCGCCGATGACGCCGCCATAGGCCGAGACGCTGTCGCCCTCGAGCGCCAGGCGGAAGGCCTCGGCCAGGTCGACCACGCTCGCCAGCCCGCAGGGGTTGCCGTGCTTGACGATCGCGACGGCCGGCGTCTTGAAGTCACTGGCGATGCTCCAGGCGCTGTCCAGGTCGAGCAGGTTGTTGAAGCTGAGGTCCTTGCCGGCGATCTGGTGCGCGGCGCTGATGCTGCCGCCGGCATGGGCGGGATCGGTGTAGAAGGCGCCCAGCTGGTGCGGGTTCTCGCCGTAGCGCAGATCGGCCTTCTTCTCGACCACCATGGTCAGGCGGCTCGGAAAGACCGTGCCGGTGGCCGCGTTGAGGTAGCTCGAGATCTGGCCGTCGTACGCGGCGGTCAGGGCGAAGGCCTCCGCGGCCAGCTTCTGGCGGGTCTCCGGGCTGACGCTGCCGAGGGTCTTGATGTCGCGCAGGACCAGCGCGTACTGGGTGGGGCTGCTGACCGCGGCGACGCCGGGAAAGTTCTTGGCGGCCGCTCGAAGGAGCGCCACGCCGCCGATGTCGATCTGCTCGAGCGCCTGGTCGAGGGTCGCATCGGCTTCGCGGACGGTCTGCGCAAACGGGTAGAGGTTGACGACGACGACGTCGATCTGCTCGATGCCCTGCTCCGCCAGCTGGGCGAGGTGGTCGGGCTGGTCGCGACGGGCGAGGAGGCCCGCGAAGATCTTCGGGTGGAGGGTCTTCACGCGGCCGCCGAGGATCTCGTTCGTCTCGGTCAGCTCGGCGACGGGTCGGATGCCGTCGATTCCCGCTTCGGTAAGGTGAGTGCGGGTGCCGTCCGTTGCGAAGCATTCGATGCCGGCGTCGGTCAGGCCGCGGGCGAGCTCGACGATGCCTTCACGGTCACTGACGGAGAGAAGGGCGCGCAATCGACATTCCCTTGGTTGGCTGGTGCCGTTGATGAGCCGATGGTGCGGCGGGGGTCTCGATTATAGGGTTTCGACCTTCCGGGCAGCGCCGTTCGATGAGTGTTCAAGAGTCTTGAACACTCGCACAGGGTGACGGCTGTCGATTACCGGCCGCTTACCGGCGGCTTATCGCCGGTGTGCCATTCATCAGGGTCGTGCGTGCTAGGCTTCGCGCCCGATGAACGTCCTGACCGATCCTTTCACGCCTCTGAACTATCCCGACCTGTTCACCCTCATGTGGGTCGGCGGGATCCTCATCGCCATTGGCGCAGTCGTCGTCTACAACATGGCCCAGCGCCGATACCGCCGATACCCGGAGCTGCTCGCGCTTCACGAGTGGATCTTCTGGCCGATCATCGTGACCTGGGGCGTCATTCCGCTGCTGGCCGTCATCGGCGTGCCGTTCATCCTCCAGCTGGCGATCGTGCTGACGGGCATGGGGATCGCGGCCTATGCGGTCTTCGTCCGCTTCCCGCCGCGCATCGCCGCCGCCAACGACGAGATCCGCCGGCGCCGGTTCGTGCCGCCGCCGAAGCGCAGTGAGCGCGAGCGCGCCAAGCCCACGCCCGCGGGACGCCG
>DASVDT010000053.1:0-4562 GCA_036380955.1 Candidatus Limnocylindria bacterium | reverse complement strand
TCGGCATCGCCGGCATCCTCATCGGCGTCGCCTACACCGCTCCTCCGCTCAAGCTCGTCTACCGGGGACTGGGAGAGTTCGCCGTCGCCATCGGCTTCGGGCCCGTCATGCTGCTCGGCGCGTACGTCGTCCAGACCGGAGCAATCACGCCGGAGCCGCTCCTGCTCTCGTTCGTGCCCGGGATCCTGATCGCCCTGATCCTGTTCGTGAACGAGATCCCGGATCGCCGCTCCGACGCGGAGGCAGGCAAGCGCACGCTGCCCACGCGCTTCTCACCTGAGACGATCAGGACCGCCTATCTCGCCGCGGCGATTGCCGCCTTCGCCCTGATCGTCGCCGGCGTGATCGGCGGGTTGCTGCCCTGGCCGACGCTGATCGCGCTCGCGGCCGTGCCCATCGTCTTCCGTGTCCACGCGGGCCTGAAGGTCCACTACGACAGCCCCTACACGCTCATGGCGGTGATGGGCCAGAACGTGAACCTCAATCTCGTCGTCGGCGGTCTGCTGCTGGCGGCGTACGTCGCGACGATCGTGGTGGCGCAGCTGACGTAGGCGACTCCGCTCAGCGCTCGACCGAGATGAGCGCCGCCACACGATCCCGCTCCGCGCGACGCGCGAAGAGGAACGTCGCGTCGACCAGCTCCGAACGAATCGTCAGCGCGGCGACGGTCTCTGACACGGTGTAGACGTAGCCGATGCGCCCGCTGGTCCAGCTGCCGCCGATCGTGACGGGCGCCGGTGCAATGCCACCGTCATCGGCCAGCGGCTGTGCGGTCAGCAGGTTGCCCTTCGGGCCGCGCCGCACGAGAAGAAGGGCGCCGCCCGGATCAGCGAGGGCGCGGACGTTCGGGCCGATGCGCCCGCCGTACGCGGCGGGCAGCCGCTCGCCGGGTCCCAGCGGTCCGGTCAGCACGTCGACCTCGGTCGTCGCCCGGAAGACGGGGTAGCCCACGCGAGTGCCGACGAGGAGCATCACCGCCAGCAGCAGCGGCAGGATCGACAGCGGCCATAGCACCACGCGAATCGGGTTTGGGGTTGGATCGAGCTCGAGCAGCCGGTCCGGCACGATGGTCGGCGGCGTGCCCGCCACCGTCGCCTCGATGGGCAGATCCTCCTCGACCACGACCGTCGCCTCGGCCAGGTGGCCGGTCACGGCCCTCGACTCGGAGGCGGAGATCGGCTGCTCCGAGCGCAGCACGATGGCGCGCAGCTCATCGGTCTCGTCGACCAGCAGGCCGTACCGGCCGCGCTCGTCGGTCGGCGCCTCAGAGAGGGGCACGATCACGTGGGCCTGGAGGCGGATCCAGCCCGCCGGCTCGGTCACTGCACCGTCGACGACCTCCTGGACGGTCGCGTCCTGCGGCTGCGGGTCGAGCTGCGGGATGACGATCGGGAGCGCCGCCACGACGACGAGCAGGACGGCGACTGCGATGGGCGCGATGTTGCCGAAGGCGCCCAGCGGACGGCGCACCTGCCACGCCAGCCAGCCACAGATCGCCAGGAGTCGGCCCATCGGCGCATCATGCACGGCCGGGTCGCTCTCGCGCGACCCCCACGCACCGCACCGATGTCGTCGCTTCTCACCAGATTCACACTCTGGCGACACCGCGCGACGAATGGCTCCGACGTTCACCGAAGTGCCAGCCGTGGTGTGAATCTCGGTGCTCCCGAGCCGTCGGGTGACGGTTTGGAAGTGACCCGGCTGCCGCGTGCACTCCCGGTGTGAATTTGGTGATCTGGATCGTGTGCGACGCGCAACGGGCTACCATCGGCTCGTGGAGCGCTGGACGACGATCATCGAGCCCTTCCGGATCAAGAGCGTCGAGCCGATCCGGATGACGACGGTGGACGAGCGCCAGGCGCGACTGGAGGAGGCCGGCTATAACCTCTTCAACCTGCACGCCGCCGATGTGCTGATCGACCTCCTCACCGATTCGGGCACCGGCGCCATGAGCGCCGAGCAGTGGGCCGGCGTGCAGCGCGGCGATGAGTCGTATGCCGGCTCACCCTCGTGGTTCCGCTTCCTGGAGGCGGTCACGGAGCTGTGGCCGTACCGCCACGTCATCCCGACCCACCAGGGTCGGGCGGCCGAGAAGATCCTGTTCAGCGTCATCGGCGGTGAGGGCAAGGTCATCCCGTCGAACACGCACTTCGACACGACGCGCGCCAACGTCGAGTTCACCGGCGCCGAGGCGGTCGATCTCGTCATCCCCGAGGGCCGCGACCCGGCCGCCATCCATCCGTTCAAGGGCAACATGGACACCGATGCCCTCGACAGCCTGATCCGCGAGCGCGGCGCGCAGAACGTCCCGGTCGTGTTCGTGACCATCACCAACAACTCCGGCGGCGGCCAGCCGGTCTCGCTCGCGAACCTGCGGGCCGTCCGCGAGGTGTGCGACCGGTACGGACTACCGCTCTTCGTCGACGCGTGCCGCTTCGCGGAGAACGCCTGGTTCATCAAGCAGCGCGAGGATGGCTACGCCGATGCGTCCGTCCCCGACATCGTGCGCGAGATGGCCTCGTTGGCCGATGGGATGACGATGAGCGGCAAGAAGGATGCGCTTGCCAACATCGGCGGCTGGCTGGCCATGAACGACGACGCCTGGGCAGAGCAGTGCCGCAACCTCCTGATCCTGACCGAGGGCTTCCCGACGTACGGCGGCCTTGCCGGCCGCGACCTCGAAGCGATGGCGCAGGGCCTGCGCGAGGTCGTCCAGGACGACTACCTGCGCTATCGGATCCGATCGACGGCCTACCTCGGCGAGGCGCTGGTCGAATCGGGCGTGCCGTGTGTGCAGCCGATCGGCGGTCATGCGGTCTACCTCGACGCCGCGCGCCTGCTGCCCCACATTCCTTCGCTCGAGTACCCCGGCCAGGCGCTGGCCTGCGCGCTCTATCGCGAGGGCGGCATCCGCGGCTGTGAGATCGGCACGGTCATGTTCGGCCAGCACCCCGACGGGAGTGAGTCCCCGGCGGCGATGGAGCTCGTTCGGCTTGCCATCCCGCGTCGTGTGTACACCCAGTCGCACATCGACTACGCGATCGAGGTCATCCGCTTCGTGGCCGAGCGGGCGTCCGAGCTGCGCGGGATGCGGATCGTCGAGCAGCCGTCGGCGCTGCGGCACTTCACCGCCCGCTTCGAGCCGATCGACGAGATCGTCACGCCAGCTGCCGATCGAGCGTGACGCCGCTCATCGGGGCAGCTACGCCGCGGGCTCCGTCAGCGCCAGCAGCGCGAAGCTGCCGATCCAGTGCTCGCCTGCGTACTCGCCGCTGAAGAGGTGCGGCATCGCCGCCTCGAGGTGGCGATCGGCCGCGGCGTCGGCGTCGGCGTCGCCCGTCGCCAGCGCGATCGTGCGCCAGCACCAGGCGCGGGAGAAGTTGAGGCCGTCGAGGTGGGCCAGCTTCGGATCGGAGCGATTGCTGACGATGGCGGGCTCACGGAGTGCATCAGGCACCCTCGGCATGAACGCCGCGAACCATGGCGCAAAGGCCTCGCCGAGGACGCGCGTCATGAGCGACGCCTCCATCAGTGCCCCGGAAAGGAAGTCGTCGCCGCCGGGCTCGAGGCGCGCGGGATAGTCGCTGTCGCCGCCGAACCAGTCGAGAGCTCGGGCGACGAGCGCCCGCTCGAACGGCTCGTCGCGCGCCACGCGCGCGTGATCGATCGCCAGGGCGAGTCCGAAGGCGCTGTTGGCGTGGGTGCCCGCGCGGATCGGATAGGTCGCGTCCGGCAGATGCGCCATCCAGTTCTCGCGGACGGCGGACACCGCTGGCGCCAACGCGTGAGCCTCCAGCTCGTCGGCCAGCTTGAGGAGCCACGCCCAGCCATAGGTGCGCTCGAAGGCCGGGTGATCACGGAGATAGGCGGCCTCGGCCTCGACCCGCTCCGGCGTCAGTGCGGCGAGGGCCGCGCGCGCGGCATCGGTCTGCGTGCCGGCTCCCTCGAGGCGCAGCAGGCGGGCGAGAAGCCAGTGCTGGTGCACGCACGAGTGCCAATCGTAGCTGCCGTAGAAGCAGGGATGGAGGTCTCGCGGCGGCCGCAGGTCGGCAGGGCCACGGAGGAGGTGTCCCGGCGCGTTCGGGTACTCGCGGGCGACGTTGTCGAGGGCCATGCGAGCCAGCCGCTCTGCGAGCCGATCGTCGAGTGCGGTCACCGCCACAGCGTACGATGCGCCGGTGAGCCAGCGAACCTCGGTGCTTCTCGCCACGATTCTCGGCTCGTCGATCGTGTTCCTCGACGGAACGATCGTGAACGTCGCGCTCGAGCACATCGGCCGGGAGCTCCCGACCACGTTCGTGGCACGGCTCGAGGGGCTGACCTACGTCACGAGCTTCTACTTCGCGATCCTCGCCGCGCTCCTCGTGCTGGCAGGCGCGCTGAACGACTACTACGGTCGTCGACGGATGTTCCGCGTCGGGCTCGTCGGGTTCGGCGCGGCGTCGGTCGCATGCGGGCTGGCGCCGACGATGGAGATCCTGATCGCCGCTCGCGTCGTGCAGGCAGGCTTCGGCGCCGTCCTCGTTCCCGGCAGCCTCTCGATCCTGACGGCCACCTTCTCC
>DASVDT010000052.1:0-26451 GCA_036380955.1 Candidatus Limnocylindria bacterium | reverse complement strand
CCCCGGAAGAGGCGGACCAGCCGGATCGTCAGGTAGCGCGGTACGACGCGGGCGTAGGCATCGTGGTCCGGGCCGAACCGGCGGCGCAGGCGAGCATCCTCGCGCCCCGTGTCGCGGTGGACGAAGGCGACGACGAGGGGCAGGAAGGCCGCCAGCCAGCCATTGCGGAGGCCCAGCGCGATGGCGGCGTACAGCGCGGTCCAGGCCTCGTACATCGGGTGGCGGGTCAGCGCGTAGGGCCCCGTCGTGACCAGGCGGTCCGGCTCGGCCAGGTCAACGTCCCCGGCGGCGCGCGTCGCCCAGAGGATGGAAGCAGCGGATGCCGCGATCCCGACGCCGCTTCCGAATGCAGCGGCACGGGTCGGGATCGGCAGACGCAATGGTCGCAGCCACTGCAGCGCGAGCCCGAGGGCGAGGAGCGCCAGGTGGCCCTCCGGCAGCGGCAGATTGCGGAGAACGACCGAGGCGCGGGGCGGTGCGTCGCTCACGTTGGGCGCTCCGTGGACACCTCAACGCGGGCGGCGTCGATCTCGTCGGCCGAGCTCAGGACGTGGACCGCGGTGAAGCCCTCATCGGCCAGTGCGGGAAGCGACGAGCGCAGCCAGCCGTGCTGGCGACGGAGCGCAGCGGGAGGGGGACGGGGAGAGGCGCGCAGGGCGTTGCGCTCCAACGCGACCCCCAGTGGAACGTCCAGTACGATCGTCACCGCCGGGCGGCGGTGACGCCGTGCCACATCCAGCAGCTGCGTGCGCGCCCAGTCCTCGACGTTCGTCGCGTCGACGACCGTCAGCCGGCCGCGGCGGAGGCGCAGCTCGAGGATGCGGTGCAGCAGGTCGAAGGCGTCATCGGTGGCGCCCTGCGCCGACGCATCGTCGGTGATGATCGCGCGCATCTGATCGGAGGAGAGCACCGCCGTCGGCGGGAACCATCGGCCGGCGAAGGTGGACTTGCCGCTGGCGGCGATGCCGATGAGGACGACGAGCGCGTCGCGCGGGAGGGTGATGGTGACGAAAACTGAACGACCGCCGAGGTCATCGGCGGTCGGTGGAGAAACCATGGAAGCTCCGGTCAGCCGTGCGCGTCGCAGTCCGGGCACATCTCCGACTCGGGGATCGGGGCCTTGGGCTGACCGATGGCGCGCGGAAGCGCGCGGCCGCAGATGGTCGTGCCCGGCTCGCCGACGAGGTGGACCTTGCTGAAGTGGCGATCGGGGAGGCGCCACGTGACATAGCGACGCTGACGGGTAGGGGTCGAGGACAAGGGCGGAAACTCCGGCTGCGGGTCCCCATTCTGCCAGATTTCGCTCTTTTTCACAAACCGCCGCCCGATCTGGCAGCATGAGATCGAACGTGATAAAGCGCATCGGAATCCTCACCGGCGGCGGCGACGTCCCGGGCCTGAATTCGGTCATCAAGAGCGTCGTCTATCGCTCCAGCGAGGTCGGCTGGCAGGCTCTCGGCATCCGCCGCGGCTGGAAGGGCCTGACCCACGTCGACACGTCGCGCGACGACGGCGGCGGGTTCCTCCGCCCCCTGGATCGGGTCAGCACGCGGGCCATCGACCGGACCGGCGGGACGGTGCTGCACACCTCGCGCACCAATCCATCGGCCATGCGGCAATCCTCGCTCCCGCCCGGACTGGACGACGCGCGCGCCGCGAGCCTGGCCACCGGCGACGACAAGTACGACCTGACCCCGCTGGTGCTCGAGAATCTCGAGGCGCTGGGCATCGGCGCGCTCGTCGCCATCGGCGGTGACGACACGTTGAGCTACGCCGCGCGCCTCGGCCGCGAGGGCTTCCCTGTCATCGCGATCCCGAAGACGATGGACAACGACGTGCATGGCACCGAGTACTGCATCGGCTTCTCGACGGCCGTCACGCGGGCCAAGGAGCTCATCAACCGCCAGCGCACCACGCTGGGCAGCCACGAGCGCATCGGCGTGTTTCGGATCTTCGGACGCAACGCGGGCTACACGGCGTGGTATTCGGCCTACGTCACGAGCGCGCGATGCGTCATCCCCGAGGCGCCCTTCGATCTCGACGCGCTGGCCACCATCCTGGCCGAGGACTGGCACAACAACCCGTCCAACTACGCCTTCGTGATCGCGAGCGAGGGCGCGATCTGGACGGGCGGCGAGCTCCCCGAGATTGGCGACGCCGATGCCTTCGGGCACCGTCGCAAGGCCGACGTGGGGTATGCCCTGGCCGAGGAGCTCAAGCGCCGGACCGGCATCGAGACCGTCCACAGCGACCTCACCTACGACCTGCGCTCGGGTGACCCGGACGCGCTGGACCAGATGGTGGCCATCACCTTCGCCAACATCGCGGTCGACCTGCTGGCCGATGGAAAGACGGGACGCATGGTCGCCATCCGCGACGGGAAGTACTCGCACGCGCCGCTGCCGGCGCGCTCGCTCGGCGCGCGGCAGATCGACGTCGCCGCGATGTACAACACCGAGCGCTTCCGGCCGCGCTACGAGGCGAAGCTGGGATCGCCGCTGCTGCTGGGGCCGGCGGTCATCGAGTGACCGGCGGCGCCTGGGCACCCGATCGCCGCCTTCTCACCACCGGGCTCATCGGCCTGGTGACGGCCGCGGCCTTCGAGGGCATGGCCGTTCCGACCGTCATGCCGGCCATGGTCAACGACCTCGGCGGGCTCGACCTCTACGGCTGGGCGTTCAGCGCGTTCTGGCTGACGAACATCATCGGCATCACCCTGGCCGGGACCGATGCCGATCGCCGCGGGCCGGGCCGCGCGCTCGCCATCGGCGTGGTCCTGTTCGCCGCGGGTATGGTCGTGTCCGGCGTCGCCGGCTCGATGCTCCAGGTCATCACCGGGCGCGCGATCCAGGGCTTTGGCTCCGGCGCCATCGGCTCGGTGGTGTACGCCGCCATCGCGCGCGCCTACCCGAGCTCGGCCACGCCTCGGATGATCGCGCTGATCTCCAGCGCCTGGGTGGTGCCCGGCCTCGTCGGACCGGCGCTGGCCGGCGTCGTGTCGGATGCGCTCGGTTGGCGCTGGGTCTTCCTGGGAATCGTCCCGCCGGTGCTGGTGATGGGTGGCGTCGTCTATCCCCAGCTCGCCCGTCTCGGCGCCGCCGTGCGCGTCAGCCGGCCGGCGCGAAGCGACGCCGGGCGGGCGGTGGATGCCGTCCGGCTGGCGCTCGGATCGACGCTGCTCCTCGCGGCGCTCACCGCGCGATCGCTGCTCCCCGCGCTCGCGATGCTGGCCATCGGAGGCTGGCTCGCGCTGGGTGGCGTCCGCCACCTGCTCCCGCCGGGCAGCCTGCGCCTCGCTCCTGGCAGGCCATCGGTGGTCATCGTCATCTTCACCATCGCGTTCGCGTTCTTCGGCACCGAGGCCTTCGTGCCCCTGACCGTGGTCGAGGTGCGCGGCGGGAGCGTCACCCTCGGCGGTATCGCCCTGTCGGCGGCTGCGGTCACCTGGGCGGCCGGGTCATGGCTGCAGGACCGCGCGGCCACCGCCGGCATGCGCCGAACCCTGGTCACGATCGGGTCGGCCCTGATCGGCGCCGGCATCGGCATCACGGCGCTGGTGCTCATGCCGTCGGCGCCGGTCTTCACCGCCGCGATCGGTTGGGGCATCGCCGGGCTCGGCATGGGACTCGCGTACTCGATGCTCGCACTGCTCATGCTCGAGACCTCGACGCGTGGCGAGGAGGGATTCAGCTCGGCCGCGTTGCAGCTGATGTTCACGCTCGGCACCGCGTTCGGTGCCGGGGTCGGAGGAGCGGTGGTGGCGCTCGCCGACGAAGGGCGGCTGGAGCTGGCGCCGGCGCTCGCCATCATCGACGTTGGGATGCTCGTGGTGGCTGCCCTTGCGGTCCTCGTCTCGTTGCGCGTTCCGCGGAACGGGGAGGCCGTCCGGCGCGAGGCGCCCCTTCAGCACGGAGTGCCGCTCGAGCATCCGTAGCCCGCGCTGATCGGGACACACCGCGGTTGCACGAGCGGCTGAAGATGGGCACATGCGCGGGATCCTCAGCATCGACGGAGGCGGCATCCGGGGCATCATCCCGGCCGTGCTGCCCGCCGATCTCGCGCGCAGCACCGGCGCCGCGCGAGTACTGCCGCATCGGGCCCTCGGAGGCGGCGTCAGACGACGTTGAGCTCGCGAATCGGCTCGTGTCGCGCGATGCGCTCGTAGCCGAGCGGCGCGAGGTCGAGCGTCTCGTAGCGGCCGCTGCAGATCCACTCGGCCAGGGCCCGCCCGACGGCCGGTGCCTGCTGGAGGCCGTGCCCGGAGAACCCGTTTGCGAACAGGAGGTTCCGCAGGACGGTGTGCGGCCCGACGATGGCGTTGTGATCGAGCGTGTTGACCTCGTAGTGCCCGGCCCACGAGTCGAGCAGCCGCGCCTGGTCGAAGCCCGGCGCCCGGTGCGCGAGGGCCGGCCACACGAACGATTCGAACGGCGCCCGATCCGACGCGAGGTCCAGCGTGTCGGGGTCGGGCTCCCCGACGCGGGGCGAGAAGCCGGCGATGTACGACGGGCCTTCGGGACGGAAGTAGACGCCCGATGGGTCGATCGTGAGGGGTGCGGCTCCGAGGCTGATCGGTGCGTCGAGGTGGAACACGAGGCGCTTCCGCGGCCGGACGGGAAGCTCCACGTCGACCATGCGCGCGACGTCGGCGGCGCGCGGGCCCGCCGCATTGACGACCCAATCGGCCGCGATGCGCGAGCCGTCGGCGAGCCGGACGCCACTGACGCCGTCGGCGTCGCGGTCGATGCCGACGACCTCCCCGACGCGCTCGACCACGCCCAGCGAGCGAGCCCGGCGCCGGAAGCCCTGGAGCAGCGCGTGGGCGTCGAACCAGCCCTCGTCCTCGAGACCGAGCGACGCTCCGGCCAGGTCGTCGACGTTCATCCAACCGAATCGCTGGCGCAGCTCGGACGGCGAAAGCAGCACGACCGGCACGTCGAGCTCGCGCTGGGTGGTGTGATTGCGCTCCAGGGTGGCGAGGCCCGCATCGGTCGCCAGGAAGAGGTAGCCGTTCTCGACGAAGTCGAACTCGGGGATCTCGCCGTCCACGGCGAGGTATCGGTCCGGGTGCTTGATCACCTCGACGCCGAATCGGCTGATCTCGATGTTCAGCGGGGTGCTGAACTGGAGGCGGATGCTGGCCGCCGATAGCGTCGTCGACGACGTGCGGAAGCTGGGATCGCGCTCGACGACGACGATTCGGCCGTCGAAGTCGGGGCGCAGCGCCAGGAAGGTCGCCACGCTGCTGCCGACGATCGCTCCGCCGACGATGACGACGTCCGCACGCTCGGTCTGGGTCATGCGCCGATCCTAGCGGCCTATAGTTCGCCCGATGCGCCCCGCCGTCACGTTCGCCGATCGAGCGCCGGCGACGGCCGACCTGGTGGTCATCGGCGGCGGCATCATCGGCTGCGCGACCGCGTTCTTCGCCGCGCGCGCAGGTCTGAGCGTCGTCGTGCTCGAACGCCGTGCCGCGCTCGGGACGCTGACGACACCCGCGTCGACCGGCGCCTTTCGCCTGCAGTTCGACAACGCCGAGGAGATCGAGCTCGTCCGCGAGGGCGTCGAGCTGTTCGACGCGTTCGAGGAGCGGACCGGCCTTGATGGCTGGGACATCGGCCTCAGGCACGGCGGCTACCTGTTCTGCTCACTGACAGATGCGACGTTGGAGCGCTCGCGCCGGCTCGTCGAACGCCAGCGCCAGTGGGGTCTGACCGACGTCGAGCTGTTGAGCGGCGACGAGGCGCGGTCCCGATGGCCATGGCTCTCGCCCGACGTGCGCGGCGCGCGCTACCGTGCCGGGGATGGGTGGCTGGACGTCAAGCGCCTGACGGCGGGCTTCGCGGCCGCCGCCTCGGCTGCGAGCGGCATCCCGGATGCGACGCCGGGTGGTGGCGCGACGTTCGTCACGCGCGCCGGCGTGCATGCCATTCGCGTCGACTCCGACCGCGTCACCGGCGTCGAGTCGTCGCGCGGCAGCGTCTCGTCGCCTGCGGTCGTCGTCGCGGCCGGCCCCTTCACCGCAGGGGTCGCGGCACTGGCCGGCGTGCATGTCGAGATCCGACCGACGCGACGCCAGAAGCTCGTGCTACCCGACCTCCCTCTCGTCCCGGAAGACGCGCCGATGACGATCGAGGAGGAGACCGCCGCGCACTGGCGGCCGGCCATGCGCGGGGCGCTCGCACTGTTCACCGATCCAGAGACGCCGCCCGGCGAGCCGCACGACCCGGTGCCGATCGAGCACGACTGGGCGTTCGGCCTCCTCGACCCTGGATCCGATCACGCGCTCGAGCGCGTGGCGACATTCTGGCGCGATGCGTGGAACGGTGGCGCGCCGACGGTTCACTGGTTCCTGCAGGCCGGCCAGTACGAGTACACGCCGGATCGGCGCCCGTACCTCGGGTCGATCGGCCCGGACGGGCTGCACCTCAACGGCGGCTACTCCGGGCACGGCATCATGGCCGGGACCGGCGGCTCGCGTCGGGTCGTGGATCTGCTGACCGGCGCCGAGGCGGCGGACGACAACCCGCTCCGGCCGGATCGACCGATGCGGGGGCGGGAGCACGACATCCTGTAACCGCCGGTCAGCCCGCCGAGGGCGTGCCATGCAGGACCATCGGTGCATTGAGGTTCGGCCCGATGCAGTCAGGATGGCACCGTGCTCTCGCCGTCCTGGCCGAATCCGGCGGATCAGCGTCGCACCGTTCCACCGCAAATTCGCAGACGCGTGCGCGCGGCGGAGCGGCGCGTGCTGCGCCGTGCCGTGGGCGTGGGCGCGGGCGTGATGTCGGCCCTCCTCGTTGCGGACATGGCCATCAACCTGGCGGCCGGCGAAGCCGGTGCGGCTGCCCTGGCGCCCTTCGAGCTCGCCACCGCGGGCTTCACCGCGCTGGTCGCGATCATCGTGCGCCGCGGCGGCGTCCGTGCCGAGGCGATGGCACTCGCCGTCCTGCTGGTGGTCTTCGCGACGGCGCTGCTCGGGATCGTGGTCATGCCGGCCGGGCGCGTGGCGGCGTCGGCGCAGCTCGCCATCCTGCTTGTCGGCACCGGCCTGTTCCTGCCGTGGCAGCGCCGCTGGCATGTGGCGGCCGTGGCGAGCGCCGTCGCGCTCGCGCTGGGCTTCGTCGCCAGCCCGCTGGGCGTCGTCCTCGGGAACACTGACCGCGTCGGCCTCGCGGCGGCCGTGCTGATGGCCGGCGTGACCAGCGTCATCGGCCAGGGCCTGTGGCAGTCGCGCCTGCGCGGCATGCTCGAGCAGCAGTTCGAGCTGCGCCATCTGAACCGATACGCGCGCCGCCAGGAGTTCCACGTCAACGAGCTCAACCGCGAGCTGAACCGAGTCGCGCGGCGTGACTCGCTGACCGGCGTTGGCAACCGACTCGCGCTGGACGAGGCCGTCGCAAGGCTCCTGGACCAGGGTGACCGGCTGCGTCCCGTGCCCTTCGCCCTGGCGCTGTTCGATATCGACCACTTCAAGCGCTACAACGACCGGTACGGCCACCTGGCGGGCGACGCGGCGTTGGGCCGCCTCGGCGAGATCCTGCGTCGCGCGACCCGCGGCGGCGACCTCGCCTTCCGCTACGGCGGCGAGGAGTTCCTGCTCCTGATTCCTGGAGCCGATCTCCAAGGGGCCATCGCCGCCGCCGAACGGGTGCGCGTCGCTGCCGCGGAAGACTCGACCGGCCTGCCCGCCTTCACCGTCTCCGGGGGCGTCGCCCTGTGCGATCCGGCCGATGGTCGTGACCCGGAGCCGCTTCTGCGTCGCGCCGACGCTGCCCTCTACCTCGCCAAGCGCGCCGGCCGCAACCGCATCGCCGCCGACGAGCTGTCCGTTGCCATGCAGCGACAGGGGATCGCCTCGGCCTGACCGTCTCCGTCAGCAGTGCGGGGCGTCGGGGCGCCGGCCCTGAGCAACCATTGTGCCCGTGGCACCATGTCGCGATGAAGTTCGGACTCCAGGTCAACCAGTTCACCTGGCCCGGCGGTGCGGCTGCCATCGGCCCGACCCTCGCGCGGATCGTGCGGACCGCCGATGATGCCGGCTTCGACTCGATCTGGGTCATGGACCATTTCTTCCAGATCCGCGGCAACGGGCCGCCAGAGGCGCCGATGCTCGAGGGCCAGACCGCGCTCGGCTTCATGGCGGCGCACAGCCAGCGGGCGCGCCTGGGACTCATGGTCGGCGGGGTCCACTACCGCGCCCCCGGCCTCTGGATCAAGGCCACCACGACGCTCGACGTGCTGTCCGGTGGTCGCGCCTGGTTCGGGATCGGTGCGGCGTGGAACGAGATGGAATCGAAGGGCCTCGGCTTCGCCTTCCCGCCACTGAAGGAGCGATTCGAGCTGCTCGAGGACACCCTGCGCATGGCGCACGAGATGTGGTCCGAGGGCAGTGGCACACATGGCCGCCTCGACGGCATCCGCACCACGGCGACGCACCTGATCAACTCGCCGCAGTCGATCAGCCGGCCGCGCGTGCCGATCATGGTCGGCGGGGGAGGTGAGCGAAAGACGCTCCGCCTGGTCGCGCAGTACGCCGATGGGTGCAACATCTTCGGGCGCTCGCCGGAGTTCGTTCGCGGCAAGCTCGCCGTGCTGCGCGAGCACTGCGAACGCCTTGGCCGCCCCTACGAGGAGATCGAGAAGTCGGTGCTTACCGGGGTGAATCCGGACGAGGAGCAGCCCGCGGCCAGCGTCGAGCGCCTGGGCGGCCTGGCCGAGGCGGGCGCCGAGCACATCATCTTCAGCATCCGCGGCGTGGCCGATACCTCGCGTCTCGAGCGAATCGCCGGCGAGGTGATGTCGCAGCTGCGCTGACGCGGATCAGCGGCGCCCGAAGCTCGCGGTCCCCTGGGGCGTCAGCCATCGCGCGCCGTCGATGGCGAGCCGTCCGGCTCGAACCATCGGATCCGCGCGGGCGAGCTCCAGTGCCCTGTCCAGCCCCACGCCGTAGATCGAGATCCCGCGCAGGCGCTCGTCGGTCTGGTCGCCGAGCGGACCGTTGGCGACCAGCACGCCCGCGCGCTGAAGGTCGCGCAGGTAGGTCAGGTGCTCGGCCTGGAGGCGGTCGAGCTCCTCGTCGGTGAATCCTGGCGCCTCGTCCGGTCGGACGAGGAAGATGATGGTGTGCTCGTCGAATCGATCGGGCACGAGGGCGTCGCCGAAGGGATAGCCCTCGGCGCTCACGCGGTGAGTGCCTCGACCACGGCGTCCATCGGCCGCACCTCGCGCTCACCCGAGGCCCGGTCGGTCACCTCCGCGCCTCCGGCGGCCAGCGAACGCGGGCTGACGGTGACGATGGTCGGCATGCCGAGCAGCTCCGCATCGGTGAACTTGACGCCCGGCGATTCGTCGCGGTCGTCGTACAGGACGTCGACGCCGGCATCGCACAGGCGCTCGAAGAGCGCATCGGCCGCTTCGGTCACCGCCGGATCGCGCGCAGCCCCGATGGCGATCAGGTGCGCCCGGTACGGCGCGACCTCGACCGGCCAGACGATGCCCTTGTCGTCGTGGTGGGCCTCGACGACGCACGCCATCGCCCGGCCCAACCCGATCCCGTACGAGCCCATGATCGCGTGGCGGCGCTCGCCGTCCTCCGTCACGAAGGTCGCGCCCAGCGCCTCGGTGAAGTCCGAGCCGAGCTTGAAGATGTTGCCGACCTCGATGCCCTGCGCCAGCCGCACCGGCCCGCCGCAGGTGGGGCACGGATCACCCTCGCGCGCATTGGCGATATCGGCGACCGCGTCCGGCGTGAAGTCGCGGCCCACGTTCACGTTGCGCAGGTGGACGCCCGGGCGGTTGGCGCCGGCCACGAGATTCGAGGAGTCGGCCGCCAGGCGGTCGACGACCACCACGGTGTCGTGCGCGCCGATGGGCGAGCCGTAGCCGGGCTCCATGCCGGCGGCGCGGATCTCGTCGGCCTGCGCCGGCCGCAGCCCGCCGACGGCCTTGACCGCGTTCACCAGCTTCGTCTCGTTCACCTCGAAGTCGCCGCGCACGATGGCCGTGACGAGTCGGCCATCGCCGGTCACGAAGAAGGCGGCCTTGGCCGTGCGCGAGGTCGGCACATCGAGGAAGGCGGCGAGGGCGGCGATGGTCTCCGTCCCGGGCGTTTCGACCTCCTCGGCCGGCATCGGCTCCTCGGAGCTGTCCGGGGTGACGCCTACCGAGGCGATCTGCTGGTTGGCGGCGTAGCCGCAGGCGTCGCACAGCACCAGCGTGTCCTCGCCGTGCTGGTTGAGGAACATGAACTCGTGTGCGCCGCTGCCGCCCATGATCCCGACGTCTGACCCGACGGCGACGGTCGGGATGCCGAGCCGATCGAAGATGCGCCGGTAGGCGGCGTGGTGCAGGTCGTAGCTGCGGTCGAGCCCAGCCTGGTCGACGTCCACCGAGTAGCTGTCCTTCATCACGAACTCGCGGACGCGGATGAGGCCGCCGCGCGCCCTCGGCTCGTCGCGGAACTTCGTCTGGAAGTGGTAGACGATGATCGGCAGCTGGCGATAGCTGTTGACGAGGTCGCCGACGAGCTGCGCCACCACCTCCTCGTGGGTCATGGCCAGCACCATGTCGCGCCCGGATCGGTCCTTGAAGCGCGCCATCTCGGGGCCGATCTTCTGGTAGCGCCCGGACTCGCGCCACAGGTCGGCGGGATGGACGACGGGCATCTCCATCTCCTGTCCGCCGATGGCGTCGATCTCCTCGCGGATGACCTGCTCGATGCGCTGCTGCACGCGGAAGCCCAACGGCAGCAGCGAATAAATGCCGGAGCCGAGCTGCCGCACGTAGCCGGCACGGAGCAGCAGCCGGTGCGACGCCATGTCGGCGTCGGCCGGATCGTCGCGCAAGGTGGCAAAGAAGAGCCGCGAGAGACGCATGGGACGCCGATTCTAGGCGGTCAGCCCGGAACGGCGGCGGCGCGGGCTCCCACGAGGTGCTCCGATCCGCGCAGCCAGCGCAGCGGCACGAGCGCGATGAGCAGCAGCGCGACGGATGCGGCGAGCAGCCCGTCGACCGCCAGCCAGTCCGCGGCGGCGCCGCTGGCCACGCTGCCAACGATCTGGCCCAGCCCCAGGAAGACCGAGTAGAGGCCCATGATCGCGCCGCGGTCCGACGGATGGGTCTCGCTGATATCGGCCAGCATGCCGAGCGCCGCGGGCGTCGCGCCCGCCAGCACGAACAGCCCTGCCAGCGCCACGACCACCAGGCCGATGCGGACCAGGATCGACACGTCGGCCGAGTGGTTGATCCCGAAGATCGAGCCGACCATGACCAGGCCGCCGGCGATCCCGACGCCGATGATCGTCGTGCGCCGGTAGCGCTTGAACAGGTTGCCCCACACGAAGATGCCCGCGAAGAACACGACCAGCGCCACGCCAAGGCCGATGCTCACCTGCGTCGGCTCGAAGCCACCGAGGAGCAGTTGGCGGGCAAAGCGCGGGTCCGGGTTCTCGCGCACCAGCTGGAAGACGCTCTGCGTCGTCCACGCGCCGATGACCGCGTTGAGCGCGATCCAGGTCGGCGCCAGCAGCCACACGTTCGAGGTGGCCAGCAGCCGCCGATAGCGCGCCAGGTCGAAGCTGTCGGGCCGGACCTCGCCGGAGCTGATCGGCCGCGCTTCGGCGGCCTCCAGCGAGGCCGCGTCGCTGGGGACGGCCTGGACGCCGTAGCGGTAGATGGCCAGCGAGCCGAGGTAGATGGCCGCGTTGACGATGAACGCGCCCCGACCCAGGCCCTCGAACAGCGGTCCGGCGACCACCGCGCCGATGCCCAGGCCGGCGATCGTGGCCGCCTCGAAGCGCGCCACCGACCGACCGCGCAGTCCCTCGTCGCCGGAGGTGACGATCGCGATGTAGCCCAGGATCGACGGGATGCTCGCCGCAGCGGCCATGCCCTCCAGCCAGCGCGTGCCGCCCAGCAGCCACAGGTCGGTGGTCAGCGCCGTCACCAGCACGGCGGCCGCGCCGAAGACGGGCCCGACCTGCATGAGCCGATGTGCCCCGAATCGATCGGACAGGACCCCGAATGCCGGCGACAGCACCAGCTCCGCGGCGAAGTAGGAGGCGGTCATGATCCCGGCCACCGATCCGCTGACCCGGGGTCCCCCGTAGTCGGGGAGCTGGGCGAGGTAGTACAGCAGCATCGCGCCGGTGAGGCCGGTGCTGAAGCGCAGCGTGAACGTCCCGAGCAGGACCGCGTTGATGGAGCGGTTCATCGGCGGTGCAGTATGCCGGTGATTCGGCCCGTCTCGCCGCCTGCGGGGAGCTCGGGCCTTCGCGGCGGCTTTCGCCAGATACCAACCAGCGGCGGCGAGGGCGGGCGCATGACCGTTCGGTTGGCCGAATCACCGTCAATGCGGATGCCGGTTGGTAGGTGACGAACCTCAGCGCGCCTTTGCCGCCGTAGGCGACCCCAGTTGGCATGTGGCAGAGACGTCAGCGGCCAGTCGGTCACCGAACGCGACAACAAAAGCGCCCGCCCCGCGATGGGGCGAGCGCCTTCGAAGGTGTGGATCGGTCAGGCGGTGGTGCCGTTGCCTCCGGCGTAGCTCGACAGGCCGAAGGCCTCCTCGAGGGCCTCAGCCGGCCGGTAGCCGACGGCGGCCTTGGGGGCCTGGCCCGGGGCGAAGATCGCGACGGTTGGAATGCTCATGATCCCGTAGCGCATCGCCGTCTGCGGGTTGGCGTCAACGTCGAGCTTGCGGACCTCGACGCTCCCCGCGTACTTGGCGGCGAGCTTCTCGATCTCCGGCGCGACCATGCGGCACGGCCCGCACCACTCGGCCCAGAAGTCGACGACCACGGGCTTCTCGCTGTTGAGCACATCGGCCTCGAAGGTGGCGTCGGTGACTTCGGGAACGTTCGATGACATCGGGGGTCCTTTCTCTCGGCCCGGCCTCAGCCGGCAACCTGTTGCAGCAATCGGTAGGCGTCGAGGACGCGTTCGTCCGCGAGCCGATAGAACACCGTGCTCCCTTCCCGCCGGCTGGTGACGAGGCCCGCGGATCGCAGCACCGACAGGTGCTGGCTCATGTTCGGGACCTGGCAGCCGACCTCGCGCGAGAGGTCGCTGACGCTCTGCTCGCCGGAGGCCAGTCGCTCGACCACGCAGAGTCGCTTCGGATCGGCCAGGGCGCGCGCGACGGCGGCCGCGCGCGAGCGCGCCGCATCGTCGATGAGCACGGTTTCCATCGGCGTGATCATGTCACTACTTGCGCAACCGCGCAAGTCAGGGCGGGCGCGCGTGGTGCTCAGCTACGCCGCCGCGGTCTCCAACTGCGGGGAGCGCGAGACCTCCGTGGCGCGGGCGGCCGCGAAACGGCCGACCCCGGCGGCGACGAACAGGATGGCGAAGGCGGGGTAGCCGCCCAGCAGCATGACCATCGACGAGGCCGCCACCCCGCCGGTGTACGCGCCGATGTTGCGGACCACGAAGTGGGACTGGAACGCGAGCACCCCCGGACCGGTCGCCAGCCGCATGAGCCGCTCGTTGGCCGACAGCTGGCCGGCGGTGTCGCCGGCCGCCATGAGCACCGTCACGCAGACGAGCACGACGGGCGCAAGCGGATTGATCGGGTGTGCCGTGGCGCCGATGAGCAGCGCGCAGCCGCGCAGGAGGAACGATCGGCGCAGCAGCCGCGAGGAGGATCCTCGACGCAGGTGCGAGCTGACGTACAGGGAGGAGAGCACCAGCGTCGCCGAGCTCACCGCGCTGAGGGCAATCGCGAAGCCGGCGCCGGTGTGCAGCACGCTGATCGCGTAGACCGACAGGAAGGGCGCCAGGCCGGCGGACAGGAGCGAGATGCTCATGACGTTGCCATGCCGCCGCAGCCGATCCTGCGAGCCGTCGTGCCAGGGCGTCTGGCGCGGCACGCGGATGCGGCCCGGGTGGGGCAGCCGCCGGAGCACGACGAGCGGCACCAGTCCCGCGATGCCGCCGATTCCGAACGGGACCGCGTAGGCCCACAGGCCGGCGCCGTCCACGAAGCCATCGATGGTCAGCGCAATGGGCAGGAGGACGACCGAGCCTATGCCGAGCGAGATGCCGCCCAGCCGCGGCGCCACGAGACGGCGCTGGTCCTCGGGCAGCACGATCTGGTACCACGACTGCTGGAGGCTGGAGGCGATGGCGCCGAGGGCGCCGAGCACGCCGCTGATGAGCCCGATCAGGGCGATTGCGGCCCATGACGGCAGCCAGCCGAGCGCCGTCAGCGCGACCACGCCGGCCAGCAGCAGCCCGCGCGGCTCGCCGATCGTCGCCAGCAGCACGACGATGCCGCGCAGGTTGCCATCGGTCCGATCGAGCATGGCGGGCAGCCAGCGCTGCGCCATCGTGCCCGCGGCCGGCAGAACGGCGACCGCGGTCGCCAGTGCCGGGTGCGCGCCGAGCGCGAGCAGCAGCGGCAGCGTGATGGCCGGACCGGTCAGCGAGCCGATGAAGCCCTGGCCCACGGCGAGCAGACGGAACGGCCGATACCGGCGCGCGGCGAAGGCGCGCCAATCGGCGACGGCAGGGGATGATCGGAGGTTGGGACGCGCGCGCAGCACGGGACGAAAGAAATCCTTTGCCTGGGAGCGCGCGTACTCCCGCCAGACCGGCTCCGGCGGACATCGGTGCAGGGCGTCCCGGCCGTGCAACCGACGCTGGCTAGCCTAGCCCATCGCTTCGCCCGTCGTCATCGTCGATTGGTACCGGTTGCGACACGCTAGTTGTCACGAGTCACCTTCAGGATCGGCGCATGAACATTCTTCTCGACTGCGCGTGGTGCGGCGACGAGGTCGTCTTCACCGTCGACGAGACGGACGACGAGCTCGTGTGCGGCGCCTGCAACACCCGGATGGATTTCGCGCCGGATCCGGTGACCACCTTCGGACTGCTGTACGAGGCGCCGAAGGCGGCCTGACCGCCCACGTGGGGGAGCCGGCGGGCGGCACTGCCCGCCGGCGGGTCGGTCAGGACTCGCTGATCTCGATCGTGTCGATCCGGTCGCCGGGCTGGCGGTCGCGCTGCGGATCGCGCTCGCGAAGCGAGCGCAGCACGTCCATGCCGCTGGTGACCTTGCCGAACACCGAGTGGCGGTCGTCGAGGTGCGGCGTCGGCCCGTAGGTGATGAAGAACTGGCTGCCGTTCGTGCCCGGCCCGGCGTTGGCCATCGAAAGGATGCCGGGGCTGTCGTGGCGCAGCGACGGGTGGAACTCGTCACCGAACTGGTACCCGGGGCCGCCGGTGCCCGTGCCCGTCGGATCGCCACCCTGTGCCATGAACCCACCGATGACCCGGTGGAAGGTGGTGCCGTCGTAGAAGCCGGCGCGCGCGAGGTTGACGAAGTTCTCGACCGTGCGCGGTGCCTTGTCGGCGAAGAGCTCGACGGCGATGTCGCCCTTCTCGGTCTTGAAGGTCGCGGTGTAGGTCTTGGACGTGTCGAGCGCGCCGGACGGTGGCGCGAGCTGATCGGCCATGAGGATCTCCTGCGGGGGGTGCGCGACCGATGCTACGCCGATGGCCGATGCGCTGTAGCCTCGGCGCATGACTCGCATCCTGTTCTCAGGGGGACGCGTGGTCGACGGCACGGGCGCCGACCCAGCCGATGCCGATGTGGTGATCGAGGACGGGCGGATCGTCGAGGTCGGCCCCGGGCTGGACGGTGACGAACGCGTCGACGTCACCGGAAAGGCGCTCCTGCCGGGGCTGTTCGACTGCCACACCCACGTCACCTTCAGCACCATCGACACGATGCGGCGCATCCAGACGCCGTTCAGCTATCGCTTCTACCAGGCGATGCACAACCTCGAGGCGACATTGCGCATCGGCATCACGACGGTGCGCGACGCCGGCGGGGCGGATCTCGGGGTGAAGCAGGCGGTGGAGGACGGCCTCATCCGCGGCCCCCGGATGCAGATCAGCCTCGGCATGATCAGCCAGACCGGCGGCCACGGCGACGGCTGGCTGCCGTCCGGCGCGAACCTCCGGCTCGACTCGCATCCCGGCGTGCCGAACACGATCGTCGACGGCCCGGACGAGATGCGCGTCAAGGTGCGTGAGCTGGTGCGGATGGGGGCCGACGTGATCAAGGTCGCCGTCTCCGGCGGCGTGCTCTCGCCGCGCGACAAGCCGACGCACGCGCACTTCCGGCTCGAGGAGCTCAAGGTGCTCGTCGAGGAGGCGACCGCCGCCGGGATCTGGGTCATGGCGCACGCGCAGGCCACGCCCGGCATCAAGAACGCCATTCGCGCCGGCATCCGCTCGATCGACCACGGCATCTACCTCGACGACGAGGCGATCGAGATGATGCTGGCGCGCGGCACATGGCTGGTGCCGACCCTGGTGGCACCGCGCGGCGTCATCGACGCGGCGGCAGCGGGCGCCGCCATTCCGGAGGCATCGGTCGCGAAGGCGCACGAGGTCGCGGAGATCCATCGCGCCTCGTTCGCGAAGGCCGTCGAGGCCGGCGTGCAGGTCGCCATGGGAACCGACTCGGGCGTGACGCCGCACGGAAACAACCTGCGTGAGCTGCAGCTCATGGTGGAGGGGGGCATGACACCGATGCAGGCGATCGTGGCGACCACCCGGTCGGCCGCGGAGCTGCTGGGCCTCGAGGAAGAGCTGGGCACGCTCGAGCCAGGCAAACGCGGCGACCTCGTGGTGGTCGACGGGGATGCTCTCGACGTCGCGACGCTGACCGACCGGATCCAGGCGGTGTACCAGGACGGCGTCCGGGTCGTCTAGGGCAGCTCGCCTCGCTCCTCGGCCCGGATCAGTGCATCACGCGCTCCGCTGCGCCCGACATTCCATGCCTGCCACGCCGTCAGGCCGGCGTCACGCCGCAATTCGTCGAGGCGGAAGCCGAGCTCCATGCGGAGGAACTCGGCCGAGCGATTGCTGAGCTGCGGAATGGCGCGGAGCAGGGAGGGGATGGCGTCGTCGTCGAGGCTGGCCAGGTACGCCTCGTCGAGGCCGCTCCGTCCGTGGTCAGGCACCAGGCTCGGGTCGAGCACGCGTGCCACGTTCTGCTCGGTGATGAACCGGACCGGGCCGATGACGTTCAGCGCCAGGCCGATGACGAGCGCGGTGACGATGACCACGTGGCCCATCCAGCGGACCCGATCGGTTGCCAGTGTCATCAGCAGCGCGACGACCATCACCGCCAGCAACGCGATCGCCGCGACCACGTACAGCCGCAGCTCGGTCCAGCCGTAGGCCTCCTGGTACAGCCGGAGGCGCATCGCCGCCGATGCGAGGACGACGCCGGTCAGGGCGGCCAGCGCCATGGCGGATGCGACCGCGCGTCGCGTGCGCTCGGGCGCCAGGCGATCGGCGATGACGATGAGCCCGCCGGCCATCACCGCCACCGCCACGAGCTCGAAGAAGCCGCGGCGCGCGTAGGACGAGTACGTCAGTCCGGCCGCGCTCATGGTGTCGAGGCCTCCGAACAGGTACGCCGCCTGGAGCGCCACGAAGGCGGCGAAGACGATGTCGACGGCGACCATGACGATCACGATCTCGGTGACGCCGAGGTGCCAGCGCGAGGTCTGCTCCTCCTCGGCGGCCTCGGCGCGGGGCGTGGAGGCCACGAGTGCCAGCGCTCCGGCTGCCAGCCAGGCAAGGACCAGGGCGAGCGCCATGCGCCAGCCGATGTCGCCGAGATCGAGCTCGAAGCCAAAGAGGTCGTCGACGATCTGGCGGAAGATCGCATCGGCGGACGCGAAGAGCGCGACGAAGACGAGGACGACCGGGATCGCGATCACCAGGCCGCGGACGACCGGCAGCGCGCTCGAGGTGCGGCGACCGACCGTGGCTCGTGGCGACAGATCGCGAATCGCCGATCCGATTGCCTGGGTGGCGCCCGCCAGGATCCAGCCGATGGTCGACAGCGCCAGCGCGATCACCGAGCCAATCGGCCGAGGCACGACGGACCGGCCGCCGAAGGTGGCCACCGCAGCTCCGGCGAGCGTGATGGAGGTCAGGACGTCGAGGGCGACCAGCGTCGCATCGGCGCGAATGGCCGCGAAGGCCGCGAAGGCCAGGGCGGCCGGCGCGAGCCACAGGTCGAGCCGGTTGAGTGGCTCCCGGCGGAGGCGCCATGCCGCCACCAGCAGCAGCCCGACGAAGATCGGGAAATTGATCCCCAGGCCGACGTCGAAGAACAGCAGCTGGCCGGCCAGGCCCAGGGCCGCGGCGGCGACCACGACCCGCCCGGCGCCGCGGATCGCGGTCGACGCTGTCGAGCGGGCAGCGATCGTCTCGACGCCGGCCCCGCTCGTCATCGGCTCGATCAATGCTCCAGGTCGATGACGAGGCGCGGCGCGCCGTCCTCGGTGAGGACACCGATGCGGACGCACGCCTCATTCGTCATGCCGACGTACCAGGTGCTCTGCGCCTCGAAGTCGCCGCCACGCACCAGCGCCGTGAGGGTGTCGAACTCCGGATCGTATGCGCTCGGTCCGTCGTAGCTGCTGCTGCCATCCTCCATCTGCGCCGTGCCGCCACGCATCGTGACGCGCAGGAAGCTCGAGCCATCCACGTCGAGCGGCATGCCGGACGCGTCCTCGGTAAACGGCGGCTCGGCACGCTCGATCGAGACTTCGGGCATGCCCTGCTCGAACTCGAACACGACGCGGTCGTACCCGTCGTGCTGCCCGATGCGCGTCGCGGTCAGGTTGGCGAGCGCGACGGTGGCGTCGACGTGGATCGGCAGATCGCACGTGAACTGACCGAGGTCCTCGCTCGGGATCGGCTCGGTGGTCGCGCTCTCCGAGGCGACGGGTGTCGCGCTGGCAGAACCGTCAGCGGACGGCGTGACTGGAGCCAACGACGGCTGGCCGGCCGATGGGCTGGCCGCGCCGCCGAAGCAGCCGGTCACGAGCAGTGCCAGGAAACCAACCGCGAGTGGCCGATGGATGTGGCGCATGGTCAAGCAGATTCTCCGTCATGGGTTCAAGGTTGGCCTCGCAGACGAACGGCAGCGGATGAACGTTACCGCCGCCTGGCCTAGACTCGGCTGACCGATGTCAACTGAAGCCGCCTATTCGCCCGGGCTCAAGGGCGTCGTTGCCGGCGAGACCTCGCTCGCCATGATCGATGGCGCCGCGGGCCGCCTTCAGTACCGCGGCTATCCGATCGGCGAGCTCGTCGAGCGCGGGAGCTACGCGCAGGTCGCGGAGCTGCTGTGGACCGGCGAATGGAGGACCGATGCGCACCTCCCGTGTGCGCCGCTGCCCGCGGAGGTGATTGACGTCCTCCGGCAACTGCCGACCGAAACGAACGCGATGGACGCGCTGCGGACCGCGATCTCGGCCTGGGGCGCGGTGAACGGCACGTTGTGGCCGCCGTCGGTTGAGCAGGCACGGGCGATCACCGCGATCGCGCCGTCGGCCCTCGCCGCCTTCGCCCGGCTGCGCGAGGGACTGGAGCCGATCGATCCCGACCCGGAGCTGGGCCTGGCGGCCGGCTTCCTGTACCAGCTGCGGGGCGACCGGCCTGACGATGCCGCGGCTCGGGCACTCGACGCGTACTTCGTGGTCGGCGCCGAGCACGGCTTCAATGCCTCGACCTTCACGGCCCGCGTCATCGTCAGCACTCACTCCGACATCGCGTCGGCCGTCGCCGGCGCCATCGGCGCGCTCAAGGGGCCATGGCACGGCGGCGCGCCGTCCGAAGTCGTCGATCAGCTGCATCAGATCGGGTCCGTCGATCAGGCCGAACCGTGGATCCGCGCGACGCTGGCGGGGGGCGAGCGACTCATGGGTTTCGGCCATCGCGTGTACCGCGCCTACGACCCGCGCGCCGCGGCGTTGCGTTCCGTGGCCGAGGGCCTGGCGTCGGTCTCCGACTGGCTCGCGAGAGCCGTCGCCATCGAGGAGGTGGCGCTCCGCGTCCTGGCCGAGTGGAAGCCGGACTATCCGATCAAGACCAACGTGGAGTACTACGCGGCCGCCGTGCTGCAGGGCGTCGGCCTGCCGCCGAACCTCTTCCCCGCGACCTTCGCCCTCGCGCGCCACGCCGGCTGGACGGCGCACTGCCTGGAACAGGCCGAGGCGAACGTCCTCATCCGTCCCGACGTGCGCTACGTCGGACCCGCCGAGCGACACCTCCCTCCGACGACGTGATCCGTCAGCCGGCGATGTCCGCCGCCCACGTCAGCGCTGCGCTCAGTGGTTCGCATCGCTGAGGCGTTGCTCGAGGAGGCGTCGCTCGGCGGGATTGTCGGTCAGCGAGAGCGCGCGTTCATCGGCCGCCCGCGCCTCGTCGCCCCGCCCCAGTCGTCGCAGCATCTCGGCGCGGGCGGCATGGTAGAGGTGGTAGCCGTCGAGCCGATCCGCCAGCGGCGCGAGCGCATCCAATGCGGCTGACGGACCATCGCGCTCGGCGACCGCGAGCGCGCGGTTCAGGGCCACGACCGGTGTCGGCTCGATGCGGATGAGCGTGTCGTACAGCGCCAGGATCGCCGGCCATGGCGTCTCCGCCCAGCTCGCCGCGCGGGCGTGGGCGGCGAGGATGGCGGCCTGGAGCTGGTAGCTGCCGGGGCGGCTCATGCGCTCCGCGCGTTCGAGCAGCGCGACGGCATCGGCGATGCGTTCGTGGTCCCAGCGAGCGCGGTCCTGGTCCGGCAGCAGGACGAGCGAGCCGTCGCGAGCGAAACGCGCATCAGCGCGGGCGAGGTGCAGCCGCATGAGCGCGAGCAGGCCCAGCACCTCGGGCTCGTCCGGCATGAGCCGCGCGAGCAGGGAGGTCAGCCATTCGGCGTCGCGCGCCAGCTCTCGTCGCTCGGCACGATCGCCGGCGGACGCGAGATACCCCTCGTTGAAGACGAGGTACAGGACCGCGAGCACCTCGCCCAGCCGTGCGGGGAGCTCCGAGGCGTCGGGGACGCGGTAGGGGATGCGGGCATCGCGGATCTTGCGCTTGGCGCGCACGAGGCGCTGCGCGATCGTCGCGTCGGGCACGAGGAACGCACGGGCGATCTCGGCGGTCTGGAGGCCGCCGATCGTGCGCAGCGTGAGTGCGATCTGCGCCTCGCGGTTCAGGGCCGGGTGGCAGCAGGTGAAGAGGAGCCGCAGGCGGTCATCGGCTCCCATCGCTCCTCCTGTCTCGATGCGCGCGCCCATTGCGGCGGCCTCGCGCGTCAGCTGCTCCATCCGCTCGCGATAGCGGGCATGCCGCCGCAGTCGGTCGACTGCCTTGCGGCGTGCCGCGGTCATCAGCCAGGCGCCGGGGTTATCGGGGATGCCGTCCTTCGTCCAGTGCTCGAGGGCGGCGATGGCGGCATCCTGCACCAGCTCCTCGGCCACGTCCCAGTCGCCGAGGATGCGCACGAGCGCCGCGGTCAGGCGACCGCGCTCGTCACGCAGGACGTTGGCAAGGCGCTCGTCGACGAGCGTGCGGTCAGCCACGCTCCAGAATCGGGCGCACCTCGAGGACGTCGGGGGCCGGCCAGGAGGACGCGATGGCGAGTGCGGCGTCGAGATCGGCGACGTCGAGGATCGCGTAGCCGCCAACCATCTCCTTGCCCTCGATGAACGGGCCGTCGGTGATCGTCGGCCGGCCCTCCCGGTCGAGGCGGACCGTCGTCGCGGTCGCTGCCGGCTGGAGCTGATGGCCGTCGACGATCCGTCCCGCGGCGACCTCCTCGCCCCACCAGGCGCCGATGCGCCCGTAGAGGGCGTCCTGCTCCTCCTGCGAGAGGTGCGCCCACCCGTCCTCGCTGCCGCCGATGAGCATCATGTACTTCATTGGTGCGTTCCCTTCATGGTGCAACTGTCTGCACCGATGACGACGATCGGCGCGAGGGCCGATCGACAGCGGTACCGATTGTGCACTCGGTTCCGCATGGATGACGAGCGTTCCACCGATCGGCTGGGCGGGCTCGAGGGCGCCAATGCTGCCGCGCTGGGCGCCGAGTCGCCGCCGCAGTCTGCGCCCGCAGCGGCTCAGGTTGACGACGAGGAGAACCTCGTGCCGGGCGCGACCTTCGGGCTGCACGCCGCCACCGCGGACAAGCCGTGGTTCACGTCCCTCGCCGCCGAGAGCGACCAGGCCGGTGTCGCGAACGAGCCGCCCGACGCCCAGGAGGCCGAATTCCCGCATCAGGACGACGAGGCGCTCTGACGCCACAATGCCCGGATGACCAACCCGGGCCGCTCTCGTCCCTCGACCGCCGCGGTCGCCACCGCGCTGCTCATCGTCTACGTCGTGTGGGGATCGACGTACCTCGGGATCGCCGTGATGATCGAGACCATGCCGCCGCTCCTGGCGGCCGGCGTGCGGTACGGGACGGCGGGCCTGATCATGCTCGTCGCGCTGGTTGCGCACGCGCGCTGGCGCTCATCCAACGAGCCCGCCGAGCGTCCGACCCGCGCGCACGTCCGCT
Source organism: Candidatus Limnocylindria bacterium (assembly GCA_036380955.1). Taxonomy (GTDB): domain Bacteria; phylum Chloroflexota; class Limnocylindria; order QHBO01; family QHBO01; genus JACDBZ01. Next base: position 4,085 of record DASVDT010000052.1, on the reverse strand, counting down.
CGGCCTTCATCATCGGCTCGTTGCTGCTGCTCGGCGGCAACGGCGGGGTGGTGCTTGCCGAGCTGCGCATCCCGTCCGGCATCGCTGCCGTGCTGGTCGCGACCGTGCCGATCTGGCTCGCCGTGTTCGACGCCATCGTCACCCGCCGGCGGCCCAGCCCGCTCGTCATCGGCGGCCTGGTGGCGGGGATCGCGGGCGTCGCGGTGCTGCTGGCGCCGGTCGAGGGCCTCGGACATCTCGATCCCATCGGGGTCCTGCTCGTCCTGGGTGCGGCAATTTCGTGGGCCGCTGGATCGCTCTACGCGCGCCACGCACCGCTGCCGCGCTCCGGCCTGCTCGGCACGGCGCTCGAGATGATGGCCGGCGGCGTCGTGCTGGTCGCGGCCGGAACGCTGCTCGGCGAGGTCGGTCGGACGGATGTCACGCAGTTCTCGTTGAGCTCGATCGTGGCGATCGCTTACCTGGTCGTGTTCGGCTCGATCGTCGCCTTCACGGCCTACACCTGGCTGCTGGCGAACGTCCCGGTCTCGACGGTCGGCACCTACGCCTACGTGAACCCGATCGTGGCGGTCGCACTGGGCGCCCTCATCCTCGGAGAGCAGATCACGCCCCGCACGCTGATCGCCGCGGCGATCATCATCGGCGCGGTCGTGGCGATGGTCTCCGGCCGGCCGCGCGCCACCGAGGAGCCCGGTCCGGCGCCCGAAGCGGCGACGCTCGAGCCGACCGAGTGATGGCACCGATCGTGCGCGATGCGGCTCGCCGATGACCGATCAACCCATGACCGTCCGCTGCGAGCCGACCACCGATGGCTGGCACTGCTCGGTCACCGTCGGAGACGATCCCGGTGCCACGACCCACGAGGTCAGCGTCGATCGCGCGACGCTCGACGACATGGCTCCCGGCGTGCCGCCGGAGGAGCTGGTTCGCACCTCGTTCGAGTTCCTGCTCGAGCGCGAGCCGCGCCAGTCCATCATGCGCAGCTTCGAGCTGCCGATCATCGGCCGCTTCTTCGGCGACTACCGCGATGAGATGGAGCGGCGCCTGGTGACCTGATCCGGCGGTCGGGGGTTCATCGCTCGCGAGCCGGCCGTGTGCAGCGCGGAGAAGCCGGACGGGAAGACCACGAGGTTCCAGGCGCCGCCGCGCGCCGCTGACGGGACGACCATGCCGGCCGCGCCGAGGCCACGCGCCCGTTCCGCGAAGTCGTGCGCGCGGGTGCGAGGTCCGGTGAGCTGCTCGAGGTCGATCCCCAGCTCGTCAACGAGCCCGGGCCGTCGCAGATCGACCACCGGCAGCGAGCGGACGTCCATGCGCCACAGCCGGCGGCGTTCGGTCGACGGATCGATCGCGCCGTTCGTCGCGGCCGACCACTCGGCCCACACCGTGCCGGGCTCGAGCGACGCGTACAGCGGCCACGGCTCGCCCGGTCGGTGATAGCGGCCCTCGGCTGCCGCGGGACGATCCGGCGGAAAGGCCGGCGTGTCGAGCCCGGTCTGGCGGTGAACCCGACCGCTGAAGCGCGAGATCGGGTTCAGACGTAGTCCCCGACGAGGTACGACTCGGCCGCGGCGCGGACCGCCTCGAACTCACCGTCGGCCAGGCGCTCCACCGGTCGCGCCCAACCGAGCTGGCCATTCGGTGCTTCCAGCCAGTCGCGCTTCGCCGCGTCGCTCATGCCGCGGCCCAGGATCTCGAGGATCGCCTGCAGCTCGCCGATGCGATCGCGGTAGCGCGCCTGCGGCGCCTGCCCCTGCCGCCAGCGCTCCGCCGTGCGCACGTTCGCCCCCGTGGCGCGCGCGATGAAGCGAGCGGGGAAGAGGCGGATCAGGCGAGGCGTGTTGGCCAGCGTCATGGTCCGAGCATAATGCCGGTCGAAATGCCGGTCAAGGTGTCGCGACTTGGCCCCCGACTGGAAAGTCGTGCCCGCGAGCGCGCAGGAGCCGGCCGATGATCGCCTCGGTCAAGCGTTCCACGCTCGGATGGGCCCCGACCGCGCCAGATCGGCCCGCTCATGCTCCGCCACGCGCGCAGATTTCGAGTCGCCGGCGCGCGAGTGGTAGAACGAACCGCTGGCGCGCAGATTTCCAATCGGGCTCAGGGCGCAGCCCCGCAGCAGAGTCCGGACGCCTCGTAGATGCGGGTCAGGACGTACTGGCCGTCGGTCGCCGGGTCGGTCAGGTTCGTCTGCGCCTGCTCCAGCATGATGTACGGGTGCATCCGCGCCTGGACCAGCTCGGTCCCGCGGAAGGTGAGCTCCAGGGTCACGCCCTCCTGCGTCTGCTGGCTCCACTCCTGCCCGAACAGGAAGTTGCCGTGACTGACCATGGTCACGTGATACGCGCCGCCGTCGTCCGGCGCGATCTCGATCGGTCCTGACCAGTGCGTGCCGTGGCCGAGGATCTCGTCGCAGCCGGCGGCGAACATCTGTGCCTGGCGGTCGCGCATGTCGCCGCGGAAGGTGGCGTGGTACTCCGCGCCGGGCCCGGGCGTGTCGCCGCCCCACCACTGCGGGACGCAGATGACGATGTCCGCCTGCTCACGAGCCCGTGACACCGCGTCGGTGATGTTCTCCTCGGTCAGCCAGGCGACGCCGGCGACGCCCGGCGCAGCCGCGATCGACCCGACGATCTGGTTGAAGGCGACGAAGCCGAAGGTCAGCCCGTCGCGTTCGACGAAGGCGGGCTCGAGCGCGGCGTCGAGGTCGGCGCCGGCGCCCGCGGTCGGAATGCCGGCATCGGCGAACTGCTGGAGCGTTTCGAAGAAGCCGCTCTGTCCGCGGTCGAACAGGTGGTTCGCGGCGAGCGTGGCCACGTCGACGCCATAGGTGTCGCGCAGGCGGGGCAGCACCGCGGGATCGATGCTGAAGACGGTCCCGTCGTTGACGGTGAAGTTGTCCACGACCGGGCATTCGAAATCGTCCAGCGTCACGTCGGCGCTGCTGACGAGCGCGGCGACCGCACCCTCGTTGCCGGTCGGCACGGCGTCGACGATGTTGAAGCCGTTGCCGACGAAGCCCTCCGGCACCGGGTTGGGATAGACCCGCGTGTACCGGGCCGTGCCGCCGCCGAAGACCCAGTCCCAGCCGCGGCCCTCCGTCAGCGCAGCGAACGCCACACCGCGGTCCGGACACGAGTCGCCGAGGCTCATCAACGTGCGGATCTGGCCGGGGTCCCACGGCTCCGCGCCGGCCATGCGCCCGGTGATGGGGTAGGGCATGGACCGCGCCTCCGGGCCCCCGAACAGATCGGCGCCATCGACCGGCAGGACCTTCATGGTCGGTACGACGCGATCGGGTGGCAGCAGCGCGATCGTTCCGGGCGTGTCGATCTGCTCGACGAGCTCGTTCAGCGGAACGCAGCGCGAGGCGGCGAATGCCGGCGAGAGATCGGTCACCTCGCAGGGGTAGACGACCGGGCCGGCGGTCAGTTCCTCCAGCGTGGCCGATGCGTCCGGCGCGGTGTACGTCACCACGACCGCGAGCGGGATCTCGACCGCGGGGACGGGTGTCGGAGAGGGTGTCGGGCTCGCGGTCGCGGCCGGCGAGGCCGTTTGGTCGGGAAGCGCGGATGGAATGGCCGATGGCGACGGCTCCTGGGCACCGCACGCCGACAGCAGGAGGATGGCGACGAGGAGCGGCGCCGTTCGGCGACGCGTGCGCCGGATCAGGGGACGTCCTCGCACGTCAGCCCGCCCTCGACCGCGTCCTGGACGGCACGGTCAATCGCATCGCTGGCGATGAATGGCACGTTTGCGAGGTCATCCGCGGCCGATCCGGCCGCGGGGTCGTTGCCGACATGGAGCAGCTGCGCCCGAATGCCATGCAGGGCCGTGATCAGGTGATATCGCAGGTTCGCGCCCGCCTGCCACTCGGGCACCGCCTCGAGGTCCGCGAGCAATCCGCCCAGGATGTCGCCGACCGCCCGCAGCTCATCGGCCTGTGCGGTCATATCACCGCCGGCGGCGCCCGCTTCGCGGATGGCCTGGAGCCGCGGGTCCAGCTCGATAATGCCGCTGAAGATCGGGCAGATCGCGGCGCTGTACGAGACGCGGGCTGCGAGATCGGCCTCCGACTCGACCGATGC
>DASVDT010000051.1:0-35229 GCA_036380955.1 Candidatus Limnocylindria bacterium | reverse complement strand
GATCCGATCGCTGATGGCGTCGAGGTAGTCGACCAGGTCGCGCTTCGTGGCACCGGCTCCGTCGAAGAGTGGCTGATCGAGGTTTGTCAGCTCGACGCCCTCGCGCGATTCGCCTTCGCCGGCGGCGTTCATCTCAACGAGCTGTGGCCTCGGTGAGCGCACTCCGGATCCGGGCGATTGCCACGTCGACCTCGGCCGCAGTGATGGTCAGCGGCGGGACGATGCGCAGCGTGGTGTCCCCCGTGGCGTTGACGAGGAGGGCGTGGTCGTCTCGGGCGATCGCCATCGCCTGGCGGGCGATCGGCCCGGTTGTCTCGAGGCCGATCATCAGCCCCCGGCCGCGAACCTCGGTCGCGAGCCCGTCATCCACGAGGCACTGAAGCCCATCGGCGAAACGCGCACCCATGGCGCGGGCGTTGTCGAGCAGATGGTCCTCGTCGAGCACGCGCAGCGTGGCGAGGGCGGCGGCGGCCGTCAGTGGATTGCCACCCAGTGTCGTGCCGTGGTCGCCGGCGTGGAAGGCCGATGCGTGCTCGGCCGAGAGCATGGCGCCGATGGGAACGCCGCCGCCGAGACCCTTGGCGATGGTCGCCACGTCGGGCACGACCGGCGTCTGCTCAAAGGCGAAGAACGTCCCGGTGCGGCCGATGCCGGTCTGGATCTCGTCGAAGACGAGCAGCGCGCCGACGTCATCGGCGGCCTGGCGGGCGGCCAGCAGGTAGTCATCGGTCAGCGGATGGATGCCGCTCTCGCCCTGGATCGGCTCGAGCAGGATGGCGGCCGTGGTGGCGTCCACCGCCGAGCGCAGGGCATCGGCGTCGTTGATCGGTACGTGGACGAAGCCCTCCGGCAGGGGAGCGAACGGCGCCTGGTACTTTGGCTGGCCGGTCGCGGCGAGCGACCCGAGGGTGCGGCCATGGAACGAGCCGATCAGCGAGACGACGACGTACGCGCCGCGCTCGGCGCCGCGGCGGCGGGCCAGCTTGATGGCCGCCTCGTTGGCCTCGGTGCCCGAGTTCGTGAAGAAGACGCGGTCGAACGGGGAGTGCGCGAGGAGCGCATCGGCCAGCTCCAGCTGCGGCAGGGTGTAGTACAGGTTCGAGGTCGTCAGCAGCGTGCGGGCCTGTGCGCTGAGCGCGTCGGCCACCGCCGGGTGGGCGTGGCCGAGCACGTTGACCGCGATCCCGGCGACCAGGTCGAGGTAGCGCCGGCCGGCGTCGTCCCACACCCAGCAGCCCTCGCCACGGGTGATGACGAGCGGCTGTCGCGCGTAGACCGGAAGGTGGACGCGTGCCTCGTGCTCGATCGGTGTGGTTGTCGATGGCGAAGCGACCACTACACGTCCTCCCCGGCGCGAAGTGCCTCGAACTGCGCACGGATGCGGCGCAGCGCGTCACGATCGCGGCACGCGATGAAGATGGTGTCGTCACCGGCCAGGGTGCCGACCACTCCGTCGAGCGGCAGCAGGTCGACCGCGCGCGCGATCGCGTTCGCGGCCCCCGGCGAGGTGCGCAGCACCAGCAGCGGAGGAGCCTCGTCGATGGTCAGCGGCAGGTCCAGCAGCAGCCGGCGCAGACGGTCCGCCGCACCGGGGTCTCGTGACTCGGGCAGGTCATCGGCGGCGAGATAGACGGGCGACCCGTTGCGGACACCGCGCACCACGCCCAGCTCCGCGAAGTCGCGCGACACGGTCGCCTGGGTGACCTCGATCCCCCGGCGCGCCAGCTCCGCCACCACCTGTTCCTGCGAGTGGATCTCGCCGGTGGCGATCAGGCGCCGCACGAGCTGTCGCCGCGCCAGCGGCTTGCGCAGGTCTTCGATCGTCATACCGCCGTCACCATGGTGCCTGCGGGCTCTCCGCGCAAGGCGCGCTCCAGATCGGATGCCGAGCGGCCGTCGACGATGCGCACCTCGCAGCCGGCGGCGGCCGCCACCAGGGCGGCGCGCAGCTTCGGCCGCATGCCGGCCGATGCCGAGCCGTCGGCCAGCATCTGCTCCGCGCCGTTCGCATCGAGCCGATCGAGCACCTGGCCATCGCGTGCGACGCCGGCGACATCGGTGCACAGCAGCAGGAGTCCACCGCGAGCGGCCGCGATGGCACCGGCTACCTCGTCGGCATTCACGTTGAGCAGCGCGCCGTCGCACGCGCCCACCGACGCAACGACGGGCGTGCTGCCGACGCCGATGATCGTACCGAGCAAGGATGGATCAACCGCGACCACCTCGCCGACCTCGCCAAGCGCCGGCTCGCGGCGACCGAGGCGCAAGACGCCTCCATCGGCGCCGGTGAGGCCGACGGCCGGGCGACCGGCCGCAGCCAGCGCTGCCACGATGCGCGTGTTGACCAGCCCACCCAGCACGGCGACGACGACCTCCAGCGTCGCCGGATCGGTCACCCTCAGGCCGTCGTGCATGTGTGGCTCGAGGCCAAGGCGCCGGCTCCAATCGGCCACCTCGCTGCCGCCGCCGTGAACCACCACGGAGCTGGCTGGCGCGAGCGCGGCGATCGCTTCCAGGCTGGCCGCGTGCCGTCCGGCCACGCCGCCGATCTTGATCGTGACCGGCGGACCGCTCATGGGTAGATGCCGACGCTCTCGAGCCCGGCACCCTCCGGCAGGCCGAGCGCCACGTTCATGTTCTGCACCGCCTGCCCGGCCGCGCCCTTGCCGAGGTTGTCGATGGCGCTGACCACTACCGCCCGCTTCGGCGCGGTCCGAGCAGCGAAGACGAAGGCGTGGTTCGAGCCGGCCGCCAGCTTCGATGATGGAGGCCGGTCGACGACGTGCACGAACGGCTGGTCGCCATAGACGTCGTCGAGGATGCCGCGCAGCGAGGCGTCGTCGAGGTCGGCGGGAAGGGCCACGTAGCAGGTCGCCAGGATGCCGCGCACCTGCGGGACCAGATGCGGCACGAACGTCAGCGCGACGTTCCCAGCGCCTGCGGACGACAGCCCCTGGGTGATCTCGGGCGTGTGCCGGTGGCGCGGGATGCCGTATGCCTTGGTCCCGCCTTCCAGCTCGGTGAACAGGAAATCCGTGCCGGCACCGCGCCCCGCGCCGGACACGCCCGACTTGGCGTCGACCACCATCTCGCCGTCAAGGACGCCCGCCCGGGCGAAGGGCATCAGTGCCAGCAGTGCGGCGGTCGGGTAGCAGCCGGGGTTCGCGATGAGCTTTGCTCCCCGGAGCTGATCGCGCGCGAACTCGGTCAGGCCGTAGACGGCATCGGCCAGTGCGTGCGGCGCCGGATGCTCGAAGCCATACCAGGCCGGATACGCGGCAGGGTCGGACAGCCGCAGGTCAGAACCGATGTCGACCACTGTCGTCCCACCGGCGGCCAGGCGCACAGCCAGCTCAGCCGATTGCCCGTGCGGCAGCGCCAGGAAGGCAACGTCCACCCCCGGCTCCGGCGTGCCGTCGACCAGCCGCAGCCCCAGCGGAGCGAGGTGCGGAAACTCGTCGGCGAGTGGCTGATTCCTGCGGCCGCGCGCGTAGAGCGCGTCGATCGTCACGTTCGGATGGCCGGCCAGCAGCCGGACGAGCTCGGCGCCCGCGTAGCCGCTGGCACCCACGACTGCGGCGGAGACGCTCGTCGTCATCGGTCCGTGAGCAGGTCGACCAGCAGCGCCTGCTGCACGTACAGGCGGTTCTCAGCCTGGTCGAGTACCACCGAGCGCGGGCCGTCGAGCGCCTCATCGCTGATCTCCTCGCCGCGATGTGCCGGAAGGCAGTGCATCACCAGAGCGTCCGGCGCGTGGGCAAGCAGCGCCTCATCCACCCGAAAGCCGGCGAAGCGCAGCCGCCGCACATCGGCCTCCGCCTCGGCACCCATGCTCGTCCAGGTATCGGTGTAGACCGCATCGGCCTTGCGAACGGCCGCCCGCGGGTCGTGCGTGATGCTGATGCCACCACCGGCGGCCTTCGCCAGTTCCCGCGCAACGGCGACGACATCGGATGAGGGCTCGTAGCGCGGCGGCGTCGCAACGCGCACGCACATCCCGGCGGTCGCACCGGCCAGCAGCAGCGAGTGGCAGACGTTGTTGCCATCGCCGATGAAGGCGAGGCTCCTGCCTCGTAGCTCGCCGAGGTGTTGGCGCAGCGTCAGGAGATCGGCCAGCGCCTGGCAGGGGTGTTCACGATCGGTCAGCGCATTGACCACCGGCACCGACGCGGCGCGCGCCAACTGGACGAGCGTGTCGTGAGCGAAGGTTCTCAGCACGATCGCATCCACCCATCGGCTCAGATTGCGGCCGATGTCGGCCGCGCTCTCGCGCCGGCCGATCCCGACCTCGTCGGGTCCCAGGTAGAGCGCATGGCCGCCGAGCGCGGCGACCGCGATGTCGAAGGTGACCCGCGTCCGCAGGCTGGGCTTCTCGAAGAGCAGCGCGACCTGGGCACCGGCCAGCGGTTGCGGCAGGCTGGTCGCGCGTCGCTCGCGCAAGCGCGCCGCCGACGCGAGGATGCGGTCCAGCCCATCGGCGTCCAGGTCGGACGACGAGAGGAGATGGCGCGGCTCCGTGCGTGCCTGTGTCGCGGCCGCCGCGACGGTCATGGCGCGAGGAGCATGGCGGTGTTCCATCGGCGCCGCGCGACGCCGGAAGCGCGATCGGCGTCGAGTGCGGTCGGGACGGCGTCCCAGCCGATCTCCTCGAAGCCATGCAGGCTGAAGTAGCCCGGATTCGCGGTCAGGACATACAGCGCGCCGATGTTCGCCTCGCGGGCGTCGCGGATGATGGCCCGGACGAGCATGTCGCCCAGCCCGCGGCCCTGGGCCGACTCGCTGACCGCCAGCGAGCGCAGCTCCCCGAGCCCGTCGCCGTAGTTCCGGAGCGCGGCGATGCCGCAGACCGCGCCGTCAAGCTCCGCGACGCGGAAGGCGGGGATCTGCTCCGCGATCTCCTCCGGCGTGCGTGACAGGAGGATGCCGCGCCTCGCGTAGCGCTCGTTGATCTGGCGGATGGCCTCGACATCGGCAAGGCGTGCCCGGCGCTGGAACGAGGCGCCCGGCGTCAGCGGCGAGACGACGTGCTGCGGAGTCGGAGTGGGTGCAGCAGGGGCAGGCGGAGCCACTGGCCGTCCGCCGTTGCCATTCGGCTCGCGCCGCACGGTGGGCAGGCGCGCGAGGAGGGGCTCCTCGTCCGGATCCTCGAACGGGCCGCGCACCGCGGCCTGGGTCCGGACCGGCAGGCCCCAGATGTTGATGAAGCCGACGGCAGCCTCATGATCGAACCGATCCTCGCCTCCGTAGCTGGCCAGGCCGAGGTCGTACAGCGAGTTCGGCGAACGCCGCCCGACAACGCTCGCCGCGCCCGCGTCCAGCCGCAGCCGCACCTCGCCGGTCACCTGGTGCTGCGTCCAGGTCACGAACGCGCGCAGGGCGCGCGCCAGCTCGCTGAACCAGAGGCCGTCGTAGGCAAGGGTCGCGAGCCGATCCGCGACATGGCGCTTGAAGGCGAGCAGCTCGCGCGACAGGGTCAGCTGCTCCAGCGCGGCATGCGCCTGGTGCAGCGCCACCGCAGCGGGCGCTTCGTACACCTCGCGGCTCTTGATGCCGACGAGCCGATCCTCGACGTGGTCGATCCTGCCGATGCCGTGCTTCCCGGCCAGGCCATTGAGCTGTTCGATCAGCTCGACCCCATTGAGCCGATGCCCATCCAGGCTCACCGGCACGCCGGAGGCGAAGCCGATGACGATCTCGGTCGCCTGGCGCGGCGCGTGCGCCGGATCGGCAGTCCATGCATAGGCGTCCGATGGCGGCGACGCCCACGGGTCCTCGAGGACGCCCGCTTCGACCGATCGGCCCCAGAGGTTGAGGTCGATGCTGTACGGAGACGCCTCGCCGACCTCGATCTCGATGCCCTTGGCCCGGGCGTAGGCGATCTCCTCGTCGCGATTCATGCCCATCCCGACCCGCATCGGCGCGATGACCTTGAGCCGCGGGTCCAGCGCGGCGACCGCCACGTCGAAACGCACCTGGTCATTGCCCTTCCCGGTGCAGCCGTGCGCAACCGAACTCGCGCCGACCTCGTGCGCCGTCTCGACGAGCAGCCGGGCGATGAGCGGTCGGGCGATGGCCGTTGCCAGCGGGTAGACGCCCTGGTACAGCGCTCCGGCCTGGAGGACGGGCCACACGAAATCGGTGACGAATGCCTCTCGCGCGTCGACGGCGAGCGCTCGAGTCGCTCCGCCAGAGAGGGCGCGGGCCAGGATGGCGTCCGGCTTCGCGCCGCCGCCCACGTCGACGGTAAGCGTCACGACCTCGCAGCCGTGCGTCTCGCGCAGCCACGGGACCGCGACCGAGGTGTCGAGTCCACCGGAGTAGGCGAGGACGACGGTCTCTGTCATGCGAGTCGCTCCTTCACGGCGTTGAGTGCTTCGCGGACGCGTGCCGGCGCCGTGCCGCCGGGGAGGTCCGCTGCTCCGATTGCCTCGGACAGGGTCGGGACCAGGTGTGGCTCGTCGACGAGCTCGGGAAGAGCCGCTCTAAGCTCCGCTTCGGGTAGCTGCGAGATGTCGGCGCCCTGCGCCTCCGCCTTCGCGACCAGCTCGCCGATGCGCCAATGCGCTTCGCGGAATGGCACGCCCCTGGCGACGAGGCGCTCAGCGAGCGCCGTCGAGATGGCGTGCCCGGATCCGCCTGCCGCCGCCATCGCATCTCGGTCGAATGCGACCTCCGCCAGCATGCCGTCCATGCCGCTCACACAGAGCTCCAGGGAGCCGATGGTCTCCAGCATCGGTGCGCGCATCTCCTGGAGGTCGCGGTGGTAGCCAATGGGCAGCCCGTGCAGGATGCCGAGCATCGCGCCCAGGTTGGCGTTCGCTCGTGCCGCCCTCGCGCGGACCAGCTCGGCGATGTCCGGGTTGCGCTTGTTCGGCAGCATGGAGCTGCCGGTCGCGTACCCGTCGCTGATTCGGGCGAAACGGAGGTAGGGCGTCGACCAGAGGACGAGATCCGCAGCGATGCGCGACAGATGTCCCAGCGCAATTGCGGCCGCGGCGACCATCTCGACCGCGTAGTCGCGATCGGCGATCGCGTCGAGGCTGTTGGCGGTGATGCCGCGGAAGCCGAGCTGTCCCGCCACGCGCTCGCGGTCGATGGGGAGCCCGCTGCCGACGGCGGCGCCCGAGCCGGCGGGGGATCGGTCCGCCCGCTCCGCTGCGTCCCGGAGGCGCTGTCGGTCCCGCTCGAGCATCTCGACGTACGCAAGCAGGTGATGTGACAGGAGGACCGGCTGCGCGGGCTGTGTATGCGTATGCGCAGGAAGGATCGTGCCGAGCTCCTCCTCCGCGCGCCGTGCGACCGTTCGTTGGAGCGTGGCGAGCTGGATGTCGAGGCGACGAGCGGCATCCAACAGCCAGAGTCGCTCGTCGCTGACGACCTCCTCGTTCCGGCTGCGGCCAGCCTGGAGCTGCCCGGCGAGCTCGGGGCCCACCCGTTCGCGGACCGCGGCCTCCACGTTCATGTGCACGTCCTCGTGGTCTTCGTTCCACGGGAACGTGCCGTCGTGGACCTGATCGCCGATGGACTCGAGGGCCTCGTCAAGGCGCCTGCAGCCGCCTTCGCTCAGCAGGCCAACCGATACGAGCTCCTTGATGTGGGCCCGCGAGGCGGCGACGTCGTAGGCCGCGAGCGGACGGTCGATCTTGGTCGAGCTGGACAGCTCAGCGGCGATCCTGCTCAGTGGCGCTCGGACGCGGCTCCCCCAGAGCGGACGATTCTCGGTGCGCATGAGCGCATGAACATACTATCGATATGCATGACAATGCAAATGGAAGGCGTCTGCCATCAGCGGCTCGTGCGGGAGAGGTCGGCCGCAGCTCAATCCACGCCCGTCGCGCGACCCCGGGGACCGTTTCGAGTGCGATCAGGGCCGGCAGGCTACCGCATCAGGAAGCGGTGGACTCGTCCGCTTACTATCCGCTCACGCCTGGAGAGAGACACCGGATGATTGCCGCAGGTTGGCTTGCCATCATCCTCGCCGTCGTTGCGATAGCGACCGTCGTCAGTCTCGTCATCTTCTTCACCGTCGGCGGTCCGTTCGGATCCCTGAACGACGCGGGAAACGCGCTCATCGGTCTCCTGAGCGCAGCGTTGGCGATCATGGTCATCACTCAGGCTGGCGGCTGGACGGGCGTTGCGGCTGCGGTCATCGGCGCGGCGCTGACGGCCTGGGGCTCGTGGCTGGTGATGTCGGGCGCGACCGGCTTCGTGCTGGCGGGCTTCGTGTCCACGGCCGGGTTCGGGTCCATCGGCCTTTGGCTGGCGCTGATGGCGTGGGAGCCGACCGCAGAGGCCCTGTTCGGGTCGCTCCTGACGGTCGCGCGGATCGCGGCGGTCGCGATGATCGTCGGCGGGCTCGTTGCCATCCCCGCCGCCCTCATGCGGATCGATTCGTACGAGTCGATGCCCGGTTGGGTGTGGCTCTTCTCGCTTGGCTGGCTCGGCGTCTACGTCCTCTACCCCGTCGTCACATTCGGCCTCGGCCGCAACCTCATCGGCGACTGACTCTGAAGGCCCGCATGTGGGGGGTTCGAGAGCGGTCAATCGGACCTGGCGGAACGGGTCGACGAGCTGCTCACCGGATTCGGCGAGCGGTGATCATCCTCGACACCAGCGGTCTTCTGGCCGCGATCGACAGCAGCCAGCGTCACCATTCCGCGGCAGCCGCGGCGCTGCGCGTCGCGCCACCGCCCTGGGTGCTGTCGCCATTCGTGCTTGCCGAGCTCGACTACCTGCTCGCCACGCGGGTCAACCAACAGGCCGAGCGTGCGCTCCTCGCCGAGGTCGCGCGCGCCGTCTATCGGCTCGAATCGTTCGACGCCGATGAGATCGCCACCGCCGAGCGGCTCATTGGTCGTCATGCGAAGCTCGACATCGGCCTCGCCGATGCATCCCTCGTGGTTCTGGCCGAGCGATACGGAGTCAGGGATCTGCTCACGCTCGACGAGCGACGCTTTCGCGCCCTCCGCGGCCCCGGTGGCCGCCCGTTCCGGCTCCTGCCCGCGGACGGGTCGTAAATTGGTCGCCTCTATCCGTTCTTTCCGACCGGCGTTGCCGCGTCGACCGTGCGTGACCACCTGAGACACTTCCTGGCGAGCATCTAGAGCGTCTCGCGGAACGGCGCGCGCCAGTCGGGCGGTTCGAACTCTGGGGCGAAGAAGGCGCGCGACCGCGCCAGCTTCCCGTCACGCAGCTCATAGAGGTTCACGACCCACCACCACGAACCATCGGGGTAATGGACGCGGATGATCGCCGTCCCTCGGTCGCCGCTGCCATTGATGCCGATGACCGTGTAGGTCGGCGTCAGCGCATACGTCGTCCCGCCGATGACCTCCTTCAGTTCGGAGCTCCCGGGCTCGAGATCGGGATAGTTCTTGAACTGCGCCACGATGTTTCGCAGCCCGCGGAACATCTCCCGGGACTGCGGGTACTCGATCGTCGCGTCATCGTGGACGTAGTCGCCCAAGCGGTCCCATTCCTGGGTGCTCAGAACGTTGCCGAAGCCGAGGAAGAACTGCTTGTGATCGGTATCGGTCATTGCGTCGTGAGTGCCTCGGCTTCTCGGGAAGTGAACGCGCACGACCGAAGGCTGGCGAGCGCCGCCTCGTGTGCGCCGATGAACTTCGTCAGCGCCATGCGCCGCACATCGGCAGGCAATTCGTCTCGCGAGGCCAGCTGCCGATACCCAGCGTGAGTCATGTACGCGTCGACCACGATCTTCAGGTCTGACGCGGCGAGGAGCGTCGCGAGCTCGGGCAGGAGGCGTTCGAAGGAAGACCGATCCAGATCGGCAAACAGCGCGTGATCATGTGCGACCGTGATGGCCGCGCGGTTGACGTCGAGCTCGAAGTACACCGCCTTGGCCGCGTTTCGTGCCTGCCGCATGAACTGGCGGCGCTGAATGTAGAGGCCCACCAGGAGCCAGCCCATGACGCCGACGAAGGAGCCGATGATCCCCGGGAGGAGGTCGCGCATCTCCATGCTGCGCGGAGTATCGGCGCTGCGCCCGTCGATGGCGAGAGGAAGCTAGCTGGACCGCGGCACATACCTGCCGTGCAGGTGGATTCCGGTGATCTCATCGGTGTCCGGATCGCGGGTGAAGAAGCCGCGCTCGCGGTGGTGCGAGCCCTCGGTGACGATGTACCGATCGGTATCGGGGAGCATGCGCAGCGGGATCGGCGGCTCGACGTAATCGGCGTCGTCACCCAGTTGCGCCACGAACTCGGGCGATGGGGCGACCGTGAGCAGGAGATGATCGCCCTCGACGGCGACATCAACCAGCGCCGATCCGTTCGCGTAGTGGCCGGCATACGTGCGGAGCGCCTCCGTATCGCGCGGCTTCGGCAGCGGGTCGGTCTTGACCAGCCCCAAGTCGTGCTCGAGTGCCCAGTCACGGATGCGGCGGTTGAAGAGGGGACCGTTCGGCTCGGCGTTCGTGAGCGAGACGATGGCGAACCGATGAGACGGCACCATGGTGAAGCCGGCGTACTGCCCGTTCGTCGAGCCACCGTGCGCGACGACCTTCGTGCCGTCGATGTCGCTCAGCAGCCACGAGATGCCGACCGCATCGCCGAGGTCGGAGCCCGGTGAGTGTGCCGTCGGCTCCTGCATCCGGGAGATCAGATCGGTGCTGACCAACTTCGTGCCGTCGTTGGTGCGGCCGCCATCGAGGTGGAATCGGGCCCAACGGACCTGGTCCGGTGCGGTGGCGGACAGGCCACCCATCGGATTGCCGCTGCGTGCCATGGCCCACGGACGGAGGACCTTGATCGAGCCATCCTCCTCGCGCCGATGTCCGACCGCGAAGCGCCGCGTCATGACGTCGTTCGCGAAGAACAGGGTGTCGTTCAACCCGACCGGGTCGAGGACGAGCTCCTTCATCGCCTGCTCGTAGACCCTGCCAGTGACGTTCTCGATGACGCGACCCGCCAGCGCCAGCGAGGCGTTGTTGTACGAGACGACGTAGCCCGGCGGCGTGAACTGGCGCAGCTCGGCCATGTGCTCCACGTACCGCGCAACGGCGTCGTCGCCGTCGCCGGTATCGGTGAAGTCGTCGCCCTCCCAGCCGGCGGTGTGGTTCAGCAGCTGGAGGACGGTGATCGTCTCGGCGACGTGCTCGTCCTGGAGGCGCAGCTCCGGCACATAGGTACGCACCGGCGCATCCAGGTCGACCGTGCCCTCCTCGACCAGGCGAAGGATGGCGACCGATGTGAACGTCTTGCCGGTGGAGCCGAACTGGAACAGCGTCGCGCCGTCCACCGGGAGCGGATTCTCGATGCTCGTGACGCCGTGGTAGGCGTACCGCTCGTGATCGGCCTGGACGATGCCGACGGCAGCCCCGGGAATTCCGAGCTCCTCGGCCAGGTCGCGTACGGTCCGCTCAAGCACTCCGTCGATGCGCCGGATGGTACGTCAGCTGGACTCGCCGATCAGGGCCAAGAAACGCCCCGACCACATCGCGTCCGCGCGCCAGCCCTTCGTGACCTTCGCGTACGGCATTCACAGTTCACGCGCACGCGAGGCGATCGCCAAGCTCCACGAGGAGCTCCACCGCGACGTGGCGGGTCCCGCCTCGGCCCGCGGCTCGCGGCGTAGTCCGCCGCTGGGAGCACCGGCCACATCCTGGCTGTTGTTGTTCCGCCCCTGAGAACGACAGCCAGGCAGAGGGCCATTCGGGCGCCGGTGTTGGCCATCCTTGCCAGCTCCGGACCAAGGACAGCCACATCCTGGCCGATACGCCCCACGGCGAACCAATCCGCTTGACAGGCAAGTAATGACTTGCCTATCGTCACGCCGTGGGAGATGTCTTCAAGGCGCTGTCGGATGCGACGCGGCGCACGATCCTGGACGAGCTGAACGATCGCGACGGCCAGACCCTGTTCGAGATCTGCGCCCGCCTGACGACGAAGCACCAGCTCGGCGCAACGCGCCAGGCGATCTCCCAGCACCTCGACGTGCTCGAGTCGGCCGGCCTGATCCGGACCGAGCGCTCGGGCCGATACAAGTTCCATTACCTCGACACCACGCCGCTGCGCGAGATCGCGGAGCGGTGGCCGCTGCCGGCGAAGGAGCCACACCGATGAGGATCAATGTCACCAGCGTCCTGGTCGACAACCAGGACAAGGCGCTCGCCTTCTACACCGATGTGCTCGGCTTCCTCAAGAAGACCGATATCCCCCTCGGCGGCGGCGCCCGTTGGCTGACCGTCGTCTCGCCCGATGCGCCCGACGGCGTCGAGCTCCTGCTCGAGCCTGACGCGCACCCCGCCGCCCGTCCCTTCAAGGAGGCGCTGGTCGAGGACGGCATCCCGTACACGTCGTTCGCGGTCGACGACATCCAGGCCGAGTTCGATCGGCTCACCGGACTCGGCGTCACCTTCGTGCAGCCACCGACGCCGATGGGCCCGGTCACGACCGCGGTCTTCGACGACACCTGCGGCAACCTGATCCAGATTGCCGAGATGCAGTCCGCGGGCTAGAAGCCGATCACGACTTTGCCGGTCGCCTGGCCACGCTCCAGGTAGCGAATCGCCTCGGGAATCTGCTCGAACCCGAAGCTGCGGTCGATGACCGGCCGCAGCGTGCCCGCCTCGACCATGCCGGCCAGGACCCCCAGGTCGTCGCGATTCGGGACGGCCAGATAGGGGATCGCCGGCTGACGGCCGAGACGGTTCGTGACAATCGCCCCGGCGATGCGGGCGATCGGCCCGATCCAGTTCCCTGGTTGGGGCGCGACCATGACCAGCCGCCCATCGGGCTTCAGCGCTCGACGCAGGTCGGACAGCCGCCGGTTGCCGCCGATGTCGAGGATGAGGTCGTATCGGCCGCGCGTGCGGGTGAAGTCGTCACGGGTGTAGTCGACCACCTCATCGGCGCCGAGCGAAGACACCATCTCCAGCGCCCGCGGCCCCGTCACGGCAGTCACCTCCGCGCCGAGGGCCCGGCCGATCTGCACCGCCAGGCTGCCAACCCCGCCGCCCGCCCCGTTGATGGCGACGCGCTGGCCAGGCTGGAGCTGACCCTTGTCGCGGAGGCCCTGGAGCGCGGTGAATCCGGCGGTGGGGATGGCGGCGGCCTCCTCGAAGGTCAGCCCCGACGGCATCGGCATCATGGTCTTGCCGGCGACGTATTCAGCGAACGCCCCGAAGCGCGACCCGAACGCCTGGTCGCCGGGCTGGAGGTGCGTGACCGCGGCGCCGACCGCCTCGACGACGCCCGCGACGTCGAGCCCGATCTCGGGCGTCTTCGGCGCGCGAAAGCCCTCGCTCAGGCGCGCGAGGTACGGCTTGCCGCGCAGCATGTGCCAGTCATGCGCATTGGCCGATGACGCGCGCACTCGGACGAGGACCTGCTCGTCGCCGATCACCGGCAGGTCGATGTCTCGAAGCTCGAGGCGCTCCGGGCCGCCGTAGCGGACCCTCCGGTAGGCTTTCACGGGAATCCTGTGCTCTTACGGTGTAAGGTCGAGCCGCACTGTAGGCTTACGGTGTAAGATTGTCAACACCCCGAGGAGGCAGGGCGCATGGCGATCCAACCCAAGACGAAGGACCGCGAGCCGCTCAGCCGTGAGCGCGTGCTGCGCGCTGCCATCGACCTGGCCGATGCGGGCGGCATCGAGTCGTTGAGCATGCGGAGGCTCGCGCAGGAGCTCGGTGTCGAAGCCATGTCGCTGTACCACCACGTCGCGAACAAGAGCGACATCCTGAGCGGCATCGCGGACATGGTCGTGGAGGAGTACGAGCTCCCTGAGCCCGGCCCTGACTGGAAGTCAGCCATCCGCCGCACTGCGATCTCGGCGTATCGAGTCCTGCTTCGTCATCCATGGGCCGCCAGCCTGCTGCTGGCCGGCACGACCCCCAGCACGGCGCGCCTGCGCTACATGGACGCACTGCTCGGGACGCTCCGCGCCGCCGGCTTCTCCGTCGACATGACCGATCACGCCTACCACGCCCTCGACAGCCACATCATGGGATTCACCCTGTGGGTCACCGGGATGAACCTGCCGAGTGACGAGGAGTTCGACGCTCTCGCGACCGGCTTCCTGGCACAGTTGCCAGCCGACGAGATGCCGCACCTCGTCGAGCACGTCCACCAGCACCTCAAGCCGCGGGACCCGGACGACAAGCCCGAGTTCGAGTTCGGCCTCGACCTCCTGCTCGACGGGTTGGAGCGGCTGCGAAACGCCGCGGGCTAACCCGCGTGCGATCTATCGCCTGCACTGCACCGGAGGCGCGCGCTCGGTGTCGCATGGTCACTCTATCGATCGCCGTCACGCATGAGCAGCACATCGACGCGCGCTTCGTGCGTACGGCTGACCGTTAGATTGGCCATACGACACGCGAACGGAGCTTCCCGCGCAGATCGGCCGTTCCAACGACCGCCCGGAAGGTCAGGCCGGGAACCGGCACCGCACGACCGTTCCCGCGCCGGGCGCGCTTTCCAGGCTGACCTCACCACCGTGGGCCTGCACCAGGTCGCGGACGATCGCCAGCCCGAGGCCGGCACCGGCGGCTTCGCCGGATCGCCAGAACCGATCGAAGGCACGCGCAGCCGATGGGGCATCCATGCCAGAGCCCGTATCGGCTACCTCAAGCTCCAGCGCCGCGTCGACCGGGCGCACGACAACCGTCACTTGCCCGCCGGACGGCGTGTGGCGCAGGGCATTGGCCACGAGGTTCGTCACCACCTGGCGAATGCGGAGCGGATCCAGCTCGCGGTCGGGGAGGTCGTCGGGCGCATCGGCTCGGAGGGTGACGCCCGCGGCGTCCGCCTGGGGCCCGAAGCCGGCGACCACCTCTGCCGCCAGCGCGCCGAGATCGGTGGGCTGCCGGTCCAGCACCAGCGCGCCGGCATCGGCGAGTGAAAGCGTGCGCAGGTCGTCGATCAGCCGCTCCATGTGGCGCGTCTCCGCCAGGATGCGTTCGAGGGTCGGACGGTCGGCGGGGTAGAGGCCGTCAGCGATGCCTTCGACATTTCCCTGGATGACGGTCAGCGGCGTGCGCAGCTCGTGGCTGACATCGGCCAGCAGCCGGCGACGCTCGGCATCGGTCTCGGCCAGGCGGCCGCTCATGGCGTTGAAGGCCCGAGCCAGGGCGCGGACCTCGTTTGGGCCGCGGACCTCGACCCGGGTTCCGACCTCGCCCGCCTCGACGCGCGCTGCGGCCTCGATGAGATCGCCGAGCGGGACGGCCTGGCGCCATAAGCCGCGCACCAGGCGGACCAGGATCAGCAAGCCGATGACGAACGCGAGCACGGGCAGGACCCCCGTGATCACCTGCTGCCCCACGAGCGTGCTGAGAAGCCACGTCATGGCCACGATGACGAGTGCGAAGACGATCAGCGCAACGGCCGCGAAGCCGATGAAGCGCCGCGCGAATCCGCGACGCAGGGTGCGCCAGGCTTCGGGGCCCTGCGGTGGCCAGGGCTCGTTCTGGGGCCACCAGCGCGGACGGCGGCGCGGCGGTCCCCAATCGCCACGTCCTCGCCAGCGTCGGTGCTCCGAGGGTGACATCGGTCAGTCCGTCAGCCGGTAGCCGACGCCGTAGACGGTCTGGAGGTAGCGCGGCGCCCGGGGATCCGGCTCGAGCTTGCGCCGGATGTTCTTGATATGGGCGTCGATGGCGCGCTCGTACGACTCGAACGCCACGCCGTGAATGGCGTCGAGCAGCTGGGAGCGAGTGAAGACCCGTCCGGGCTCGCGCGCCATCGCGGTCAGCAGTTGGAACTCGGTCGCCGTCAGCTCCACCGGCTCGCCGCCGCGCGTCGCTCGCATCCGCGGCACGTCCAGGCGCAGGTCCCCGGCCTGAACGACCTCGACCTGGCCGCCACCCGCGCGGCGCCGCAGCACCGCGCGAATGCGCGCGACCAGCTCTCGCGGGCTGAACGGCTTGGTGACGTAGTCGTCGGCGCCCAGCTCCAGGCCGATGACGCGGTCCGTCTCGTCCTCGCGCGCCGTGAGCATGATGATCGGCAGGTCGCCGTGACGGCGAAGGGTGCGGGTCACGTCGAGCCCATCCAGGCCGGGCAGGCCGAGGTCGAGGACGACGAGGTCGGGCGCGTCGGTCCGCGCCCGCATCAGTGCCTCGGTGCCGCTCGCGGCGGTCGTCACGCCGAAGCCCGCCGCGGTGAGGTAGTCGGCGACGAGCCGAACGATCTTCGGCTCGTCGTCGACGATCAGGACCCTGGCCATGGTTCGGGCATCGTAGTGTTCAAGTGTCTTGAACACTGGCGCGCGCGTCGCTCCGACGGTGCATCTCGGCATGCCACTCCTCGATGCGGTCACGCCGGTCGCCCCAGCCGCCGCCGGCACCCGGGCCACCCGGGCCGCCCCAGCGGCGGCCTCCACCGCCAAGGGCGAAGCGCAGCAGGCCGAAGATCAGGAAGATCCCGAGAATCCAGAAGAAGATCCCGAAGAACCCGAAGCCCCAGCCATGCCCGTACCAGCCGTGGACATACGGGCCGTAGCCACTCAGCGGGACGGGGTCGCCCGACGCGAGCGCGGGTGCCGCGGCCAGTCCGGCGTCGACGCCGGCGTTGTAGACCGCGGTTCCAATCCCGATGACCAGTGCCACGACCAGCAGTGCGGCGAGCACGCGAATGAACGCTCTCATCACCTGTCTCCTTTCGTGAGGGTTGTTCGTGCACCAGCGTCGGGCCCAATTGCGGCTGAAATGTGAAGCCGATGGGGACCTGTTGCGCGCTTGGCGGGCGCGCGACAATACGCGCCTGTGGCTGACGGAACCGTCCTGGGTGGCACGCCACCGGCGCCCGATTCGCTGGGAGCAGCAGGCGCCGCCGCGCTCGGCCGTCACGCGTGGCAGGAGGCGTACGAGGCGCTGTCGGCAGCGGACGCCGCCGGCACGCTGTCGCCGGCCGAGCTGGACATGCTCGCCGACGCCGCCTGGTGGACCGGTCGTCTGCCGGTCGCGCTCGAAGTCCGAGAACGGGCCTATGCCGCCGCGACGCGTGCCGGTGACGTGGCGGGAGCGGTGGCGGCGGCCATCGGCCTGGGCCGGGACCACCTGCTCCGCAACGACATCGCCGTCGCCAACGCGTGGCTGAACCGCGCCGGCCATCTGCTGGAGGGCGTGCCGGAGAACATCGGCCACGGCTACCTTGCGGCCTGTCGTGCGTTCTCCTCGGCGCTCTCCGGCGACGCCGAGGGCTCGCTGGCCGAAGCCAGCGAGGCGGTCGAGATCGGGGAGCGGCTCGGCGATCGCGACCTCGCCGCCTTCGCGAGAAGTGAGAAGGGGTCGGCGCTGGTCGCCGTCGGGCGCATCGAGGAGGGCCTGGCGCTCATCGACGAAGCAACGGTCGCTGCGGTCGGCGGCGAGCTCGAGCCACGCATCGCCGGCGGCGTGTGCTGCGCCAGCATCGAGACGTGCCAGGCGCTCGGCGAGCTCAATCGAGCGGCCGCCTGGACCGAGGCCCAGGATCGATGGTGTCGGCGCGAGGCGATCAACGGCTTCCCCGGCATGTGCCGCGTGTTCCGCGCCGGAGTCAAGCAGTTCCGCGGTGCCTGGCTCGAGGCTGAGGCCGAGGCGCGCCAGGCGTCGATCGAGCTCGAGGGCTTCATGCCCGCCGCGGCAGGGAGCGCGTTCCTGCAGATCGGCGAGCTGCGCCTGATGCGCGGCGACCTGGCCGGCGCGGAGGAGGCTTTGGTGCGCGCGCATGCGCTCGGCACGGATCCGGAGCCCACCCTGTCGCTCCTGCGATTGGCGCAGGGACGTGTCGATGCGGCGGTCGCCGGCGTCGGACGCGCCCTCGACGAGCCGTTCTCCATGCCGAGCTGGCGAGCGCCGCCCGGATCGCCGCTCCACCGGCTGCCTCTCCTCCGGGCGCAGGTCGAGATCGCCATCGCGGCCGGTGACGTGGCGACCGCGCGAGCCGCGGCGGACGCGCTGGGCGAGATCGTCGAGGCATTCCCGAGCGCCATCTCGCGAGCGGCCTCGATGACCGCAAACGGTGCGGTCGAGCTGGCCGAGGGCTCAGCCGATGCCGCCGTGCGAACGCTCAGACAGGCGGTCGCCGCGTGGAACGAGCTGGCCGCGCCCTACGACGCGGCCCGAGCGCGCATGATCCTGGCCGAGGCGCACGAGGCCGCCGGCGCCCGCGAGCGCGCCATGCTCGAGCTGCATGCGGCGCGCGCCGCGTTCGAACGGCTCGGCGCCACACCCGACCTGCGCCGCGCCGAGCAGCGCCTCGCGGAGCACCATGACGCGACCTCCGAGCCGGTCGTCCCGGCCGACGAGCGGGTCGTCCGCACGTTCGTCTTCACCGACATCGTCGACTCCACCCGGCTGGCCGAGGTGCTCGGCGACGACGCGTGGGGCGCGCTCATGCGTCGCCACGATCGTTCGCTGCGCGAGGTCATCGGCGAGCACGGCGGCGAGGAGATCAAGGCAACCGGCGACGGCTTCTTCCTCGCCTTCGCCGATGCCGGAGCGGCCGTCGACGCCATGGTCGCGGTCCAGCGCCGTCTCGCCGCGGATCGCGAGGAGCATGGCTTTGCGCCGGCCGTTCGGATCGGGATGCACACCGCGGAGGCGAGCCGCACCGGCCTCGACTACCTGGGGCGCGGGGTCAACTACGCGGCGCGCATCGGCGCGGCGGCGGGCGACGGGGAGATCGTGGCCAGCGCGGCGACCTTCGAGGCCGCGCGGCGACCGGTTCCCGAGTCGGGCCGACGGAGCCTGGCGTTGAAGGGGATCGCCGAGCCGGTGGCGGTCGCCTCGATTCCCTGGCGCTAGCTCAGTCGGCGACTTCCAGGCCGTCGAAGCGTAGCCAGCCGTCTGGCGCCTGGGGCAGGAGCGAGCGTGCCAGCTTTGCATCGGCGCTGAGCCGCCAATCGATCACGCCACCGACCTCCGGCTCATCCTTTCGCCACTCGAACCAGTTGAGCATGGCCAGGCGCGGGAAGTCGGTCCGGATCGAGTCATCGGTCACCTGCGCCCACCAGGCGGACTTCAGCTCCGCCTCGGACGGTCCATCGGCGGCCGGGTTGTAGAGCGCGGCGGTCTCGAAGACGCCCATCGGCTTGGCATGGCCCTCGGCGTAGGTCGCATAGAAGTCCGGGATCTCAACCTGTCCCTCGTGTGCGCCCGTGTTGCCGCCGGTCAGCAGCGCGCGGAAGGTGCCATCGGCGGGCAATTCGTTCTCGCCCCATGGATAGGCCAGGCCCCAGTGATAGAGGCTCATGCCGGCCCAGTCGACCGCGTCGTCGCCGGGCCAGTAGGGCGAATACGGATCATCGGCGTTGCTGATGGTGCCGTCGCCATTCGTGTCGAGGACCGGATCGTCCGACGCGAACTGGCCGCCGGTGAAGGGGTAGCCGGAACCCTCGTTCGGCGCCCAGGCCATGGCCGACGCGGGTGCGCCGTCATGCACCGCCTCGGCGACGGTCCTGAAGGCGGCGACGTACGCCTCCGGCTGCTGCGCCCAGGGATACCAGCTGCCGTTCATCTCGTGCGCGAAGCGGACGATGGTCGGCACGCCGCTGTTCGTCCAGTAGGCGTTCAGCACGCTCGCCAGGTCCGCCGCGGCCTCAGGCGTCACGGTGTCGAGACCGCCATGCGGCTCCAGCGTGAGGAGCGCGATGCCATGCACGGCCGCCACCTGCTCCACGAACGCGTCGAGGTTGGCGCGCTGCTCCGGGTCGAGCGGGAATGCGGCGAACTGGACCCAGACCGATGGCGTCGCGCCGAGGCGCTCCGACGCGCCCGCCACCGAGTCGTTCGCCCAGTCGAGGTTCATGCCGAACCACGCCGATCCCTCGGGCGGCACGAGGGTTGGCAGCGGACGCTCCGCATTCGCCGACGCGGTCGGAAGAGCGCTGGCCGATCGCGAAGCCGATGGCGGGGCCGGTGTCGCTGCCGCGCACGCCGCCAGGCAGGCAAGGAGGAGCAGAACGAGAAGCCGGTGCACGGCCGCAGGGTGCTCGCCGGTGCGCGCTCGCACCATGGCCCGAAGGTCCCGTTTCGCGGGTCAGGCCTCAGGCTGCCTCAGGCGATTCCGGCGGCCCGATCGAGCGCCTGGAGCAGGTCATGGGCCGCCAGCTCGACAGCCTTGTGCCCAGGAGTGCTTCGCGAGAACCCGGCTCTGGGCCTCGGCATCGGGCTGCACCTCGCCCCAGTCGCTGTCGAGCACGTACTGCCGGGCCTTGATGAGCTCCCTGGCTCGCTCGACGCCCGCCCCGTTCACCGTATAGGACGCCATCGACCATGAGGGTAGGGCAGGTAGCATCAGGCCATGAACGACGCGTTTCCGTTGCCCGGCGCAGGGACGCCCGTCGTTGCGGTCCCCGCACCCGGGCCGGGCGTCGGCTGGTGGGCCGGCGCCTCGAGCGCGGCGCTGGATGACGATGGCGGCTTCGTCATCGCGTATCGCGTTCGCACCGGTGCGGCGGGGCGCGGCTCCACCTTCGTGGCGCGATCGCCGGACGGCGAGCAGTGCATCACCGTCGCGCATCTCGACCAGTCCGACTTCAACGCCGCCTCCATGGAGCGCCCGGCGCTGGTGCGCACCGATGACGGCCGCTGGCGCCTGTACGTCTGCTCCGCCTCGAAGCCGCCGAGCAAGCACTGGTGGATCGATCTGCTGGAGGCCGATGACCCCGCCGACCTCGCCACCGCCCAGGCCCGGACCGTCTTCCCCGGCGACGAGACGGTGGGTGTCAAGGATCCGATCGTGCGGCGCACGCCCGACGGCGGCTGGGAGGCATGGATCTGCTGCCACCCGCTCGACGAGGCCGATGAAGAGGACCGCATGACGACCGCGTATGCGACGTCGACCGATGGCGTCGAATGGCAGTGGCACGGCACCGTGCTCGCCCCGCGGGCCGGAACCTGGGACCAGCGCGGCGCCCGCGTCACCGTGGTCCTGCCCGATGGCCGCGCCGCCTATGACGGCCGGGCAAGCAAGGAGGAGAACTGGTTCGAGCGCACCGGCCTCGCCCGACTCACCGGCCGCCGTCCGGGGGAGCTCGAGCAGGTCAGTGACGATGCCGTCAGCGACGTGCGCTACCTCGACGTCCTCTCGCTTCCGGCCGGCGGTTACCGCATCTGGTACGAGGCGCGCCTCCCCGACGAGAGCCACGAGCTGCGCACCGAGCTCATCTCGCCTTAGGCGCGGTCGATCTATCGACCGAACCGCGCGGGAGTCGACATTCCCGTGGCGTTTGACCACGCTATCGGTCAGCGTTACGCACGAAGCGCTCGCGCGCGCGCCGCTCATGCGAGCACGCGACCGATAGATCGGCTGAGCGACACGCAGGAGGCGCTTCTTGCGAAATGCGGCCGGTAGATCGGCCGCCAGGGCGCCGCGACGCGCGCCCAGGGTCTACTTCTTCTTGGGCTTCTTCGGCTTCTTGCCGCCGCTGCGCGAGCCAGGTCCCTTGTCACCCATGTCGCTACCTCCGCGGATGGTGGATGCGTTGACCATACGCCCGGTGTCCATCAGGCCTCGCCGATGTCCTCGTTCCAGATTTCCGGATGCGCGGCGATGAACTCGTTCATGAGCTCCACGCATTTCGCCGAGTCCAGGTTGACGACCTCGACGCCCCGCGAGCGCAGGTAGTCCTCCCCGCCCACGAAGGTCCGGTTCTCGCCGATGACGACGCGCGGGATGCCATACAGCAGGATCGCGCCGGTGCACATGTCGCACGGCGAGAGGGTGGTGTACATGGTCGAGCGCGCGTATACCGATGCGGGCAGGCGGCCCGCGTTCTCGAGGGCGTCCGTCTCGCCATGGCGGATGGCGCTGTTCAGCTGCACCCGGCGGTTGCGGCCCGCGCCCATGACCGTGCCGTCGTCGGCCACGAGCGCCGCGCCGATCGGCACGCCGCCCTCGTCGCGTCCCAGGCGTGCCTGCTCGATCGCAGCGCGCAGGCCGGCCGCGTCGCGTTCAGGATTCACGACGATGCATGCTACCGGCCGTTCGGAACTCGGGTGCGGCGCCCGCCGTCACAACGCAATGCGTCTCGTTTCGCTCGTGCTCGGCGCGCTCATCCTCACCGCCTGCACGCCGTCGGCATCGCCGGCAACGGCCGCGGGCGTCATCGAGGTACGCGCCGTTGCCGGCCCGGTCTGTCCGGTCGAGACCGTGCCGCCCGATCCGGCGTGTGAGCCGCGGGCTGTCGAGGGCGCACCGATCTTCGTCATGCCGGCCGACGGACGGGACGTGGTCGTCGCGCGGGGCACGACCGACGCGGACGGGCTCGTGCGGCTCGACGTGGCCCCGGGCGCGTACATCGTCCTCGGCGGCGAGGTGGTCGGCCTCTTGGGGCAGCCCTCGCCAACCCCAGTCACGGTCGGCTCCGCACCGGTGTCGATCACCATCACTTACGACACGGGGATCCGCTGACCGGCGAACGTCGCCCTACCCGGTGGGATCCCGTTCGGCGGCGCGCAGCACGGTCAGCGCCCGCAAGGTCACCATCCACGAACGATCTGCCCGGAGAGAACGTCCTCGTCATCGGCCGCTTCGCCCAGCAGGTCGCGGCGCACGAGCCGCCGGATCGCTGGCTCGGAGCTGTCGAGCAGCCATTCGATCACCGGCGCGCGAGCGGCCGCGGTCGTCATGCCGGAATCGTACGCCGCCCGCCCTCAATTATGGCTTGACCACCGCGTATAGTTCCCGTCATGAGCACGCAGGCGGCCCGCACGAGGCGGGTCATCGTGGTCGACAACAGTCACGTCGCACGCAGGGTCGGGGAGCGCATTCGCCAGGCCCGGACTCGCGTCGGCCTCACCCAGGCGCAGCTGGCGAAGGGCCGATACACCGCTGCCTACATCAGCGCCCTCGAGCGCGGGCTGGCCAAGCCGTCGATGGCCGCGCTGACCTTCCTCAGCGAGCGGCTGGGCGTCGCGGTGCCCGACCTGGTCGCCGAGGAGCGACCGGCCGCCAGCCGCCTCGAGGCCGATCTTCTCCTGGCCGCCGGCAAGCACCAGGAGGCCCTGGACCGATACGACTCGCTCCTCGATGCCGCGGGTGACGATCGCCGGAACCGCGCAGAGCTCCTGCGAGGTCGGTCCGAGGCGCTGTGTCGGCTCGGTCGGGGCCAGGAGGCTATCCGGCCAGCCTCCGAGTCGGCAGATGCGTTCGACCAACTTGGTTCGCCGGCCGACGCCGCGTGGGGGAGATACTGGCTTGCGTTTGCGCAGTACCAGGCTGACAACGGCGCAGAGGCGCGCGCGATCCTGCAGGACCTCCTCGCGAAGGAGCGAGCTGGGCTCGCAGTCGCTCCGGACTTCAGATTCCGACTCTTGGCATCGCTCGGAAATGTCGAGGCATGGGACGGCAATGCGGACCGCGCGCTTACATACATGGAAGAGGCGCGCTCGCTCCTCGGTGGTATGTCGCTGCGTCAGCAGGCGGCATTCCTCTCCGGGCTGGCCCTGCAGTACCGGTTCACCGGCGATCTCGAACGGTCGATCCGCGTCGGCCAGGAGAGTCTCGCTTTGTATCGTGCCGCCGAGGCCGAGCTGGAGGAGGCTGCCCTCGAAAACAACATGGCGATCAACTTCATCGACCTCGCAAATACGGCGCGGGCGGATGAGCACCTTCGCCGAGCGCGCGAGTTGGCCGAACGTCATTCAGATGAGCGGTTGCTCGCCGAGATCGCTGAGGCCGAGTCGCGCCTCGCGCTGCTGAGTGGCGACCTGAACCGTGCCAACGAGCGAGCGCGAACGGCACTCGCCGGCGCCGAATCAAGCGGATCCATGCGAGCCGCAGCCGGGGCGCACCTTACTCTTGCACGGCTCGCGGAGAAGCAGGGCGACGGAGAAGAGACCGAAGGCCACTTCCGAGCCGCTGCCGAGGTCTTCCGGTCGCTTCGATCGCCGTCGCAACTGCGAGCCGCTCTCGCGGAATGGGCAGAAGTGCGCTCGCGTCGCGGTGATCTGGAAGGCGCGAACGCCCTGTATGCCGAAGCGCTCGGGCGTGCCAGTAGAGCCGGCCGCTCCTAGTCTGCGGGTGGGCACGGCCGGCGAGCACTACCGGCTGTCGATTTAGAGCGAGATCAGCGTCAGGTCAGCGCGGAAACGGCGGCTGGCTCTCGGCCAGAGCTGCTGCCGCGGTCAGCAGCGTGAGCAGAGCGGAAAGCCCAAACGAGATCAGGATCGAGCGGAGTCGGTTCACTGCGGGGTTCCCTTTCCGCCCACCAGCCGATCCCACCCGGAGAGCGCCGATAGTACCGTCGGTCGTTCCAAGAATCAACTATTATCAAGTCATGGTGGAAGCGATGGCCAGCACGCGCGACTCGTTGCCGTGGTACGTGGTCCTCTCGATCGAGAAGGACCACGCCGCCGAGCCGAGTGGGCACTCGCACGTGCTCGGCCTCGCGACCCGCGATCCCGACGGTGGCGAGACGCACTGGACGCTGGTCCAGGTGATCTCGGCTATTCGCGACGGCGAGCGGTTCGTGGTGGGCGAGGACCCGGACGATCAGGGCGCCGCCATCGAGCCGACCGTCTGCCCGCAATGCCCCAGGGCCACGCTGGTCGTCGGTACGCCTACCCGCTGATCCCGGCGCTCTTGCCGCGGGCCATACGATCGGGAGCGTGACCGATGGGCTCCCGATCGTCTCGGCCGCGCTGGCTGCGTTGGGTGTGCCAGGGGACGCCAGGGTGGAGCCGGCGGCCGGGGGCGCGAGCGGATCGGCATGGCGGGTCTCAGTCGGAGGCACGACGTGGGTGATGCGGACGCTCGGATCGGCGAGGACGGCCCGCGGCCGGGTGGCAGCGATGTCGGCCGCCCGGCAGGCTGGATTGCCCGCGCCCGAGGTGCTCCGCCGCGCTGGCACACCCGATGGCGAGGTTGCCCTGTTGGCCTGGCTGCCTGGTGTTCCGCTGCTCGAGGCGCTGGCACGGGCTCCTGAGCGGACCCGTCACTACGGCGAGCGGATGGGCCGGCTGCATCGGCGGCTGCACGAGATCCAGGCACCGGCCGAAGTCATTCGCGTGGCCGGCGACACGGGCCATCCTTTCGGGGCGGGCCGAGCTATCCCCGGGCTCCCGCATGGCGACCGTCTGCTCCACCTGGACTGGCATCCGCTCAACCTGCTCGTCGACGAGTCCGTGGGCGAGATCGTCGGCATCGTTGACTGGGACAACGCCCGGGCCGGTGACCCGTCGCTCGACCTCTCCCGGACGCGATCGATCCTCACCCTCGAACCTGGCCTGGCCGACCTCCCTGATGCGGTGCGCCTTCGACTGCCCGAGCTGCTCGATGCATGGGCCGATGGCTACGGCGACGAGGCGCGAGCCATTCCGGGCGAGACAAACGCGTGGGCGGGACTCGTCATGCTCGCCGACCTCGCGCCGCGGTACGCGGATCGCCCGGACGCGCTGGATCACATCCGTGCGTGGATCGAGAGCGCGGCTGCCCACCGCTGACGTCGGGCGGCGCTCCAAGCGGTGCCGCGAGGGCGGTCCGGTGCGGTCCGCGCAGGTTGCCCGGCGGCGGACAATGGATTCCGTGGGGGTCCGTCGAATTCTTCTCGCACTCGGAACGGTCGCCGGCCTCGTCGCGCTTGCCGTCGCCGCCGCCGGCCATATCGGACCGCTGCCGCTGTAGCCAGTCGCGCTACCATGGCGCCGATGTCCCAGCAGACTCGGACCGACGATCGCGAGCTGCCCGGCGAGGCGGAGGCCTGGGCTCGGCTGCACCGCCTGATCGACGAGATTTCCCCCGAGGACGCCAACGAGCCCGGCTATTTCGAGGAGGGCTGGACTGCAAAGGACGCGATCGCGCACCTCGGAACGTGGATGGCACGCGGGGCGACCATGCTGCGCCAGATCGCGGCCGGCACGTACCAGGAGGGCGAGATCGACGTCGACGCCGAGAACGCGCGGTTCCTGGAGGCCATGCGCGACGTCCCCCTGGACACGGTTCATCTCCAGGCAGCCGCCGCCCACAACGAGCTCCTCAGCGCCTGGGCGCAGCTGC
Organism: Candidatus Limnocylindria bacterium; assembly: GCA_036380955.1. Lineage (GTDB taxonomy): Bacteria > Chloroflexota > Limnocylindria > QHBO01 > QHBO01 > JACDBZ01. The sequence continues at coordinate 9,286 of DASVDT010000051.1, read as the reverse complement.
CCGAGGTGACGCCCGCAGCCGCGTACTGGGTTCGCAAGGCCGGGCCGGAGCATTTCGCCGAACACCTGCCACGCCTCGAGGCCTGGGTGGAGGAGCTGAAGCGCCGCGCGCGCTGAACCGGCCGCAGTCGAGCCGCAGGGCGAATGGCTCAGGGTCTCGCGCATGAATGGACTCTCGTCATGAACGGCCAGCGCTTGCCCCTGCTCATCGGTGGCGGCATCGTGACGCTCGTCATCATCACCGTGGCCGTGGTGGTCCTCGCCGGCGATCGCACTGCCGTCGATTTCGCGGAAGACACGCCCGAGGGCGCGCTCCAGCGATACCTGCGCGCGTTCGACGATGGCGACCTCGACGCCGCCTACGCGTACTTCTCGGCCGATGTGCGCGCCGACATGGACCGCGAGGCCTACGAGCGCACCGTTGCCATGTACGACCCCGGCATCGGGGTGGACCGCACGCGGCGAGCCCTGTTCGATGGGCGCCTCGGTGAGGGGGACTCCATCCGCCTCCAGGTCACGGTCGAGGAGATCTACGGCGATGGCCTGAGCGCGTCGTCGAACCGGTACCAGCGCGAGGTGCGCATGGTCCGGGAGAACGGTGGCTGGCGGATCGACGAGCCGCTGGTGTGGCTCGAGCCGAGCCCCGTCGAGCCGGCTCGGTAGAGCAACGGAGGCCTTGGAACCGATGCAGACGGCGCGGCGACTGTACGTCTACCTTCTGAGCGGCATCAGCCTGGGGGTGCTGGTGACCGGCGTCAGCATGCTGCTGACGGTGCTCCTCCAGAGTGTCGGGCTCTCGTTCGGTGGCCCGCCGCTTGGCGGTGGCGACGTCACCGGTCAGCAGCTGACATTGGCGCTGGCGCTGACCGTCGTCTCGCTGCCGGTCTGGCTCATCCACTGGCTCGTGGCTGAGCGCAGCGTTCGCGCGGGACGTCCGGATGCCGACGTCGAGCGCAGCTCATCGGTTCGGGGGCTGTACTTCGCCATCGCGATGGGCCTCCTGCTGATCGCCGTCGGGATGGCCGTTTCATCGGTCATCCAGGAAGCCGTTGCACGCCTCGGCGATGCGCAGTTCTTCGGTGGTTCGGGCGTCGCAGGCGGGTTGGCCCTGGCGGCCGCCGCTGGCTGCGCCTGGCTGTACCACGCCTGGCTGCGCAATCGCGATTGGGCGCGCGGGCCGATGACCGATGGCGGCGCGTGGCTTCCCCGCACGTACCTGTACCTGGCCGCCTTCGTCGGCCTGATGCTTCTGCTGAGCGGCCTCGGCGGCCTGCTCGAGCTCATCGGCAGGCTCATCCTCGAGCCGCCGCCGCTGATCGATGCGCCCGATGTGTGGTGGACGTATCCGTTGGGAACGTCGCTGGCGGGCCTTCTCGTCGGTGGCGCCACCTGGATCGGGCACCTGCTGTACTCGAATGGCCTCGTACGAGAGGGCGGGTGGCGCGGCGCATCGGAGCGGCCGGCGAAGCTGCGGCTTGCCTACTTCGTGGCCGTCGTCATGGCGACCGCGGCGGGAGCCATCTTCCTCGCCTCGGACAGCGTTCGAGTTGCGATCGAGGCGACCCTTGGCCTGGCGCCGTCCGATGAGCCCGCAGCGCTATTGGCGCTCGTCCTGCTGCCATTGGTGACGGCTTCGGCATACGCGGTCGCATGGTGGGTCCACGCGCGCTGGATGGAGCGCGAGGCCGCGCGCTCGGGCTCTGGCGAGCGCGTCGAGACGGCGGCTCGCCTGGAGCTCTACCCGCTGGCACTGGTCGGCCTCGCCGTCGGCGCCACGGGGACCGCGTGGCTCGTCGGTCTGCTGCTCGAGTCGCTCCTTGCCGGCGGTCGCGCCCTCAGCGGCGGTGATTTCGCCCAGCGAGACCTCGCGCGCTGGACGCCGATGGCGCTGATCGGCACCGCCGTGTGGATCCGGGCCTGGCGGGGCGTCGAGCTGCGGCGAGCCGTCGATGCGGCGGCGGAGGCATCGTCGACCGTGCGACGCGCCCTGCTGCTCATCGTGCTCGCCGGCAGCATCCTCGCCGGGATCGCCGCGGCCGGCCTCATCCTCTATCGCCTGTTTGGCGCCATCGTCGGCATCAGCCAGAGCGGCGATCCCGCGGCGGAGCTCAGCACCCCGATCGGCGTCCTGGTCGTCGCCGTCGCCATTGCGGCCTATCACGCCGTCGCGCTGCGCCGAGACCAGGGCCTGACCGCGGAGCTTCCCGGTCCCGCCGTTGCGACCGCGCCAATCGCTCTCGACCTCCGATTGACCGTCCCCGCCGGCGGCGACCCCGAATCCGTCCTGGCGACGATCACCGAACGGCTACCGCCCGGCTACGCTCTCGAAGTCGCGAAGCCCCCACTCGAGGAGGGATAGCGGCACAACCCTTGCCGGAGGCCGCTCCATGTCTCGAGCCTCAGCATGCCGCCTGATCCTGATCGGCATGATGGGCAGTGGAAAGACGACGATCGGACGGCTGCTGTCCGAGGCGACCGGCTGGCCGTACGTCGACAACGACGAGCTCGTCCGCCGTCATTCGGGGATGACGGCGCGCGAGCTGCTGGCCGAGGGCGGCCAGGATCGGCTCCGGGAGGTCGAGTCCGCCGCGCTCGCCCTCGGGCTGGAGCTGCCACCGCCGGTCATCGTCGGCGTGGCGGCGGGTACGGTTCTCGACCCGACGAACCGGCAGCGGATGCGCGACGGAGGCATCGTCGTCTGGCTCCGCGCATCGGCCGAGACCCTCGTCCTGCGTGCCGGCGGCGCGGTGCATCGGCCATTCATCGACCGTGACGATGCGTGGATGGAGAAGGCAGCGGCCGAACGCGAGCCGCTGTATGCGCAGATCGCGGACGTCATCGTCGATACCGGGCGAGCCGCCCAGAACGAATCGGTCGACATGATTCGGTCGGCCATCGCGGCGACGGACGGTTGTCGGGACGTTTCGTCGCGATAATCGGCGCACGCGGTCATCGCTCGCGGTGCCTGGCAGCACCGAACGGCCGTCGGAAAGGGCTGGACGCAAGGCTGGCCGTAAGGTTCAATGCCTAGGCTGCCGGCACGCAACGAAGGTGGGAGGCCGATGACCCGCACGAACCGCATGGCGCTGATGGCAGCAGCGGTCCTCATCCTGGTCGTGACCGGCACCGTCTTCGCGACGCGCGCCCCATCGGCGTCCAGTCAGCCGGCCCAGGTCACGCAGGACGAAGCGGATGCCCCACCGACCGCCGACGAGATCGCTCACGCCGCCGATCGGCTGCGCGCGAACGAGATCGCCGTCGATGACGCCGTCTTCGACGAGCTCGTGGCCGCCTATGGGGTCGGCGGAGCCGTGCGGATCATGGCCTGGTCGAAGGGTGATCCCATCGTCATCGACGACATCCGGCGGAAGCGGGACGGCGACGGGACCGAGGGCAGCGGCATGGGCTGGGGTCGCATCGCCAAGGACCTTGGCGTGAATCCCGGCATCGGCTCGATCATGGGCAATGGCGGCGGCCACGGCCGCGACAACGCCTCAGGTCAGCAGGGCCGCGACGACGAAGAGGACGCGTCGGGCGGCTGACACCCCTCGCGGGACCTCCGCCGATTGACGTAGCGGCGGCTGGCGCAATCGGTCGATGTTCCGCGCCGCCTGCCGAGCGACGCTCCGTGCAACCAACCCTTCGCACGGAGAACTCGACACATGCGGGCTGCCGCCCACGCCGCCGGTGCGCTCATCGTCGCCGGCATCTATCTCGCCATCGCCGCCACCCTCACCCTGACGCCGGCCGCGATCGTGCTCGGCATGCTGACGATCGCGGCGGTGACCAGCGTCAGCCTCGTCGTTGCCACGCCGGCGCAGGAGGCCTGACCGACCCGCCGCTACACTCGGGCGATGCTCCGAACGGTCGAGATCACCCGGTACGTCACGCCACTGCGCGAGGGCAGCTCGCTGCCCGCGCTGATCGAGGCCGATGACGGCCGCCAGTACGTCATCAAGTTCCGCGGAGCCGGCCACGGGGAGAAGGCGCTCATCGCGGAGCTGATCGTCGGCGAGATCGGTCGGGCGCTCGGCCTATGGGTGCCGGAGCTCGTCCTCGCCGTGCTGCCGGAGTCCATCGCCCGGGCCGAGTCGCACGACGAGATCCGCGATCTGCTCGGCTGGTCGATCGGCCTCAACATCGGACTCGCGTTCGTTCCGGGCGCCCTGGCGCTGGATCTCACGCGCGTGCCGCCGGAAGGCCCAGACTGGGCGGCCGACGTGATCTGGTTCGACGACCTGACCATCAACCCGGACCGCACGCCGCGCAATGCGAACCTCATTGTGGGCGACGGTCGGACCGTGCTCATCGACCACGGTTCGGCGCTGTACGTGCACCACGCCTGGACCGATCCGGACGAGCATGCGCGGCGGCCGTTCGAGCGCATCGCCGAGCACGTTCTCCTTCCGTTCGCCGGCTCGATTCATGACGCCGATGCCCGTCTGTCCGGGCGGCTGAATCCCGCGACGCTCGACGCGATCGTCGATGCGGTGCCGGACGAGTGGCTGCGCGACGAGCGCTTCGGCGGGATCGCGGGGGAGCGCGACGCGTATCGACGCTATCTATCCGCGCGCCTGGATGCCCGCGCGATCTGGGTCGCGGAGGCGGAGCAGGCCCGCACGCGGGTGCAGCATGCCGCCGTCGCGTAGCCCGTTCTCGTACGCCGTGGTCCGCGTGGTGCCGGACATCGAGCGGGGCGAGTTCCTCAACGCCGGGCTGATCCTCTTCTGCCGGCCGAAGCGCTACCTGGCCGTGCGGACGTCGCTCGACCGCGATGCGCTCCTGTCGCTCGGAGCGAGCGGCGACGTCGATCCCATCCGCGAGCAGCTCGCGTTCGTCGAGGCGGTCGCCGCCGGCACGGTCATGAGCGGCCCGTTCGCGGCCATGAGCCAGTCGGAGCGGTTCCACTGGCTGACCACACCGCGCAGCACGGTCGTCCAGCCGGGGCCGCTCCATGCGGGCACCACCGACGATCCGGCGGCGACCTTCGAGCATCTGTACGGAGTCCTGGTCGAACGATGAATCGTCGCACCTGGCTGGCCATCATGGCGGTGGCCGGCATCGGCATCTTCGCGCTCGCCTTCGTTGACGGCTGGATCGTGCACGAGCGCGAGCTGCGCGGCGAGGGCTATCGGCTGGTGAAGGTCGTACTCGGCGTGTGGGAGGAGCGCGGTTTCCCGATCCTTGCCGCCGGCACGTTCGTCGCGCTGCTGGTCGGGATCGGCGCAGCCCTGACGTGGGCCGGTCGACGATGGGTGCCCGGCTGGCTGCTGGTGATGGGCGCATTCCTCGCGCTCGGGATCCTCGCGTCCGGCGCATTTCCGGTCAGCCAGGACACCCTCGCCTCGAGCGTCGACCTCTCCCCGGGCTGGGCGGCAGCGGGCGCCATCGCGCTCGGCATCATCATGGTCGTGGCCGGGGCCATGTCATACGGTCCGCGCTCCACGATCGTCGCTGCGGGGGCAGCCATCGCCATCGTCGCGTTCGCCGTGGGCTCAGGCGGACGCTGGTACGGCCTTCAGCTGGTGGAGGGCGATGGGCGCCATTGGTCGGACGGCTCGTACACGAGAGCGGCGGTCGGCGACCAGCCCACCGAGACGCTGACGTTCGAGGGCGACACGATCACCATCGGCGACCGATGGTCCGGTTCGCTCGACTGGAACGGCTGGGTGATCAACATCGTGGACGATCCGGCCTGCCCGGATGCGCGCGGCACCTATCACGCGCATGGCGAGGGCGACGAGGGCCTCAGCTTCGTCAAAATCATCGACACGTGCAGCGACGGTGAGCGCGCTGCCGATCTCGAGACCGGCACCTGGGAACGGATGCCCTAGCCGCCCTTGCCCTCGGGCCAGCGCTCGGCGTGGACCGTCACGGATCGCGGCAGTCGAGCCTCTCCGCGCGGCGACTTCGCCCGCCGGCCCTCGGCGCTGGCGTGGCCGATGGCGATCACCGTCCGAACGAACCGGTCGTCCGGAAGATGCAGGATCTCGGAGACCGCGGGGCGAGTGTCGGCATTGATCCAGGCGATGCCGGCCGAGAGGCCGAGCATGTCGGCGGCGACGAGCATCCGCTCGGCGGCCCGGCCCTCGTCGTAGGCCTGGCCGATCTTCGAGGGTGGGTCGGTGGACATGACGACGGCGATTGCCGCCGCGGCACTCGTCAGCGATCGCGTGTTCGGTATCCCCGCCTCGGCAATGGCACGAATCGTCAGGGGCTCGCGCAGCGTGATGAAGCGCCACGGCTGCTTGTTCTGGCTCGACCCCGACCAGCGGGCCGCATCGGCGATGGCGCTCACCTCCTCCGCTGTGACCGGCTCCGGCGTGAACTGCCGGGTCTGCCGCACGCGGAGGAGCGGCTTGACTGCGTCGCGAGGTCGGAGCGTCTGTGCCATGTCACAAGCGTAGACGCACACGACATACCATGCCGTCATGAAGGTCGACGCCTGGCCGAATCCTCGGAAGCGATCAAGGCCCGTTCTGAACGAGCACCGCTGACTACTGCGTCGTGCGGCGGTTGTACAACCACAGGCCGAGTGGGAAGGCCACCGCCAGGATTCCGACGCACCACAGCGTCGCCGACAGCTCGGCGTTGTAGATGTCGATCCCAAGCGTCAGGTCGCGGACCTCGTTCATGACCAGGGTCATCGGCTGGCGGTCGGCGAACCAGGCGAGCCAGTCCGGCATCGAGCCCGTCGGGACGAAGGCGCTGCTCACGAAGGTGAGCGGGAAGACGACGGCGAAGATGATGCCCTGCAGGGCTTCCGGCGTGCGCACCAGCGCTCCAGCCGCGACCCCGACCCATGACAGCGCGAAGCCAAAGAGCAGCATCAGGCCGATGGCGGCCGCGTTGCCCGCGATGCCGCCCTCGGGCCGGAAGCCGACGAGCATGCCGACGATCCACATGATCGCGATGGCCAGCATGGCGCGCAGCAGATCGGTCAGGGTGCGGCCGGTGAGCACGGCCGACTGCGACATCGGCAGCGAGCGGAAGCGGTCGATCATGCCCTTCTGGAGGTCGTTCGCCAGCAGCACCGAGGTGTAGATCCCGGCGAACGCGATGGTCTGGACGAAGATGCCGGCCATCATGTAGTTGATGTAGTCCTGCTCCTCGCCGCCCTGCGCGCCGACGATCCCGCCGATGGCGCCGCCGAACACGAAGTTGAAGAGCAGCACGAACATGATCGGGCTGAGCGTCACGTCCAGCAGCAGCTCGGGCGTTCGCTTGATGTGAATCAGGTTGCGCAGCACCATCTCCCACGAGTCGTGCAGCCAGCCGCCGAATCTCCTCATGCCTCCACCTCCTCGGGCGACTCGGTCTCGTCGGCCGGCCGGCCGGTCAGCGCCAGGAACACCTCGTCGAGCGTCGGCCGCCGGAAGCCGATGTCGTCGACGTTCACTCCGGCGGCGTCGAGCTCGCGGATGGCACGCGTGAGGACGCCGTCGTGCGACGAGACCGCGATGCTCGCGTGGCGCGCCTCCGTGTCGACGTATGCACGGCCCTCGCCCAGCGCCTCGAGCACGCGAGCCGCGGCGCCGAGGTACTCGCTGTCGCTGATGGTGATCTCCAGGCGCTCGCCGGCGACCTGCTGCTTGAGCTCGAGCGCGGTGCCGCGCGCGATGGCGCGCCCGTGATCAATGACCACGATGTCGTCGGCCAGGCGGTCGGCCTCCTCCAGGTACTGGGTCGTCATCAGCACCGTCGTGCCTCCCCGGGCCAGCCCGCCGATGAGATCCCACATCGCCAGCCGGCCCTTCGGGTCGAGGCCGGTCGTCGGCTCGTCGAGGAAGACGACGGGAGGCTGGGCCATGAGCGCCGCGCCGAGGTCGAGGCGGCGGCGCATCCCGCCCGAATAGGTCTTCACCGTCCGATCGGCGGCGTCATTCAGCTCGAATCGCTCGAGCAGCTCGTCCGCACGCCGCCGGGCCGTGGCGGCGTCCAGCCGGTAGAGGCGGCCGATCATGCCGAGGTTCTCGCGGCCGGTCAGCAACTCGTCGAGCGCGGCGTACTGTCCCGCAACGCCGATCTGCGACCGCACACGGTCGGGGTGCCGCAGGACGTCGATGCCGGCGACGGTGGCGCTGCCGGTGTCGGGTCGGGTGAGCGTGGTCAGGACCCGGACGGCCGTCGTCTTGCCGGCGCCGTTCGGCCCGAGCATGCCGAGGATCTTTCCCTCGGCGACGTCGAAGTCGAGTCCCGCGAGGGCATGGGTGTCGCCGAATGACTTGTGGAGGCCCACGGCCTCGATCATGGTGCGGGGCATGCTCGGTCCAGGCTGCGTGATCTGCTGGTGGTAGGACGCCGGGGACGCGGAATAGTAATCGGTCCGAGGCAGTCGCGTGGTGCCGTACGATTCCGGCATGCCGCGCATCGCCGTCGTCTTCACCGGCGGGACCATCTCAATGCGTTCGTCCGGCGCCGGCAACGTTCCCTCACTGCGCGCGACTGACCTGCTTGCCTCAGTGCCCGGGCTGGATGCCATCGCCGACATCGAGCCGATCGACTGGGGGCTCGTGCCGGCATCGCATCTGAGCTTCGACCAGGTGCTCGAGATCGGGCGCGTCCTCGCGGATCAGCTCGCGCGTCCGGACGTCGACGGCGCGGTGCTGGTCCAGGGCACCGACGTCATCGAGGAGACCGCCTTCGCCTGGGACGTGCTGCCGCTGCCGGCCAAGCCGGTCGTCGTGGTCGGTGCGATGCGATCGGCCTCACAGGAGGCATACGACGGCCCAGAGAACCTCCGCAACGCGGTCGCCGTCGCGGCGGAGCCGTCGATGGCGGACCAGGGCGTGGCGGTTGCCATGGCGGGCGAGATCCACGGAGCCGATGACGTCCGCAAGACCCACACGCACGCCTTCGCCACCTTCCAGTCGCCGAATGCGGGCCGCCTGGGCGTCGTGGCCGATGGGCGCGTTTCGCTGCTGCGCCAGCGCCGGCCGATGCGCCTGCCGCGTATCCCGGAGCGAGCGGCGCTCCCGGTGCCGCTCCTGACGGTCGCGCTCGAAGCGGTGGCTTCGGTTGACGCCGATGCCCGCGGCCTCGTCGTCGCCGCGGCCGGCGGCGGGAACACGCCGCCCGCCTACCTGGAGCTGGCGCGCCCGCTTCTCGAGCGGGGTGTGCCCGTGGTGCTGACGACACGCTGCCCATCCGGGCGCCCACTGCCGGGATATGCCTTTCCCGGCGGGAGCTCGCAATGGTGGGAGGCCGGCGCCGTGTTCTCGGGAACGCTCGACGCGCTCAAGGCTCGCGTCCTCGTGGCCCTGGGCTTGGGAAGCGGCCTTGACGTG
>DASVDT010000050.1:0-3678 GCA_036380955.1 Candidatus Limnocylindria bacterium | reverse complement strand
AGCACGGCGAGCGCCGCGGCGCACGCCACCGGATTGCCGCCGAAGGTGCTGAAGAACGTCGTCGCCTTCGCGAACCGGTCCACGAGGTCCGAGCGGGTGACGACCGCAGCGATCGGATGACCGTTCCCCATCGGCTTGCCGAGCGTGACGAAGTCCGGCGTGATGCCCCACGCGCTGAAGCCCCACAGGCCGCCGCCCGTGCGGCCGTGACCCGACTGCACCTCATCCGCCACCCAGAGCGCACCGGCCTCGCGCGCCGTAGTGACGAACGCGCGAACGATTCCGGGATCCGGCGTGAAGATGCCGTCGGCACTGAAGAGCGAGTCGATGTACAGGGCGGCCGGTCGCCGGCCGCGCTCGCGCAGTCGCGCCACGGCAGCCCGCATCTCCTCGGCGGCGATCGCCGGCGCATCACCAGCGTCGGCCAACGGGCCTCGGTACGTGTTCGGCGCCGCGAAGGTCTCGACCCCATCGGGCCGCACACCGTCGTTCCACTCCGACGGCGAGAACTCCGCGATCCGGGCGGTGACGCCGTGGTAGGCCCAGTCGGTCACAAGGCCGGCGTCGCCGCCCGTCACCGTCGAGGCGATCCGCCAGGCGAGGTCGTTCGCCTCGCTGCCGGAGTTCACGAACATGACGGTGTCGAGCTCGGCCGGCATCGTCGCAGTGATGCGCTCGGCCAGCTCGACCACGTGCTCGTGCAGGTAGCGCGTGTTCGTGTTCAGCAACGACGACTGGCGCGCGATGGCGTCGACCACCCGAGGGTGCGCGTGACCGACGACGGGCACGTTGTTGTAGGCGTCGAGATAGCGCCGTCCAGCGGCGTCCTCCAGCCAGGCGCCGCGCCCGCGGACCAGGTGCAGCGGACGCCGATAGCTCAGCGGCTCCAGCGCGCTGCCGAGCACGGCACGCCGCGCGACGAGCGCGTCGTCGCTCGCGACGGAGGAGCGCACCGGCTGCACGGCCATGGCGGCGAGCCGGCGTGAGGCCTCATCGAAGCCGATGGCCTCGAGCTGCTCGAGCAGCACCCAGGCCGGCTCCGACCAGCCGTGGATGTAGGCGTTGTCCGGGTACTGCCGGGTGCGAAATGCGCTGATCAGGATCGTCTGCGCCATGCGCCCGGCCAGCAGGTCGCCGAGCAGCTCCGCCTCGAGCGCCTCGAGCGGCACGACCGACGTATAGCCGGCCAGGAATGTCCGCGCCACGTCGAAGATGTCATCGCGCTCGCGGACGAGCGATTGGAGCGTGGCGGGGATGTCGAGCACCAGCGCGGTGTGGGCCATGTCGCCGAAGTCGATGACGCCCGTCACGTGCCCGGCCCCGTCCACCAGGAGGTTGTCGAGCGTCAGGTCGTTGTGGATGACCTGCGACCGGAGCGTCGGCAGTGCCGGCAGGACCCGGTCGCGGAAGCGCTCGATCACTCGTTCCAGGAGATCGCGACGCGATCCTGCTTCGACCAACGCGCTGTGCTTGAACAGCAGCGGCAGCCGCTGCTGGTCCCACAGGATCGTCCTGCCCGCGGCGGGATGAAAGAAGCCACGCAACGCATGGCCGATGCGCGCCACCAGCTCGCCGATGTCGCGCACGCTGGCGGCGTCCAGCTCGCCTGGCCTGGCGTTGCGGCCGGGCAGGAGCGGAAGGAGGCGCACGAGGTGATGCGTTTCACCGATGTGTGCCGTGGCGATCGAGGATCCGTCGAGAGCGGGCCGCGCCACCGGCAGCGGCAGCCCGGGTTCGGCCAGCGCGATCCGCTCGACGGCCGCGACCTCCATCTCCACCACTCCGGGATCCTCCGCAGCGTTGGAGACCTTCAGGACCCATCCGGCGCCGGCGGCATCGGTCAGCCGGAAGTTCTGGTCGCGCTCGCTGACGAGTGGCTCGGCGGTGGCCTCGATGCCGAACGTGGCTCGGGCGACCCCCTCCGCATCGGCGGTCGTGAGGCGCGGTGGGGGAGCTTCGAGCACGTCGGAGGTTGTCATCGGCGTGATGCTAGCGGGACGGACGTCCGTCGAGCGCTCGGCGTGCATCCCTCGTTCGTACCGGTGCCGCGCACGCGGCCTGCGCTAGAATCGGGAACCGTCACCGCGATCCGGCCTGCTTCCGCCTTCGGACCATGTGGCGCGTAGAGGCGCCGGTGTCGCGTCGCATAGGAGGCACTCACCGCACCTATGGCCAGCCAGAACCCCGTGGCGGAGGCACCGAACATCTGGGCGGTTGCCCAGTCGCAGTTCGACCACGCAGCCGACAAGCTCGATCTCGACGACGGCATGCGGCGCGTCCTCCGCGTTCCGCAGCGTGAGCTGACGGTCAACTTCCCCGTCACCATGGACGACGGCTCCGTCCGCGTCTTCACCGGCCACCGCGTCCAGCACAACGTGAGCCGCGGGCCGGGCAAGGGCGGCATCCGCTACCACCAGGACGTCAGCCTGGACGAGGTCCGTGCGCTGTCGATGTGGATGACGTGGAAATGCGCGTGCGTCAACATTCCGTATGGCGGAGCCAAGGGCGGCGTGGTCGTCGATCCCAAGAAGCTGTCGATCCGCGAGGTCGAGGGGCTGACGCGGCGCTTCACGACGGAGATCAGCCCGCTCATCGGTCCCGAGCGCGACATCCCTGCCCCGGACGTCAACACCAACGCCCAGACCATGGCCTGGATCATGGACACCTACTCCATGCACCACGGCTTCACGATCCCCGGCGTCGTGACCGGCAAGCCGATCGCGATCGGTGGCTCGCTCGGCCGCAACGAGGCCACCGCCAGGGGCGCCGTGTTCACGCTTCAGCAGTGGGCAGCGGCAAGAAACCAGCCGCTGCAGGGCGCGCGAGTCGCGATCCAGGGGTACGGCAACGCCGGGAGTATTGCGGCCACGCTGCTGCGCGAGCAGGGCGCCACGATCGTGGCCGTCAGTGACTCGAGCGGCGGCATCCACAATCCGAACGGCCTGGAGCCATCCAAGGTCGGCACCTGGAAGCAGGAGCACGGCACCGTGGTCGGGTTCCCCGGCGCCGACGAGGTCAGCAACCAGGAGTTGCTCGAGGTCGACTGCGACATCCTCGTTCCCGCCGCGCTCGAGGGCCAGATCACGCGGCACAACGCCCCACGCATCAAGGCCAAGGTCGTCGCCGAGGCCGCCAACGGACCGACCACCCCCGAAGCCGATGCGATCCTCCACGACCGAGGCGTCTTCCTCATCCCCGACATCCTGTGCAACGCCGGCGGCGTGACGGTCAGCTACTTCGAGTGGGTCCAGGACATGCAGAGCTTCTTCTGGACCGAGGAGCGCATCAACGAGAGCCTCAAGGAGATCATGGACCGCGCCTTCCAGGCCGTCTACGCCATGAGCGATCGCCACGAGGTCGACATGCGGACCGCGGCCTACATGGTCGCCGTCGCCCGCGTCGCCGAGGCGACCATGCTGCGCGGGCTGTACCCGTAGAGCCATGCTCGATCACGAAGAGCGCTTCCTGTTTCGCGAGGAGATTCACAACCTCGCGAATGCGCTCGCCGATCCCGGCCAGCTCGACAACGTCGAGGACCTGCTGGCCGAGGTCACGACCAGCCCACGTTTCGACGCTGACGTGTTCACGCTGGAGCGGTCGCTCCAGGTCATGCTCGGCGGCCGTGCCGGGTCGACGCTGGTCGGGCTCCTGACCGTCGACCGCGGCGTGTTCGAGGAG
>DASVDT010000049.1:0-68034 GCA_036380955.1 Candidatus Limnocylindria bacterium | reverse complement strand
GACTGACCGGCGTATGATCGACGGCCCATGACGCCCGAGTTGCCCGTCCTGCCAAGCGATTCCGCCATCGGCTTCGGCTCGGGCGTGTCCGACGATCACCGCGACGGCATCCGCTGGGTCGACTACGCGAACATCAGCTGGAACCCGGTCTTCTGCAAGCGCTGCGACATCTGCGTCGAGATCTGCCCGAAGAACACGTTGGTGCTGCGCAACGACGCGATCATCGAGGAGGAGAACTGCATCCTCTGCGGGCTGTGCGAGCGCTACTGCCCTGATCTCGCCATCGAGATGATTCCGGAGGCGGTTGCCGCCCACGCCGAAAAGCAGCGGTGACTCGCCGCATCATCGGCTATCCGACGGGCTGGACCCTCAGCGTCCTCGGAACCGCCGAAGATGCCGATGCGGCCGCCGCCGAGCTGCGCGCCGCTGGCGTGCCTCACGACGACGTGATCGTCATCAGCGGCCACGATGTCGCCGAGCAGATCGCTCGGCTCGGGACAAGGTCGGGCTTCCTGGCGCGGGCACGCCGCACGATTCAGTTCCTGACCATGGACCAGTTGCCGGACCTGCACGTGTACGAGCTGGCGGTCGAGGATGGCCACCCGGTGGTCGGCATCTCGATCGCCGACGCCGAGGAGCGGCGCGCCGCGATCGCGATTCTCGCCAGGCACGGCGCGCACTTCATCAACCGGTTCGGGGCCTGGGCCACCGAAGAGATCGCCGCGTGGCGGGGCGAGATGCCGGACCGCCCGCAGCACATGCACCGTTGAGCGTGCGTATGATCGGCGTCCCATGACCCGCAAGCTCACACAGGGTAACGAGGCCGTGTTCCGGGGAGCGATTGCCGCCGGGGCGAGCTACTACGCCGGCTACCCGATCAGCCCGTCGACCGAGATCCTGAACATCGCGTCGGGGTGGGCCGCCGAGCACCCCGAGTTCCGGTTCCTCCAGGCGGAGGACGAGATCGCGTCGGCCAATGCCGTCATCGGCGCCTCGCTGGCGGGCGCCAAGGCCTTCACGGCCACCAGCGGCCCGGGCTTCAGCCTGATGCAGGAGGCCATCGGCTACGCGCAGAAGGTCGGCGTTCCATCGGTCTTCGTGAACGTGCAGCGCGTCGGGCCGGCCACCGGCATGCCGACCATGCCCGGCCAGGGGGACGTGATGCAGGTCAAGTGGGGGAGCACCGGTGATTACACGCCGATCGCCTTCTATCCGAACGGCGTCGAGGAGGCGTTCCGCGTCACGGTCGAGGCATTCAACGCCGCCGAGGAGTCGCGCTCGCCCGTCGTCGTGCTGTCCGACACCTTCATCGCGCATCTCAACGAGGTCGTCGACCTGGACGAGATCGCCGGCGAGGTGGCCGTCGTGGATCGCGAGATGCCCCCACTGGGCGAGTTCACCGACCGCCCACGCTTCTTCGCCGGCGTGCTCATGTACGAGCACGGGCCGAACGAGGGCGAGCCGGCCACCGCCGATGCCGACGAGTACATGCGCCAGTTCTACGCGGCGAAGCACCGCCACCTCGAGGTCGCAGGACGGCGCGCGCTGTTCGAGCATGGCTGGAACGTCGACGCCGATGTGCTGATCATCTGCTACGGCATCGTGTCGCGCGTCGCGGCGCCGCTGCGCGACGAGTTCGCGCTCTTCCGCCCGATCAGGATCCACCCCATCCTGGCCGATGAGCTGACCGAGATCGCGTCGCCCTACCGCGACATCGTGGTGGTCGAGGCGAACGACGGCCAGTACGCCGACCTGGTCGAGCTGGCCATCCATCGGCAGGTCAAGCGCGTGCCGCTGCTCGGTGGGCGAATCTCGCTCGAGGCGGTGCGCGAGGGGATCGACCGCGTCCTGTCGGGCGGGCCGTCCGAACCGCCGATCCCGCCGGAGCCGACCGAGCGCCGTCCGCCATCGCCACTGGGGGTGGGCTGATGCCTGAGGCGCCGATGGCGGAGATGACCTACAAGGATCGGCTCAAGCTGGAGCTCTTCCCGACCATCTGGTGCCCGGGCTGCGGCATCGGCACGATCATGATGCAGCTGGCCATGACCCTCGACGAGATGGGCCTGGACGAGCGCAACACGATCATCGTCACCGGCATCGGCTGCACTGGCCGCATGGGCGGCTACCTCAAGCACGAGGCGGTCTACACGCTCCATGGTCGGACCCTCCCGGTGGCCGAGGCGATCAAGACGGTGAAGCCGGAGATGAACGTCATCGTCGTCGCCGGCGATGGCGACACGGCCAGCATCGGCGGCAACCACCTCATCCACAGCATCCGCCGCAACGCGCCGGTCACCGTGCTCTGCAACAACAACGAGATCTATGGCCTGACCGGCGGCCAGACGGGTCCGACCACGCCGAACGGGACGAAGACGCTGTCCAGCCCGGCCGGCAACCCGAATACGCCGATCAACCTCCAGGGCATCGTTCGCTCGAGCGCGCACGCGCTGTACGCGAAGACGACGGTCTACCACCAGCTGCACATGCGCAACGTGATTCGTGAGGCGATCGAGTGGCCCGGCTTCAGCTTCGTCGACATCACCAGCCAGTGCATCGAGAACAACGGGCGGCGCATCGGCTTCGCCAGCGCCAACGAGATGCTCACCTTCTACCGCAAGACGTACAAGCGTGCGCCGAAGGACGCGGAGAAGCTCAACCCGTTCGAGATCGGGGTGCTGTACCCGACCGGCCATCCGTCCCTGAACGGCCACACCAACGGCACCGATGCCGACCATTCCTCGGCGCCACTCGTGTCGGCCACAGATTCGCCGGGCGAGGGCGGTGCAACGGCGCCCGAGGCAGCCACCACGGTCGTCGAGCGTACCGATGACGAGAAGGCCCGCCGTCGCGCCGAGTCGCAGGAGCGTGCCGCGCTGATGGGGCAGCTGCCTGCCGAGGTGAAGCTGCGCGTCGCGAAGCGCGAGATCACGCTGCCGCAGGCGCTCGCCGACGCCGGCCTCCCCGTGCCCGGCTGGATCGGTGCCGCACCCAGCTCACCGGTCGACGCGCCGGTCGCGCCGGGGCATGTCGAGCCATCGCTGAGCGGGGCGGACCCTCGGTCGGACGAGAAGGCACCCCTCGATGCGCAGAAGGCCGAGGCGGCGGCGGAAGGGCGCGACCTCATCGGCGGCGCACCTGGCAGCGACACGCAGCCGGCCAAGCCGCGGACGGCGGATGACGCGGCGCCCGCATCGGTCAGTCCATCGGTTGATCCGAAGGAGGTCAAGCGGGCCGAGGCCCAGCGCAAGCTGGCGATCATGCAGAAGCTGCCGTCCGAGCTGAAGCTGCGCGTCGCGAAGCGCGAGATCAGCCTCGAGGAGGCGATGCGTGAGGCCGGGGTCGAGCCCGAGTGAGCACGAAGATCGCGCTCGACGGCGTCGGCGGACAGGGAGTCCGCGTGATTGCGGGCGTCATGGGCAACCTGCTGGCGCGGATGGGGAAACAGGTCACGGTGCTGTTCGACTACGACTCGAGCGTCCGCGGCTCCATGAGCGACGCATTCCTGATCTTCGACGACGAGCCGATCGCCAATCCCGTCGTCGAGGAGGCCGACATCCTGCTCAAGCTGGCCGACAAGGGGCATCTGCGCATCCACGGCCGCAAGGTCGTCACCGATCTGGGACTCAACGTGCCCGGTGCGGAGCAGATCCCGTTCGCATCGCTGGGCAGCGAGCACTTCGGCAAGGAGCTCTTCGGCAACATGATCGCGCTGGGCCGGCTGCTCCGACTCGCCGGGATCCAGTTCGACGATGACGCCATCCGCGAATCGCTTCCGAAGCGCTTCGTGGAGGAGAACCTGGCAGCCATTCGCTTCGGCTATGAGCTGACCGACGAGGAGATCACTCGACTTGCCGCTGCCGCGCCGCCGAGCCGGTTCCAGATGAACACCGCCGCCACGGTGGATACGCACGTGCGGACGATCAGCGCAGGCCACGGCGTCGCGGCCGGCGAGCCGCTGGAGTGACGATCGACGTCGAGCGGTATCGTCGGAGCACCCGGTAGTCGTTACCATCGCGCAATGGACATGGATCCAGTGACGACCAATCCCGAGCTCTACCGCGTGGTGATGGAGAACGACCGCGTCCGCGTCCTCGAATACCGCGACAGGCCCGGTGACCGAACGACGCCGCACAGCCATCCTGACAGCGTGATGTACACGCTCAGCGCATTCCGCCGTCGCCTCACGTCGGGCGACCGCAGCGTCGACCGTGAGATCGAGCAGGGCACCACCAGCTGGCTGGCGGCCCAGGAGCACTCAGGCGAGAACATCGGCGAGACCGAGACGCACGTGATCTTCGTCGAGCTGAAGGAGCGGGCGCTCCATGACGTTGCGCGGCCGGCGTCGCCGCTCGGACCATCGGAGGGGTGATGGCGTGGCACCCGAGCTGAGCCTCGACCTCGCACGACGCGCGCCGAAGGTGCTGCTGCACGACCACCTCGACGGCGGACTCCGGCCCCAGACCGTCCTCGAGCTCGCTTCGGAGATCGGCTACCGCGAGCTGCCGACGACTGACCCCGACGAGCTCGCGAAGTGGTTCACCCGGGGCGCGGATCGCAAGTCGCTGGAGCTGTACCTGGAAGGCTTCCGGCACACCGTGGCGGTGATGCAGACGCGCGACGCGGTCGAGCGGGTCGCCGCCGAATGCGTCGAGGACCTGGCCGCCGATGGCATCGTCTACGCCGAAGTGCGCATGGCACCCGAGCTGCTGACCGATGGAGGCCTGTCGCTCGACGAAGCGGTGACCGCCATGCTCGACGGACTGCGACGTGGGGCATCGGGCAAGCCGATCACGGTCGGCCTGATCGTCACGGCCATGCGTCAGGCCGCCAGGTCGGTCGAGATCGCGGAGCTGGCCGTGCGCCACCGCGACGAGGGGGTGGTGGGGTTCGACATCGCCGGACCGGAAGCCGGCTATCCGCCGACGCGGCACCTGGACGCGTTCAACCTCATCGCGCACGAGAACTTCCACTTCACCATCCACGCTGGCGAAGGCTTCGGCCTGCCGAGCATCTGGGAGGCGCTCCAGTGGTGCGGCGCCGAGCGGCTCGGCCACGGCGTGCGGATCGTCGACGACATCACCGTTCGCCCCGACGGCCGCGTCGCGCTCGGCCGGCTCGCGTCCTACGTGCGCGACACGCGTGTGCCCCTCGAGATGTGCCCGACCTCGAACGTCCACACGGGCGCCGCGGCGAGCATCGAGGAGCACCCGATCGACCTGCTGCGTCGCCTTCGCTTCCGCGTGACGGTCAACACCGACAACCGGCTCATGAGCGGCATCACCCTCAGCTCCGAGTTCGCGACGCTGGCCCGCACGTTCGGCATCGGGCTGGACGACATGGAGTGGCTGACGTTGAACGCGATGAAGTCGGCCTTCTGGCCATTCGACGGCCGGCTGCGGATCATCAACGAGCAGATCAAGCCGGGCTTCGCGTCCCTGCGCGCCGCCCAGGCCGCCGCGGAGCTGACCACGGCCTGACGCCGACGTGCGCCGTGCTCAGGCGGCGGCGCGCTCCAGGACGTCGTTGACGGCCGTCTCGAGGGCCGACGCCTCGGCTGCCGTGAGGCGCCGCAGTGGCGCACGCATCCCGGGTCCCACGGCCACGCCCCGCATCCCGAGCACGTGCTTGGCGGCGGCGATGAACTGGCCGCTCGCCTCCATTGCGCCACGCACCGTCCGCAGCCGCTCCATGGCGGGCTCGTCGCCGGCATCGAGCGCCTCGCGCACCACGTCCGGGAAGGCGGCCGACATGCCCGACACGGTGCCGACTGCGCCGCGCGCCAGCCCCGCGGCGATGAGCGGCTCGTTGCCGATGAGGACGGGCAGGCCGAGGCCGAGGTACGGCTCGACCCGCTCGAACGGCGACTCGCTGACCTTGAGCCCGGCCAGGTTGTCGACCGCGTCGGCAATGCGTCGAATGACGTCGACCGGCAACGGGTATCCCGACCGGGCGGTGAACGCGTAGCAGTAGAACGGGAGCGGCGCGCAGGCGCGCGCGGCGGCGACGAAGTGCGCGGTGAGTGCATCGTCGTCGAGCGCGAAGTACGGCGGCGGGATCACGGCCACGCCATCGGCGTCGATCTCCGCGGCATGGGAGGCGATCGCCACGGTGTCGGCGGTGGTCTGCGCGCCGGCGTGCACGATCAGCATCCCCGACAGCGCGTCACGGAAGGCTGCGGCCACCCGGCGGCGTTCGTCGAGGGCCAGAAGCACGCCTTCGCCGGTCGTGCCACACACGAAGGCGCCATCCGCGCCGTGCGACTCGAGGTAGTCGGCATAGGCGGGGATGGCGTCGATGTCCAGCGCCGCGCCGTCATCGGTCAGTGGCGTGACGGTGGCGACGATCAACGGTCGGTGGTCGAGATCGGTCAGCTTCATGACGCCGACCATCGTACCCGGGCGCACGTGAACGGGCCCCGTGGATGACCACGGGGCCCGTCCGAGCAGGCGCGTCAGCGAAGGGTCGGCTTCGCGAGCGTCTCCTTGGTCGGCTGGTCCGACGAAGCGTCGGCCTTCGCCTGCAAATGGCGCTGCGCGTAGTCGAGGTAGTCCGGCGTGGCCGGGGCTGCCGCGTCGCCGCGGGCGGCCTGGACGGCACCGATCGCGTCGAGCGAGAAGCTCGTGTCGGCGGTGCGGCTGAGCGGAACGGCGGCTCCGCCGGCCCATCCGTCTGGGTAGCCGGCGTTGGTGGCTCCGCGCCCCTGGAGCGCGTTCCCGACCATCAGCCCGACGGTCGCGGCCAGGGCGATGACGATGACGAGGCCGACGGCTCGGGTGGCGGTTCCGATGGCTGAGGCGTTCATGTCGCGTGGGCTCCTTCCGGTCGTTTGGTGGCTCCCTCCACCTGCGACGAAGGCTATGCGCCCAGGGATGGCCGGCCCTAGCAGCCCGTCGACGCCGCAGCCGTCCTTGCGCCGACAGGTCTGGCGTACGCCCGACGTCATGCGCGCGCCGTCGCCCTCCGCTCAGGCACGGTCGCATCGGTCGACCGCCGCATCGGTGTAGACTCGAACGAGCCTGAGTACACCGCATGAGGGCATGTTTTCGCCAATGACGTACGTCATCGTTGAGCCGTGCATCGGCGTCAAGGACGCCAGCTGCGTGGACGTGTGCCCGGTCGACTGCATCCACGCCACCGACGACGATCCGCAGTTCTACATCGATCCCGACGAGTGCATCGACTGCGGCGCGTGCGAGCCCGAATGCCCGGTGACCGCGATCTTCGCCGAGGACGCCGTCCCCGACGACCAGGTCCAGTTCATCCAGATCAACGCCGACTACTTCAAGAAGTAGCGCATGCCTCGGCTGGTCGTCCTCTACAACAAGCCCGATGATGCCGATGCGTTCGACGCGCACTACCGCGACGTCCACATGCCGATCGTGTCGCGCTACCCGAACCTGCGGGACGTGCGTCTGTCCAAGCTGGCCGGGGTCGGTGGCCGTGACTCGGCGTACTACCTCATGGCCGAGATGAGCTTCGACACCGCGGCCGATCTCGACGAGGCGATCATGTCCGAGCCTGGCGCCGAGACCGCTCGCGACCTGCGTAACTTCGCCGGCGCCGGAGTCACCATGTTCATCGCTCCCGACGAGGCCGATGACTGAGCCGGGCTCGCCGGTCCCGACCGATCCCGCGACGCTCGCCTACGAGCGCATTCGCTACGAGCGCGACACCGATGCCGGCGTCGCCACCGTCACCATCTCGCGGCCGGAGGTGCTGAACGCGCTCGACCTGCCGACCCTGAAGGAGATGTCGGACGCATTCGAGCAGGCGTCGTGGGACGACTCCGTGGCGGTGGTCGTCGTGACCGGCGAGGGAGACCGCGCGTTCTGCACCGGCGCCGATCTGGACGAGCAGGCGCTGATGGGCGCCACGTCCGGCCAGTACTGGCGCTGGATGGGGGCCTTCATCGAGATGCACGACCGGCTGCGGCACATCGGCAAGCCGACCATCGCCCGCATCAACGGCGTGTGCGTGGGTGGCGGGCAGGAGCTGCAGCTGGCATGCGACCTCTCCGTCATGGTCGACGACGCCTACATCCGCCACGTCGGCCCCGAGCACGGCTCGGTGCCGGCCGGCGGCGCGACGCAGTGGCTGCCACTCGTGGTGGGCGACCGACGCGCGCGCGAGATCGTGATGCTGTGCGAGCAGGTCTCTCCGGCCCAGGCACTCGAGTGGGGACTGGTGTCGCGCGTCGCCTCGCGGGCCGAGCTGGATGCCGTCGTCGCCGACCTGGCGGCAAAGCTCGCGCGCAAGCTGCCGGAGGCGCTGCGCTACACGAAGACCCAGCTGAACTGGTGGCGGGACCTGGTCTGGTCGCAGACGATCGAGCACGCCCGTGACTGGCTGGCGGTCCACTCGACGTCCGACGAGACGAAGGAGGCGGTGCGCGCCTTCCACGAGAAGCGGCCGCCCCGCTACGAGGCGCTGCGAGGCTTCGAGGCCGGTGCCGGGCAGGTCTGCCCGAACTGTGGCGAGCAGGGGCTGCCGGCGAACCACGCGTTCTGTGGCCTGTGCGGGACGGGCCTGCCCGATCGGTGGGAAGCGGTCCCATGAGCGACGATCCGCTGGTCCTGGTCGAGCGGCGGCCCGAGAAGCGAACCGCGCTGGTCCGGCTGAACCGCCCCAAGCAGCTCAACGCGCTGAACGGCGCGGTCATGGATGCCCTCTGCGCCGCCCTAGAGGAGCTGGACCGCGACGACGAGGTGCGCGCGGTCGTGGTGACCGGCAACGAACGAGCCTTCGCGGCGGGTGCCGACATCGGCGAGATGGCGGGCGCCAGCCCCATCGACATGCTCGTCACGAACCGCATCGGCCAATGGGACCGCATCCGGAAGATCACGAAGCCGGTGATTGCGGCGGTCAACGGCTGGGCGCTCGGCGGCGGCTGCGAGCTCGCGATGACGCTCGACCTGATCGTGGCGGGCGAGGGCGCGAAGTTCGGACAGCCGGAGATCAACATCGGCGTCATTCCCGGAGCCGGCGGAACGCAGCGGCTCACGCGCGCCATCGGGAAGTCGAAGGCGATGCGCATGGTCCTGACCGGTGAGCCGATCACGGCGCGTGCGGCCGAGGCGGCTGGCCTCGTCGGCCTGGTCACGCAGGACGAGCTGGTGGTCGAGGACGCGCTGGCGCTGGCGGCGACGATGGCCGAGAAGAGCCCGCTGGCGCTGCGCCTGGCCAAGGAGGCGGTCAACGCCGCGTACGAGATGAGCCTGACCGATGCCCTCGCCCACGAGCGTCGCCTCTTCTACCTGCTCTTCGCCTCCGACGACCAGAAGGAGGGCATGGCGGCCTTCCTGGAGAAGCGGACGCCCGACTTCACGGGGCGCTAGCCAGTGTCCGGCCCAACCCCCGACACCGAGGGTGACTCTGCGCTCGTGGTCGTTATTCCAGAGTCCGAGCCTGCTGTCGCGCACCTGCGAGACCGCTACGATCGGGTTGCATCCATGGGAGTCCCCGCCCATGTGACGGTGCTCTATCCATTCGTGCCCCGGCGGCAGATTGACGTCGAGCTGCGTGATGCGCTCGCGTCGTTGTTCGGCGGCTTGCCAGCCTTCGCATACCGTTTTGACAGCGTGGGCCGGCTGGGGCCAGGAACGGTCGTCCTGAATCCCCAGCCCGCGAGCGCGTTCAGCCGCCTGACGGACACCGTCTATCGTCGCTGGCCGGCATACCCTCCCTATGGAGGAGTGTTCGACGTGGTGATTCCACACCTGACCGTCGGTGATCATCTCGGCGTTGATGCGGCGCGCGAAGTCGAGGCGGCCGCCCGCGAGTCCCTCGACCGCACTGGGCCCGTTACCGGTCAGGCCACGTTCGTGTCGCTGATCGTCGCCGATGATGACTGGCAGTGGTCGACGCACAGCGAGTATCCGCTCGCGAGCCCTGTCTCATGATGGGGAATCCCGACCATCCCGTCGGCGGACTGGCGGTTCCGCGGCCTGCCGGCGTGGAGATCCGTCCGCTCGGTCGCGACGACTTCGCCGATGCGATCGCGCTGGCGCGCGAGCTCTACGTGCTCGACGCCGATACCGACCTCGAGCCGTTGCGGCCCGGCTACGAGTCTCTCGTCAACGACCCGGACGCGACGCCGTTCCTGGCAGTCGCCGACGGCCAGCCGGCCGGGCTCATCGTCCAGCGGCTCCGCCGTCGCCTGAATCACGCCACCTTCGAGGGCTGGATCAGCGACCTCGTGGTGCGGGAGCCATTTCGCGGACGCGGCATCGGACGCGCGCTGCTGGCGAGCACCATCGCCGAGTGGCGGCTGCGAGGTGGGCACCAGATGATGCTCGAGGTCTCGTACGACCGGACCGTCGCTCGCGCCCTCTACGAGGCCGCTGGGTTCGAGAACCAGGGCAAGTACTTCGAGATCGGGCCCGTGCGGACGCGAGGGATCGAGCCTGCGGCAGGCGTCGAAATCCGGCCGATCACGGAGGACGATGCCGACTTCGACGCGACGACCCGTCTCCTGGCGGAGCTGGGCCGCCCCGCGCCGACCGAGGAGAAGCTGCCTGCGCTGCAGCGCACGTACGACCAGCACGTCCGGCGCGCCGACACCGCATCGATGCTCGCGGCGCTCGACGGAACACCGGTCGGATTCATCAGCCTCGAGATGCGGCAGCCGTTCTTCACCACCCGGCCGCAGGCATGGATTCCGGACCTCATCGTGACGGAAGCGGCGCGGGGCCAGGATATCGGCGCAGCGCTGCTGGACGCCGCCTTCGGCGAGGCCGTCCGCCGAGGCTGCTACGCGGCCGCCCTGGAGAGCGGCCATCACCGCGCGGTCGCACATCAGCTCTATCTCACGGCCGGCATGAGCGACGTCGGGAGCTTCTACACGCTGACTCGTTGACCAGCGGCCACGCCGCCGGTACGCAATCTGCATGGAGTCCACGCGCGAGCGAAAACGCTCGTGGGTTGTTTCCCCAGGAGGGAACCGGAGGTACTTCATGAGCATCATTGCGTGGTTGATCGTCGGGGCTATCGCGGGGCTCATCGCGAGCCGCCTTGTTCCCGGCGACGAGGGTTACGGCTGGCTCGGTGGCCTGATTGCGGGCATCGTCGGAGCCATGCTCGGCGGATTCCTGGTCGGCATCGTGACAGGCGAGAACTACATGGACGACTTCACGATCGGGTCGATCATCGCCGCCATCGTCGGCGCAGTCATCGTGGTATGGCTGTACAACATGCTGATGAACAACCGCGGCCGGACCGTCACCTGATCCGGAAGCCGATAGCGACCACGCCCGGCGCGAACAGCGCCGGGCGTTCGCTTGCCCGGCCCTGACTACAATCGGCGCCATGTCCGACCAGTCCGGCGTCCTCCTGCACGAGCAGGACGGCGGCGTGTCGATCCTGACCCTGAACCGGCCCGACGCGCTCAACGCCCTCAATGCAGAGCTGCGCCATGAGCTGCTGGCCGGCATCAACGCGGCTCGCCGCGACGAGGCCACGCGTGCCGTCATGATCACCGGCGCTGGGCGGGGCTTCTGCGCCGGCGCCGATCTCCGCGGCGGCGCCGGAGAGCGCGAGTTCCGCCGCGTCCTGTCCGCCGAGTACAACCCGCTCATCCAGGCGATCCGCGAGCTGCCGAAACCGGTCGTCGCGGCCGTCAACGGCGTCGCGGCGGGAGCCGGCGTCAGCCTCGCGCTCGCCGCGGACCTCGTGATCGCCGCTGACGACGCGCGCTTCGTGCCGGCCTTCAACCGCATCGGCCTCGTGCCTGACTCCGGACTGGCCCGCGTCCTGGTGCGAGCGCTCGGGCGGCATCGGGCAATGGAGATCCTGCTCGGCGAGCGACAGCTCAGCGCGGGCGACGCGCACGACCTGGGTCTCGTCGCGGCGGTGGTTCCGGCCGCGAAGCTTGATGAGGCGGCGCGCGAGCTCGCGCACAGGCTTGCGAGCGGGCCGACACGGGGGATCGGCCTGACGAAGCGGCTCGTCAACGCGGCGGAGGACAGCAGCCTGGCCGATGGCCTCGCCGCGGAGGCTGCGGTTCAGGAGCTGGCCGGTCGCACTGCGGACCACGCCGAGGGAGTCGCCGCGTTCGGGGAGAAGCGCGAGCCGCGCTTCGGCGGCCGGTGAAGGACGTCGCCACCGTCGGCGTCCTCGGCGCGGGCACGATGGGTGCCGGCATCGCCCAGGTCGCCGCGGAGGCGGGGATCGAGGTCCTGCTGCACGACCCGGTCGACGGCGCGACGGATCGCGCGCGCGAGCGGATCGGCGGCTTCCTCGCGCGCAAGGCGGAGAAGGGCCAGCTCGACGCGGACGAGGCCGCCGATGCGCTGACGCGCATTCGCGCCGTCGCGAGCCTCGAGGCACTGGCTGGGGCGGACCTCGTCGTCGAGGCCATCCCCGAGGACATCGAGCTCAAGCGCGAGGCCTTTCGCCGCCTCGACGCGGTGGCTGGCGCGGAGTCAATTCTTGCCACGAACACCAGCTCGCTGTCGGTGGCTCGGATCGCGGCGGCGACGGGCGACCCGGGCCGCGTGATCGGGATGCACTTCTTCAATCCCGTGCCGCTCATGGCCCTGGTCGAGGTGATCGCCGGCCCGATGACGCGCCCCGAGATCGTCGACAGCGTCGCGCTGCTGGCGCGGCGCCTCGCCAAGACACCGGTGGTCGCGGCCGACACACCAGGATTCATCGTCAACCGCGTCGCCCGCCCGTACTACCTCGAGGCGTTTCGCATCGTCGGCGAGAGCGCAGCCAGCGTTGAGGCGGTCGACGACGCAATGCGCGGCATCGGCTTCAAGATGGGGCCGTTCGAGCTCATCGACGCCATCGGCGCAGACGTGAACTTCGCCGTCAGCGTCAGCGTCTTCGACCAGTTCTTCGGCGACCCGCGCTATCGGCCGCACCCGCTGCAGCGAATGCTGGTCGAGGCCGGCCGGCTCGGGCGGAAGACGAGTGGCGGCTGCTATGACTACGACTCCGATGGCGCGCGCGGCGAAGCGTGGACGGGGCTGTCTCGCGCTCGCGCAGCGCATGTCGCTCGGCGACTCGAGGCAGCGGAGATCGAGGCGCGCATCCTCGCAACGCTCGTGAACGAGGCTGCGTCTGCGGTGGCGGACGGGGTGGCGACGCCCGACGCGATCGACACGGCCATGCGGCTGGGCACCAACTGGCCGGATGGGCCGCTGGCGTGGGGCGAGCGGATCGGCCTGGCATCGGTGATCCACACGCTCGACGCGCTGCATGCCTCCGTGCCGGATGGCCGGTACCGAGCGACACCGCTGCTTCGTTCGCTCGCCGATACGGGCGGGTCCTTCTTCGCGAACCGGGCCTAGCAGTGCCGCTCAGCAGGCGATATCGGGCGGTCGTCTTCGACATGGACGGACTGCTGCTCGATACGGAGACGCTGTGGCACCACGCCGAGGTCGAGCTCTTCAGCCGCCACGGTGGCGAGTTCACCTGGGACGACAAGATGGCCGTGATCGGCACGAGCTACGACTTCACGGCCGGGTACTTCGCGTCGCGCCTCGGCCTGCCACGCGAGCGGGGTGGTGAGCTGGTGAGCGAGATGATCTCGCTCATGCACGACCTCGTGCGCCAATCGGTCGACGCTCGTCCAGGGGCCGTCGAGCTGGTGGACGGGCTGCGGCAGCTGAAGGTCCCGCTTGGGCTCGCGTCGAACTCACCGCGCTTCCTGGTCGACGACGCCCTCCGCACGGCCGGACTGGCCGATGCGTTCGACGCCATCGTCACCTCGGACGACGTCGAGCACGCCAAGCCGGCGCCGGACATCTACCTTCTCGCCTGCCAGCGGCTGGGCGTCGAGCCCTCGGACGCGGTCGCGCTCGAAGACTCGCCGTCGGGTGTCGCCGCAGCGAAGGCCGCGGGGCTGACGTGCATCGCGGTGCCGCAGTTCACCGAGACGGATGTCTCCGCGGCGGACCGCGTCATCGACTCTCTGGAGGAGCTAGTCGAGCGCTGACGCGCGTGCGTTCCCTGTGCGACTTGAACATCGCTCAATGCGGGTACGTTAGGTGGTTCACGTCGCCCGACTTGAAAATTGCTTCCGTGGCGACACGTTATCCGGCGAATGGGCCGATTGCAGCGCCGTTCCACGCTCAGATTGGCTTCGAAATGCCGGCATCGGTCGTGGAATGCGCCGCCAGCGATGCAATGTTCACGTCGCGCTGTACTGAGCTCGCCCCGCCGTTCAGCAGTATCCTCCGGGCATGTGTCGAAGCATCAAGACCCTGCGAACCGGACCGGTGCCGGCCAGCGACGAGGAGATCAGCGCCGCGGCGCTCCAGTACGTTCGCAAGGTGAGCGGCTACCGCAAGCCGTCATCGGCCAACGTGCGCGCGTTCGACGAAGCCGTCGCGGAGGTCGCGGCGGCCTCGAAGCGGCTGCTCGATGCCGTGTCCGCAACGCATCCCCAGGCGCGCCGCATCGCATAGCTCCGTCCGCGGCGCGGGAGATGCATGACCGCAAGCCGAACCTCAGGAGGATGAGACGGTGGCCGTGAGATTCGACATGGCGGGGACCGTTGCGCTCGCCCGGTGGTGGTGGACATTCGTCGTGCGCGGGCTGCTGGCGATCGCGTTCGGCGTGCTCGCCTTCTTCGCGCCCGGCCTCGGGATCGCGGTCCTTGTCGGCCTCTTCGCCGCCTGGGCGCTGATCGACGGGGTGACCAGCCTGGTGACCGGCATCGGCGGCCGCAACCGCGACAGGAGCTGGTGGCTGGAGATCCTCGAAGGCGTCGTCAGCATCATCGCCGGCATCATCGCCCTCGCCTTTCCCGTGCTCGCCGCCGAGGTCCTGGTCATCATCATCGCCGCCTGGGCGATCGTGACGGGCATCTTCGAGATCATCGCCGCCATCCGGCTGCGCGAGCAGATCAAAGGCGAGTTCTGGCTGGGCCTGGCCGGTCTCGCCTCGATCCTGTTCGGCGTGATCCTGCTCGTCTTTCCGGGCGTGGGTGCGTTGAGCCTGGTGTGGCTCATCGGCTCATTCGCGCTGGTCTTCGGGGTCTTCCTCGTCATCCTCGGGTGGCGGCTGCGCGGCGTGAACGAGATGGCGAAGGTCGACGCCGCCCGCGATTACAGCCGCTGAGTGAAGCTGGCGACGGCGGCGTCGGCGGCTCGTTGATCCTCGTCGCTGCTGCCGCCGCTGACGCCGATCGCCCCGACCAGGACGCCATCGCGGAGCAGCGGCATGCCGCCGGCGAAGACGACCATTCGGCCGCCGGCCAGCGAGTCGTAGCCGTAGAACTCCGCGCCGGGCTGAACGAGCGGTGCCAGGTCGCGCGTCGGCATCCGGTTCACGAGCGCCGAGAAGGCCTTGTCGCGTGACAGTCCGACGCTCACCAGGTCCGCCCCGTCCATCCGAGCGAAGGCGACCAGCTGGTCGCCCGAGTCAACCACCGCCACCGACATGGCGACCCGCATCTCGCGGGCCGCAGCCTCGGCAGCGGCCATCGCCCGACGCGCGGCGGCCAGGGTCAGCCCGGCAGCCTGCGCGGCGGTCGGCCCGCGGGTGGCGTCGACGTTGTCGAGCTCGTCAGTCATCGCGGCCTCGAATGCGCAGCGCGACGAGGGTCAGCGCGACCGTCCCGAGCATCAGCAGCACGGCCATTGCGATCAGGACCGGCAGCCGTTGCGCAAAGCGGAGCTGGCCGTAGAGGAAGACCGGGAACGTCGGATCGCCGCCGACCAGGAAGATCGCCAGCGCGATCTCGTCGAAGCTGACGATGAAGCAGGTCAGCCACGCGGACAGCAGCGTCGGCGCCATGAGCGGCACGACGACTCGGCGCAGCGCCGCCGGATACGTGGCTCCGAGGTCCATGGCCGCGTCCTCGAGGGCGGGATCCAGCCCGGACAGCCGGGCCAGCACGATGAGCGTGGCGTACGGGACGCCGATGACGCTGTGCCCGATCGCGACCGTCGCCAGCGAGCGCGGCAGGTCGACCGTCACGAACAGGAGGAAGAACGCGACACCCATGACGACGAATGGCACCACCAGTGGCAGACCGGCAAGGGCCAGGAGGAGCGCTCGGCCACGGAATCGGAACCGGAGGACGGCGACCGCCACCAGGCAGCCGATGGCCGTCGCGGTCGTCGCGGCCGCGACCCCGACGACGAGGCTGTTGCGAGCGGCGTCGATCATCGCGCCGTTGTCGAGGACCTCCGCGTACCAGTCCAGCGTGAGGCCGCTGAGCGGGAACGAGAGCGTCGTTCCCGTGCCGAAGGAGAAGACGAACAGCACCGCGATCGGCAGGTAGAGCAGGACGAGCATGCCGATGTAGAAGGTCCGCAGCGGGACGCGCGTGCGCCCCACGCCGATGGCCGTCACGAGAGCACCCGCCGCAGGTTGACCACCCGAAGGCCGACCAGCACCACCGCCAGCGTCAGCACGAGCATCGTCATGGCCATTGCCGAGCCCAGCGGCCAGTTGGCGGAGCGGGTGAAGAAGCCCTGGATGATGTTGCCGTACATGATTCCATCGGTCCCGCCGACCAGCGCCGGCGTGACGTACTCGCCGACGGTCGGGATGAAGACCATGAAGAAGGTGACGAGTGCCCCGGGCACGCTCAACGGGACCGTCACGCGCCAGAACCGGCTCCATGGTCCGGCGCCCAGGTCCGCCGCGGCCTCCAGCTGGTGGCGATCGATGCGCTGCATGGCCGCGTAGATCGGCAGGGCAGCGAACGGGATCCAGACGTAGACGAGCGTGATGATGACCGCCGGCCGGCTGTAGAGCAGCAGCTGGATCGGCTCATCGGTCATGCCCAGGAACGAGAGCAGCGAGTTCACGCCGCCCTCGGGCCCGAGCATGAGCTTCCACGCCATCACGCGGAGCAGGTAGCTGACGGCGAACGGAACGAGCAGCAGCGTGAGATACAGCGATGCGCGCCTGCCGGCCCGGAAGGCGAGGAAGTACGCGATCGGGTAGGCCAGCAGGGTGGCAAGCGCTGCCACGCCGATGGCGACCAGCACCGAAAGCCCGAGTAGTCGCAGGAAGGCCGGTGTGCCGGCGAGCTCGGCGTACTGGTCCACCGATGCCAGCCATGGCTCGTCCGGACCGACCGCACCGGAACCAGCGCGCAGGCTGAATGCCGCGATCAGCGCGAGCGGCACGATGAAGAAGAGGGCGAGCCACGCCACCGGCGGCGTGACGAGGAACCTCAGTGTCCCTCGACGTCCGAGCATCGCGCGGCTTGCCCTCGACGGTGGCTCAGTTCGCCTGGACGCGCTCCCACATGGCGGTCCACGCCTCGCGCTGCTCCTCGGTGACGAGTGGCGTGAAGTTGGTCGATTCGAGGATCGACGGGTCGTCAAGCCCGAATGCCTCGATCAGGACGGGGTCGTCGATCGAGGACATCACGTCGCCGTTGGCGCAGCCGTAGTAGAAGAGCGTGACCGCGTTCCCGCACGAGGCCTCGGCCAGCTTCTGGTCCAGGAACTCGAGCGCCAGCTCGGGGCTGTCCGAATCGGCGCTGATGCCGTACAGGCCGACCCAGGAGTTGCGCCCCTCGTCGGGATTCGCGTACGCGACCGGATCGCCCGCGGCGAGCGCGGTGGCGTAGCAGCCCTGCCAGGCGTAGGCGACCCAGATGGTTCCGTCCTGCACGGCCGGGCAGAGATCGGTGTATTCGCCGGACCAGTAGAAGGCGTTGAGCGGCTTCTGATCGATCCAATCCTGCTCGATCTGCGCGAGCTGGTCATCGGTCAGCGCGGTCTCGTCCCAGCCGTTGATGTACGAGGAGACGGCGACGGCGCCCGGGCCGTCGTTCCACATCGAGATGTGGCCGGCGTAGTCCTCGTTGAACAGCGCGTCCCAGCTCGTGACCTCGTCGACCTGCTCGGTGTTGTAGAGGATCGAGGTGAAGCCCCAGTCCCACGGGACGAAGTACTGCTTGCCGTCGATCTGGCCGAGCTCCTGGTACTCGACGGGGACCTTGTCCCAGTTGGTCAGCTTGCTGGTGTCGATCTCCTGCACCAGGCCCTCGTCGACGTAGAACTGCTGCCAGCCGGTGTAGAAGTGGAAGATGTCGGCCTGGCTGCCGCCCTGCATCTGGGCCAGGATGTTGGCGTCGGTGTCGCCGAACTCGAACGTCACGTCGGTGTCGGGGTGCCCGGACTTGAAGTCGGTCCAGAAGTCCTCGGCCTCGTAGCCGCCCCACTCGAGGACGAGCAGCTCGTTCGGCTCCTCCGCGGCGGCGCTCGGGGCCGGCGCACTCGCCTCTGCGGCGGACTCAGCCGTCGACTCGTCGGGCGAACCGTCGCCAGACTGGGTGGCGCACGCGGCGAGCACCAAGCCGATGATCACCAGGACCGTCAAGGATCGCGCCGGATACGGAAGTCGCATGCTCGGTGGCCTCCTGCCGCGCCCGACTCCGGGCGTCATCCCCCTTAAGTGTCGCTCAAGGAGCGATCCTAGTATCCGACTGTAACGGCGGTCAATACTTCTGAAGCAAGACTTCAGACTCAATGCCCGAACCGGTAGCCCATCAGGCGCGGGATGCGCGTGATGAGCCGGATGAGGAGGTTCGGGCGGCGGCCGATATCCTCGCTCTCGTCCTTGCGGACCAACGCCTCGCGGATCAGTCGCGCGCCGACGTACCGGATTGGCTCCGGCGGGAAGCGGCGAGGCCGCGCGCCAACGATCGGCAGGCGCGCGACCGGATCATCTGCTCCGGCCACGATGGCAGCGAGGATCCGCCCGGTCAGTCGTGACGGGCCGACGCCGTTGCCGGAATAGCCGTGGGCGAAGTGGACGCGGCCACCGTGCATGGAGCCCACGTTCGGCAGGCGGTCCGACGAGATGTCGATCGGGCCGCCCCACGCGTCGTCGATGCGGACGTCGGCCAGTGACGGGAAGAGGTGATGCAGCCCGGACACCGCGCGTGCGACCGCGCCGCGATCGCCCTCGAAGGAGCGACCGATGCGCCCGCCGTAGCCCGCCGCGCCGACGCCCGCACCGAATGCGATGCGATCGTCACGCGTGGTCCGGAAGTAGTGGATCGTGAACCGCGAGTCGGTCACGGCCTCGCCGCCCGTCCAGCCGAGCTCTTGCAGCCGGGAGGGAATCGGCTCGGTCAGCGCGATGTAGCTGGCCCAGGTCATGAGCCGCGTCCGGAATCCCGGCCAGCCGGCCGCCCACGCATTCAGCGCGAGCACGACCTGCTCCGCCTGAACCTCCCCGTGTTCGGTCGCCAGGCGCGTGGTGCGGCCCGGGGTGAGGGCGCGGACGCTCGTCGACTCATGGATCGTCACGCCGCGCTCGAGCAGGACGCGACGGAGGCCGCGCGCAAGGAGCGCCGGCTGAACCGTGGCGCCACCCGGCATGAGGACCCCCGCCCGGAAGCGGGGTGACGCACATCTGGCCTGGACCTCGGCCGCCGTCTGCGCAACGTAGCGATCCTCGACGCCGAGCTCCCGGCATACGCGCACGGCGCGGTCCCACGACCCGTCCTGCGCCGGCGAGGCGCTTGCCTGGAGGTAGCCGTTCTGCCGGAACCACGCGTCGACCCCGTGGCGGTCACAGAATTCGCCGATCTGCCGGACCGCCCGCTCCGATGCACGAGCGGCCTCGAGGGCACGGTCCGCGACATAGAGCTCGACGAGGAGCGGCAGCTGGTCCCACCAGCCATGCACGAAGCCGCCGTTGCGGCCACTCGGCCCGCCACCGCAGACGTCCCGCTCGAGGATCACGATGCTCGTCCCGGGCGCTCGCTCGGTGAGGTCATACGCGGTCCACATGCCGGTGTAGCCGCCGCCCACGATCGCCACGTCGCACTCGATGCTGCCCCGGAGCGGTGGCGCGGGCGATGGATCGTCCTCGCGTGCGAGCGCCTCGCGGAGCCACCAGCTTCGGCGATGGCCCGGTTCGGGAAGCGAGGCGGGATCAGGTGGCTCGGGCATGCTGTCCTGAAGCGGTACTACAGTGCCGCGACTGTATCGGCAATGCTGCGCCGTGGTCAACGGTGACAGGCTGAAGCGATCCTTTAGACTTGCGTGCGATGACCGATGCCGAGCTGATGATCGGTGCCAGCCTCCGCAGCGTGCGTCGCGGCCGCGGGCTGACGCTGCGACAGGTGGCGGAAGCGTCTGGCGTCACG
This sequence comes from Candidatus Limnocylindria bacterium, assembly GCA_036380955.1. Classification (GTDB taxonomy): domain Bacteria; phylum Chloroflexota; class Limnocylindria; order QHBO01; family QHBO01; genus JACDBZ01. The sequence goes on along the minus strand of DASVDT010000049.1, from coordinate 47,960 downwards.
GAGAGCTTCCTCTCGCAGGTGGAGCGAGACATCGCCAGCCCATCGATTGCGACGCTCCGCCGGATCGCGGTCGCGCTGGGGACATCGATCGGCGTCATCCTCGACCAGGCGGGACCGCATGGGCAGCTGGTGAGGGCATCCGAGCGCCGGGTCGTGACCTACCCTGGACTCAACGCGCGCGACGAGTTCCTGACCGATGGCAGCGACGGCAGGCTGCAGGTCATCATGTCCGTCGTCGAGCCCGGCGGCGGCACGGGACCCGAGGCGTACACGCACGAATCGGACGAAGAGTGCCTCATCGTGCTCGAGGGCTCGCTGGACCTGTGGGTCGGTGCCGAGCACCACCGGCTGGACGAGGGCGACGCGATTCGCTATTCGAGCCGGGTTCCCCATCGGAATCAGAACCCCGGACCGGGGACCGCACGCATCCTGTTCGTGATCACGCCGCCCAGCTTCTGACCAGGTCCCCGGCTTCTTACCATCATCCAAGGGATGGACGTCCATGCGGGTCTCTCCGGTACCTGCTCCTCGCCGAGGGTACGGCCCCGTGCCACCCACCCCGCCATCTACTCATCACGCAGGTGATCTGGACGCTGGCGAGGCGCGAGTCGGCCAATCCACTCGCACCAGGCGTGATCGGGACCCCGTTGGCAGCGTCGGAGGCCAAACCTGCCGGATCCACACCCTACGCGAGTGGATGGCGGATTCGTCGCTGGAGCCGGCAAGGCGGTAGCATCGGCGGAGAATGAGCACTGATCCCGCCCGCACGCCCATCATTGTCGATGGGCTGCGCACGCCCTTCGGCCGCTACGGCGGTGCCCTCAAGGATGTGCGTCCAGACGACATGGCGGCGCATGTCATCCGAGCGCTCATCGATCGCAACGGCCTCGACCCGGCGACGATCGACGACGTCATCCTCGGCGCGGCGAACCAGGCGGGGGAGGACAACCGCAACGTCGGCCGCATGTCGGGCCTGCTGGCCGGACTGCCAAAGGAGGTCCCCGGGCAGACCGTCAACCGCCTCTGTGGCTCCGGGCTCCAGGCGGTGGTGGCTGCCGCGCACGCCATCGCCTACGGGGACGGCGACGTCTTCGTGGCCGGTGGCGTCGAATCCATGACACGCGCGCCATTCGTGGTGGCCAAGCCCTCCGCCGCCTTCCCGCGCGGTGAGCAGTCGATGTACGACACGACACTCGGCTGGCGCTTCACGAATCCGCGCCTGGCCGATGCCTACTACCCGTACTCGATGGGCGAGACCGCCGAGAACGTCGTCGAGCGCTGCGGCGTCAGCCGTGAGGACCAGGACGCCTTCGCCCTCACCTCCCAGCAGCGCTGGGCCGATGCGAACGCCGCCGGACGCTTCGCCGATGAGGTGGTCGGCATCGAGGTTCCGGATGGCAAGGCGACGCGCACCGTCGACACCGACGAGCATCCGCGCCCCGACGCGACGATGGAGTCACTGGCAAAGCTGAAGCCGGCCTTCAAGCGCGACGCGTCGGGCTCGGTGACCGCCGGCAACTCCTCCGGCATCAACGATGGCGCCGCGGCGCTCCTGGTGATGAGCGAGGCCGCCGCTCGCGAGGCCGGCCTTCGCCCAGTGCTGCGCTTCGTCGCCTCGGCCGTCGCCGGCGTCGACCCCGCCACGATGGGGCTGGGCCCGATTCCCGCCTCGCGGAAGGCGCTCGAACGTGCCGGGCTATCGGTCAGCGATCTCGACCTCATCGAGCTGAACGAGGCGTTCGCCGCTCAGGCCGTGCCCGTCATGCGCGAGCTCGGGCTGGACCCGGAGCAGACGAACGTCAATGGTGGGGCGATCGCCATCGGCCACCCGCTCGGCGCGTCCGGTGCGCGACTGACGGCGACGCTCATGCACGAGATGCGCCGGCGCGGCGCGCGATACGGGCTCGCCACCATGTGCATCGGCGTCGGGCAGGGGATCGCTGCCGTCTTCGAGTCGGCGGAGTGACGGAGTCCGACGCGCCGCGGTGGATCAGCGTCGTCGCGAGCGGCGATGCGTCGATCGCGCCCGACCTGGCCGTGGTGTCGTTCGCCGTGTCGGGCAGCAGCAAGGAGCTCGCGGCCACGCGTGACGACGTCAACCGGCGGTCATCGGCGGTCCTTGCCGCGCTGCGCGAGCTGGGCATCGGCGACGCGGATCTCAACGCGCCCGACCTTGCCGTCAGTCCGGAGTACGACTACCGCAAGGGGCAGCGGCTGATCGGATACCGCGCGAGCCGGCAGATGACCGCCCGCGTCCGCGACCTCGACCTGTTGGGGCCCGTGCAGGACGCGCTCACCACGAGTGGTGCCAACGAGGTGCACGGCGCGCGCATGGAAGCGTCGGATCCGTCCGCGGCAGAGCACGAGGCGCTGGCCGCCGCCATGACCGCGGCGCGTGCGAAGGCGGAGGTGCTGGCTGTTGCCGCCGGTACCGCTCTCGGCGGCGTGGTGCGCGTCGAGGAGGAGGCCGACCTCGGGCCGCCGATGCCGAAGATGGCGATGATGCAGGCGGCCGACATGGGCGGCATACCGACCGAGACGGTCGCCGCCGACCTCACCATCTCGCGACGCATTCGCGCCTGGTTCTCGATCGAATAGGCGTGTCCGACGTCCGGGCGATCTTCTCGATCCAGGCCATCCGGGCGTTTCTCTACGGCTTCAGCAGCATCCTGATCGGGGCGTCGCTGGCGGCGACGGGGCTCGACGAGGTCGCGGTCGGTGCCGTCTTCACGGCCATGCTGCTCGGCATGGCGATCTCGTCGCTGGCCGTCGGCCGTTGGGGCGAGGCGATCGGCCGTCGTCGCACGTACGTCGCGCTGCTCGCAACGATGGGCGTGGCGGGGGCCGTCTTTGCGCTCACCGGCTCGCTGCCGCTGTTGATCGTCGTCGCCCTGACGGGGACCCTGTCCACCGATCCGAATGAGTCGGGGCCGATCACGAGCGTGGAGCAGGCGATGCTGGCCTCGACGCCCGCGACCGAGCGGAGCCGGGTGTACGGGCGGTACAACGCGGTGGCCTACCTGGCGGGCGCGGCCGGTGCGCTCGTGGCCGGCGGGCCAGCGGCCCTCCGCGATCTGATTCCCGCGCTACCGCCCGACCAGCGCTGGCTGCTGGTCATGCCGGTCGGCGCGGTCGTCTGTGCCGTGCTGGCCGCGCGCCTCTCCACCGCGGTCGAGGTCGAGGCGGTGGGACGGAGCGAGCGTGGCCTGCACCGCTCGCGCGGAGTCGTCCAGCGGCTCGCCGGCCTCTTCGCCGTCGACGCGTTCGCGGGCGGGTTCATCGTGCAGTCGTTCATCGTGTTCTGGTTCGGGCGCCAGTTCGGCGCCGACGCGGCGCTCATGGGCCTCGTCTTCTTCGGTGTCGGGCTGCTCCAGGCGGGCTCGTCCGTGGTCGCGGGCTGGCTCGGCGGACGCATCGGCCTGTTGAACACGATGGTCTTCACCCACCTGCCGTCGAACGTGATCCTGGGGCTCATCCCGCTCGCGCCATCGCTTGCGGTGGCCGTTCTGCTGCTGCTGGCGCGCTCGGCGCTGTCACAGATGGACGTGCCGGCCCGGCAGGCGTACGTCGCCGCACTCGTCGATCCGGCGGAGCGGACGGCAGCCGCCGCGTACACGAACGCAGCACGGCACGTGGTGAGGCCGGTCGGCCCGGCGTTGGCATCAATCTCGATGACCATGGCGGCGGGCGTGCCCTTCCTCGTTGCGGGTGGGTTGAAGGCCGTCTACGACCTGGCGCTGTACTTCACGTTCCGCCGCATTCGGCTTGGACAGGACTAGGTGGCTCCGTGCTCATGCCGGACGGGTGTTGCGCGCCGTGCACGAACTGGAGAAGTCCGGGCTCGTTGCCGCCACGATCGGCGTCACTTGGCCCGTCGTGTTGCAGGCCCGTGCACAGAATCATCAGCAATCGCACCACGGGAGCCGGATTGCCCACGACGCGACCGCGGCCAGCCAAGCACGCGGGGCACCTGGGATGACGATGGCCTGGTCCCGAATTTGGTCGCGCCGCTGCTAGGCGGTCTCCGAGTAGCGAATCTCGGCTCGGCACAGGCTGGGTCCGACGTGCGGCAGGAGCCGAACGTCCAGGGTGGCCGATGGCGCCGACATCTCGAGCACGCCACGCATGAGGCCGAGGTGGAAGGCGCAGATGATGGTGCCGCGCGGGTCGTCGGGCGAGACGGCGAAGGGGCAGGAGCGAAGCTCGATCTCGCTCACCGCGCCCCGCTCCGACAGCTGCGGGGCAAAGGCGAGCTCGCGGAGGAGGCGGGTCACCTCGTGGACCGCCGCGGACACCGTGCGCTGCGGATGGGATGCGCCGAGCTGGCGACCGATGCGCAGGCCCTCCTCGCGTGCCTGGTCATCGGCGCCGGCCTCGTAGGCGCTCGCGACCAATCGCACGAGCGCCGAGATGAGGAGGCGCTGCTCGACGCCGTTCGGCGCGATCGCTTCGCGGAGTCGATATCGCTCGGCCGGACGGCCGGGGCCGGAACGGGCAACGCGCTCGCGCTCGACGACGCCGGCGTCGATCAGTCGGGCGAGGTGCGCGCGAACGGTATTGCGGTGCACGCCGGCCCGCTCGACCAGATCACCGATCAGGCACGCGCCCTCGGTGAGGGCGTCGACGATCAGCATCCGCGTCGGATCGGCGAGGAGGCGATGTCGGGCCGCGCGCGCATGCGCGTTCGCGCGGCGGGATGGAGCCGTGGGGTTGCTCATCGGCGGGGAGAGGTCAGGGTCGGATGATGAGGAGCGCGTCGACGCCGATGGCGGCGAAGAGGAGGGCGAGATAGGTGATCGACGCGCGGTAGACGCGAATCGCCCGCGCCGGCGTCCCAACGTGCCACAGCGTGCCGGTCTCACGCAGGAACCATGCCCCGAGCAGGATCGCCGACCCCGTGTAGACCAGCCCCATCGAGGCGACCGGGACGAGGACGAGCGTCACTCCGACGAGGACGACCGCGTACCGCAGGATCTCGCGATTGGTCGCCTCGACGCCGCGCACCACCGGGAGCATCGGCACGCCGGCAGCGCGATAGTCGCGCTGCAGCCGGATGGAGAGTGCCCAGAAGTGCGGAGGCGTCCAGAGGAAGACGATGAGGAAGAGGATCAGTGGTACGAGCGCGACCTCGTCGCGCACCGCGGCCCACCCGATCATCGGCGGCAGGGCCCCCGCGGCGCCGCCGATGACGATGTTCTGCACCGAGGTCCGCTTCAGCCAGATGGTGTACACGACCACGTAGATCGCGATGGCGAGCGCGGTCAACGCCGCGGCGAGGAGGTTGACGAGCAGCGCCAGGAGGAGGCACGCCACTGCACCGAGGACGAGCCCGAACGCGAGGGCCACGGGAGGCGACACCGACTGCGCTGGGAGCGGGCGTCGCCGGGTGCGGGACATGACGCGGTCGATGTCGCGATCCCAGTAGCAGTTGATCGCGTTCGCCGATCCAGCGGCCAACGTCCCGGCCACGAGCGTCGCGATCAGCAGCCAGGCGAAACGACCCGGAGAGATCCCCGGCGCGTCGCGAGCGGCGAGCAGCATCGCCGGCACGGTGGTGACGAGGAGCAGCTCGATGATGCGTGGCTTGGTGAGGGCGACGTACGCGCCGATCCGATTTCGCCAGGCGGCGGCCGCGCCTGGCGCGGCGGCGGGTGCCGCAACAGCGGCGGACAGCTCGGGAGCGCTCATCCGGCGGTGTCTCAGGCCGGCGCCGGCGCGGGCTCAGCCTCGGACGCCGTTGCCGTGGCGGGACGCCGCAGCGTGCGCACGATGTCACCGCCGATGAGGAGGCCGCCGATCGCCACCAGGACCGCGCCCAGCAGGCCGACGAGCGCCAGCCACTCCGTGCCCGGAAGCTGCTGCGAGTAGCGGCGCGGCTCGCTGAAGACGCCGGAGAGGAAGAAGATCAGCACCACGATCCACCCGCCGCTGGCGATGAGCCATGCCGCTGCGCGTCCCGTGCTCTCCGAGAGCTGACGCCCCGAGATGCCGGGGAAGACGTGGTAGAGCGTGCCGAGGAAGAACATCATGACGCCCATGGCCATGATGCCGTGGAAGTGGCCGGCCACCCACAGCGTGTTGTGCATGAACTGGTTGATGCCGACCGTGCTGTCCAGGATGGCGCCGGTGCCCCCGACCGCCCAGCCGACCATGCCGAGGTACATGAAGATCGGCGCCGGCGACCAGCGGACCTGCGAGCGCCAGACGAGCAGCACGCCGCCGAGCAGCGTGACGACGAGCGCCGGGAAGGCCGAGGCGTAGCTGAACACCTGTCCGATGACCTGGACCGAATCGGGCTGGGCGAAGTCCTGGTAGAGGTGGTGATAGAAGGCGAACCAGAGGGCCACGGTCGTGACCAGCCAGCCGATGACGACGTAGCGCGCCACGCCCCACGGTCGATTCGTGTAGGCCGGCAGGATGGCGTAGAGCAGGCCGGCGGCCATGTACAGCCCGACGTTGACGAGCATGTGTCCGGCGAAGAAGGTCAGGTTCTTCGCGAGCAGCGCGTTGATGCTGAAGTCGGGGATGACGACCTGGATCAGCAGCAGCACGACCAGGATCGCGCCGAGCAGCGCCGCCGGGATCCAGGTCAGCGCCGTCGTCGTCATCGCGATCGTGGTCAGGTCCGTCCGCGGACGTCCGTCGTCCTGCGGGTGCGGATCGGCGAGGTACTCGAGGCCGTACATGCGGCCGAGGCCGCCGTACTTCTTCATGCCCCGATACAGAAACTCGATGTCGATGGCCAGCACGACGACCACGACGATCGTCACCGCGAGCAGGAACGGCACGAACGCCCAGACGTCCCACGCGCCGGCGCTCATGAACGGCAGCGGGTAGAGGAACGTCCAGCCCGTGCCGAACTGCCCGACCAGGGTCGAGATCAGCACCAGCACGACCGCGAGGACCGTCGCCGCGTAGCAGGCCTTCCAGATGCCGATGCTCATCGGCACGCGCTGCGCGAACAGGTACCAGCATCCGGCGAGCGGGACGAGGGCAACGAGCGCCACCATGCCGATGCCGTGCAGCGTGAGGATCGGGTAGAACCAGTCGGTGAGGAATCCGAGCACCCCCGACTGGATTCCGCGCATGAGCAGGCCGGCCAGCCCCAGGATGAGGAGCAGCACGAAGGCAGTGATGACCCAGAGCAGGGTGAGGCGGTTGATGCTGCGCCGGCGCGAGTCGTCGAGCCAGTTGCTCGCGGTGCCGGTCATGCGCAGGCACCTCCACCGCATCCGGCGGCGGCCGAGCCACCGCAGCCACCGACGGTGAACTCGCCTCGCATGAACGAATGGGCCGGACCGCATAGCTCGTCGCAGATGACGGTGTACGGGCCAGGCTTCGAGAAGCTGGTGCGCAGCTCGTTCGTGAAGCCCGGCATCGCCTGCACCTGGGCGACGAGATGGCCGTCCGGGTCGTAGACCGCAAAGCCGTGGTTCACGTCCGCGCTCTGGACGGCGAACTCGATTGGCGTGTCGGCGGGGAGGCAATCGGCGTCGAGTGCGAAGGCGAACTGCCGGGCGGTGACGCCGACCTCGGTGGCATCACCCGGAAGCTGGGCGCTGCGCACCAGTCCGTACGGCAACCACGTCATGGACAGAGCGAAGACGACGATTGCGAAGACGAGGAGGCCGATGAACCAGCCCCGCCGGAGGCGCCCGCCGCGCTGGTAGATCCCCTCCCACGCTTCGGCCCGCGAATCGAACGCGATCGTGGCGAAGACGGCAACGAGGCTGCCGGCCATCAGCACGAACGCGATACCGACCATCCACTGCACAGGCATCTCACCCTCCGAGACCCATCCGGGCAATATTGACGATGTACAGCGGCATTATATGGATGGCCCCAAACGCTCTGATGCTTCGTTCGCAATGACTGCGTTGGTGGCGCACGCGACGCCGGGCGCCGGCGGCCCTGACCCGCTGCTCCTGGTGACGGTGGGCGTCGCCGCCGGATGGGGCTGGGCGGTGCTTCGGGTGAACGCCGCGCATCCGCGCTCGCCGGTCCCCACGTGGCGCGCCGCATCGTTCCTGGCCGGGCTGGCGGTCCTCGTGCTCGCTTTGCAGGGCCCGATCGACACGTTCGCCGACGACCTGTTCAGCGTCCACATGGTCCAGCACGTGCTCCTCGGATTCGTGGCCGCGCCCCTCCTGGTCCTTGGCTCGCCGCTGCTCCTGGCCATGCGGCTCGTGCCCGCCGATGTCCGCCGCAAGGTGCTGCTCCCGGTCGTTCGCAGCGCGTCGGTCAAGGCGCTCACCTTCCCGCCGCTCACCTGGCTCCTCTTCGGCGTGACGATGTGGCTCGTCCATTTCTCGCCGCTGTATGAGCTCGCCCTGGAGTCCGAGGCGATCCACCGTCTCGAGCACCTGCTCATCCTTGGCACCGCCGTCCTCTACTGGCTGCCGGCGCTCGGCGACGAGCCGCTGGCGCATCGGCTCAGCTGGTCGCGCCGGTTCCTCTACGTGTTCGCCGGCATGCCGGTCAGCTCGGTGCTCGGCCTGGTCATCGCCAGCGACACGAGGGTGCTGTACCCCGCCTATGCGGCGGCCGCGGATGCCACGACCGCGCTCGCCGACCAGCGCCTGGCGGGAGCGATCATGTGGGTCGGCACCGACCTCATCGGGATCGTGCTGCTCGGGCTGCTGATCGCGCGGTGGGCTCGCGCCGAGGCGGCCCGGCCATCACGCCGGCTCGCCTGACGTACCGCTCGCCGACAGCACGAAGACCTCAGTCATCTCCGACTTCCCCTTGAGCGTCACGTGCCGGCGCTCCAAGCCTCGAGGCGCGACGTCGGCGGCGTGCAGCGCGTCGGCGGTCGCGAGCAGCTCTCCCGCGGCGGCGGCAGTGGAGAGGCGAGCGGTCACGTTGACGATGTCGCCGAGCGCGGTGAACTCCACATGCTCGTCGGTTCCTACGGCACCGACGTACGCGATGCCGGTGTTGATGCCGATGCCCACGGCCACCCACGGATTGCCGCCGGCATGGCCGGTCGCGCGCAAGAGCTGCACGCCCGCTTCCAGGGCAACCCGCGCGTGGAGGCCGTCGGTCATCACCGGGACGAAGATCCCGATGACCTCGTCGCCGACGAACTTGTCGACGAAGGCGTCATGCGCGACCAGGACGTCGAACGCCGTAGCGTAGAAGCGGTCCAGAAGCGCTCGATACTCGGACGGGCGCATCCGTTCTGCGAGGGCGGTCGAGCCCCGAACGTCAGCGAAGAGAAGGGTGCACTCGATCTCTGCGCCGGCGCGATCGCGGTACATCTCGCCGAAGCAGCCGCGGCAGTACTTCGGGTTTCCTGGCCACGGCCCAAGGCCCATGAGGCGCATGAGCCGGCCCCCGACACCGCCAAAGGGTCGGTGGCACGTCTTGCATCGTGGAGGGCTCGGTATCGATCGCCACAACCTGCGAAGCCGCTTCTGGCGGCTGCCGGTGCGAAGGGTCTCAGACGCCTCCCGCTCCTGTCTCCCGCCGGAGGAGTCGCTCGAGCCTGGAGCGCCTGGATCCATGACTCGACCATTGTTGCCCACGCAGCGTCACGACATCGTCCACGACGACCAGCGCTCGATGCTGATGACGGTCGCGGCGCCGAAGGGGGTCGTCCACTCGGCGTACTCGCGGTACTTCGCCCGAAGGAGCTCGAGCGCCGTGTCGCGCTCCATCCCGGATTCCACGACCCGCGCCGAGCCGTCGGCGCGGACCCACCAGATGCCCTCCCAGGGCTCGTGATACTCGTCGACGAGCAGCGAAACGGCGGGCTGGAGCGCGATGTTGCGGTGACGCAACAGGTCGAGTCCACGCTTCGGCTTCGGATCGGCGATCGAGTAGGCCGTGTCGCCGTCGAGAGCGAAGACGATCGGCACGATGTGTGGCCGGCCGTCGGCCCGCACGGTGGCGAGATGCGCGACCCGGGCGGCGGCGAAGCGGCGGCGCGCCTCGTCATCCGGTAGCGCTGGCATCGGCGTTCATTCCGGACAGTTGTTGCGTGGCGTGCAAGGAACCATCACGGATCCCTGCACGGAAGCCGGGTCGTCGGGTGTTGCACCTCGGGTTGGTGCATCTGGTGCAACGCGCTCCCGCGCGCCCGCGCTCCCGCGCGTCCGCGCTCCCGCGCGCCCGCGCTCCCGCGCGACGCTTACTCACGACGCAACCAGGCTCAGCCGAGGGTCAGCTTCGGCAGCACCTTCTCGCCGAAGGTCGAGATGAACTCGGCCTGGTTCCGCCCGACGTTGTGCAGGTAGATCTCGTCGAAGCCCATGTCGACGAAGTTCTGGAGCTGGGCCGCGTGCTCCTCGAGGTCCGCGCTGATCAGCATCCGGTTGGCGAAGTTCTCGATCCGCACCAGCTTCGCGATGTTCGCGAAGTCCTCGGGGTTCTTGATGTCCTGCTTCGGGAAGGGCATGCCGCCGTTCGGCCACTCCTTCAGTGCCTGCTCCTCGGCTGCCGCCTGCGTCGGCGCCCAGCTCACGTGCACCTGGAGCTGTGTCTTCATGGCCGATGCGTCCTTGCCGGCTTCCTGGGCCCCCTCGCGGAACCTGTCCCACAACATGTTGATCTTCTCGTCGGCCGCGCCGACGGTGATGATCCCATCGGCGTACTTGCCCGTGCGCTTCGCGTTGACCGGACCGGCGGTGGCGACATAGACCGGAACGGGCTGCTCGGGGCGGGTGTAGAGGCGCGCCGATTCGAGGGTGAAGTACTCGCCGTCGTGTTTGACCACCTTGCCGGTGAAGAGCTTGTTGATGACGTCGATGGCCTCGAACATCATCGCGGAGCGGATGCCGATCTCCGGCCATTCGCCGCCGATGACGTGCTCGTTCAACGCTTCGCCGGCGCCAAGGCCGAGCCAGAAGCGACCGGGGTACATGGCGCCGAGCGTCGCCGCAGCGTGGGCGATGACCGCAGGGTGGTAGCGGAACCCGGGACAGGTGACCGCGGTGCCGAACGGGAGGCTGGTGCGCTCGCCGAGCGCGCCCATGAAGCTCCACGCGAAGGCGGACTGTCCCTGCTCCGGCGTCCACGGATGGAAGTGCTCGCTGACCTGGAAGCCGGCGTCGAACCCGGTGGCTTCGGCCTGTTCGGCCCAATCGAGCAGATCCGTCGGATGGAACTGCTCGAGCATGCATGCGTACCCGATCTTCGTCATGCCGTGAAGCCTACCGCGTAGAGTGCTCGGCGTGATGTCGATGGTCGGCCGGCTCCTGGCGCCGGAGGACCATGGCATCCGGCTCGTGGTCATCGAGGATGGCCGGGTCGCGCGAATCGTCGACGCCGGCGAGGCGCCGGCGGAGGCCGTCGGCGGGCGGGACGCGTGGATCATCCCCGGGCTGGTCGACATCCAGCTCAACGGCGCCTTCGGCGTCGACTTCGGCGATCCGGCGGCCGATCTTCACCGCGCCGCCATCACCTTGCCGTCCACCGGCGTGACGGCCTTCGTTCCGACGATCGTCAGCGCCGCGCCGAACCGGTACGCGCCCGCCATCGCCAACCTGTCTCGACCGATGCCGCCTGGCGCGGCTCGGACGCTGGGCATTCACCTCGAGGGGCCGTACCTCTCGCCCCGGTACGGCGGAACGCACGACGCATCGGAGCTCCGCCCACCGGGTATGGGCGAGGTGAGGGGATGGCTCGCGGAGGGTCCGATTCGCCTCGTGACGCTGGCGCCTGAGCTGCGGGGGGCGATCGAGCTCATCGAATGGCTCACCTCGCAGGGGGTGATCGTCGCCATCGGGCATACCGATGCCACCTGGCAGCAGGCGGACGAGGCGATTCGCGCCGGCGCGCGCCTGGGCACCCACCTCTTCAACGCCATGCGGCCGTTCCATCACCGCGACCCGGGCGTCGTCGGCCGGCTGATGGCGCCGGGCGTGGCCGTGAGCGTGGTGTGCGACGGGATCCACGTCGCTCCCGAGGTGGTCGCGCTGATCGCGAAGCTCAAGGCGCCGGACGAGCTCATCTTCGTGACCGATGCGCTGGCCGCGCTCGGCCAGCCGCCGGGTCGGTATCGGCTGGGCGGCCAGGAGGTCGCCAGCGATGGCACCGTCGCGCGCCTCGCCGATGGGACGCTCTCCGGCTCGGTCACTGCCATGGGACCGGCGCTCGGCCGCCTGGTGGCTGCGGGCCTCGATCCCGGAACCGTGGTCCGAGCGGCATCGACGAATCCGGCGCGGCTTCTCGGCATGGACGCCGAGCTCGGACGCATCGAGGTCGGCCGCCTTGCCGACCTGGTGGTTCTCGATGCGGAGTGGAACCCCGTTCTGACCCTCGTCCAGGGCAACGAGGCCGCTGGCTGAGCGTGCGTTGCCGGCGGGGCTATCGGCCCGGCAACCAGCGTTCGATGGCCGGTCGTTGCCGAGTGAGGCACGAAGGAAGGCGCCGGAGCCCGCCCGGGACATCCGGCGCCTGAGGAATGAGGAACGAGTCAGCCGCCCGGATGGCGGTGTCCGAACGCCCCGCGGCCGAAGCCGTCGAATTGGCCACCATTGTCGAGCCACTGCGTCAGGCGCTCGATCACGGCCTCGGCCCGATCCGGGTCGATATCGCCGGCATCCAGGTCTGCCCGCACGGCGGACAGGATCGACGCCGTGAGGTCGTCGTAGGCGGCGCCGTGCTGCTCGGCCACGGCCTCCAGCGAATCGGCTTCGCGCAGCTCGCTCACGAGGTCGGCGCTGTCGACGCCGAGCGCATCCGCCGCGGCCTCGAGCACGTCACCGCCCAGGAGACCGCGGGCCAGACCGTGGCCGAAGCCGTGCGCGAAGCCGGCTCCGAACCACCGGCAGCCGGTGCCATCGGCGTCGTCGATCCGATCGCGGATCTCGGCCGCCCGCTCGTCGGTGAGGTCGCTGGCCTCGACCGCAGCATCGATGGCGGCGTTGGCCGCCGTCTTGCTCGCGGCGACGAGGCCGTCCCGCGTGGTCCCGAGCTCCGATGCCAGCGTGTCCATGAACGTGTCGCAGTACGGGGTGGCGGCGTCGGTCGCATCGGTCCTTTCATCCTGCGCAAGCGCAGAGCCGATCAGGGTGCCGCCGACGATGGCGGACAGGATGAGCGCGCCGGCGAAGCCAAGCGCCCTGGTGAGTCCCATGGAGTGATCCTCGCGTTCAACAAATCTGCGTCGAGGATGCGGAGGAGCCGATGAAGATCGCGCCAAGATCGGCCGATGCGTCTTCACATCGTCTGAATCAGTGCCGTCTAGGATGCTGGCCATGAGGGCGCGGATCCTGGTGATCGAGGACGAGCCGCAGTTGCGCGCGCTCCTGCGGCTGTACCTCGAACGCGAGGGCCACGCCGTGACCGACGCCGGCGATGGTCCGACCGCGCTCGACGCGTTCGATGCCGATGGCGCCGATCTCGTCATCCTGGACCTCATGCTGCCCGGCATGCAGGGCGAGGCCGTGCTCGATGCGCTGCGTGCCGCCGGCGACGTGCCGGTGCTCATCACCTCGGCCAAGCGCAGCGACGCGGAGCGCATCGCTGGGCTGCGGGCCGGAGCCGATGACTACCTGGCCAAGCCGTTCAACCCCCACGAGCTCACCGCCCGTGTTGCGGCGATCCTGCGTCGGGCGCGCACCGCCGAGGCTGATGCCGTACCGCCGATCCTGAGCCTCGACGCCGGCCGGCTGGTGCTGGATCCGGGTTCGCGTCGATACACGATGGCCGATGGTTCGGCCGGACGGCTCACGCCGGGCGAGTGCGGCCTGCTCGTTGCGCTTGCCGCCCGTCCGGGTGCGGTGGTCGGCCGGCAGACACTGCTGGGCGTCGTGGCGCGGCGCCCGGACGAGGTGTATGAGCGGGTGATCGACGTCCACGTCGCCAACCTGCGGCGCAAGCTCGGCGATGATGCGGGCGAGCCGTGGCTGATCGAGACGGTGCCGGCCAGCGGCTACCGGCTTGTGGCGACGCCGGACCCACAGCCGTGATGCGCGGCCGGTCACTCGCGGTCCGGCTGGCGGCGCTCCTGGCGGCAGTCGTCCTGGTCGTGCTGCTGCTGGCGGGCGTGGTGGTGAACCGCGCGACAACGCGCTCGCTGGACGAGACGCTCGCGCCGGGTGAGCAGCAGCGGCTGAACCTTGCCGTGGCGGTCGTCGAACAGGGGCTCGAGCGTGGCGCCGATGGCCCCGGGATGGAGCGCCTGCTCGACCAGATCGCCCGCCAGAGCCGTGGGCGGGTGAGCATCGTGGATCCCGATGGCACCGTCCGCCTCGAGGCCGATCACCTTCGCGCCGATGCGGAGCCGCAGACCCTGACCAGCCCCTTGTCCGCCGATGCCGGCGGCGGATCGATCGAGATCGCGGTACCCAATCCCGCGGCGCCCTTTCTCCGTGCGTTCAACGCGGCCCTGGTGCTGGTCGGCATCGTCGCCGTCGTCGCGCTTCTCGTGGCAGCCGCGTTCCTGTCCGATCGGTTGACGCGGCCGCTGCGACAGGTGGCCGTGGCCGCCCGCCGCCTGGGCGCCGGCGACCTTGGGGCGCGGGCGACCGGCGGATCCGATGCCGAGTCGGCCGATCTCGCCGCCGCCTTCAACGGCATGGCCGATCGCCTCGAGCGCTCCGAGCTGCTGCGCCGGCGCGCGGCGAGCGACCTGGCCCACGACCTGGCAACCCCGGCGACCGTGCTGGAGTCGCAGATCCAGGCCATGGTCGATGGCGTCGTGCCCGCCGACGGCGCGCAACTGGAGAAGGCGCGTGCCGCGGCCGCCGGCCTCTCGAGCGTGATTGCCCAGCTCGGCGAGCTGACCCAGGCGGAGGCGGCCCCGCTCCAGCGTCAGCCTGAGCCGATCGCGTTGCTCGCGCTGGCGCGCGAGACGGTCCACGGGCTGGACGGCATGCTGCAAGCCGGCCACGTCCGCGCGACGGTGGAGGGTGTAGCCGCCGACACGGTCGCCGACCGCGGCCAGCTCTCGCGCGCTCTGCGGAACGTGGTGGCGAACGCGATCCAGCACTCGCCCCGTGGAGGCGAAGTCCGCATCGAGGTGGGTGAAGGCCCCGAGCTGCGCGTGACCGACGCCGGAGGCGGGATCGAGCCGGAAGACCGACCGTTCGTGTTCGAGCGGTTCTACCGCGCCGACCGCTCGCGCGCGCGCCCCGGCAGCGGCATCGGCCTGACGGTGGCCCGTGAGCTGATCGTCGCCAACGGCGGAGAGATCGAGGTCGAATCGACGGGGCCCGATGGCACGACCTTCGTGATCCGGTTCGCGTGATCGGCCTTCTCGCCGGATGTTTGTACACACACGGGCGGCCGCCCGCCGGCATTTGTCCGCATCGGCCATCATGCGGCCATGGCGCTGACGCTCCACCGCTATGACGACGTCGACGGCTTCCTGCGCGCCACCGCTCCGTTCCTCGCGGAACGCGAGGCCGAGCACAACCTCATCTTCGGCATCTCCAGCTGGCTGCGTCGAAACCCCGCCCTCGTCGACGAGCCGCCCGCCTTCATGGCGGTCAGCGATTCAGGCGGCACGATCGTGGCCGCCTCGATCCAGACGCCGCCGAACAATCCGGTCCTCTCGGTGGTCGACCAGCTCGACGCCGTCGACCTCATCGCCGATGCGTACGGCACCAACGTCCCCGGTGTTCTCGGCTCGCCGGAGGCAGCAGCGCGGTTCGCGGCCCGCTGGATCGAGCGCTCCGGCGGCCGCGCGGCCGTCGCCATGGCGGAGCGGATCTTCCGCCTGGAGCGCGTCATCCCGCCACGGGCGACCCCTGGAGCGTGGCGGCTCCTCGAGCCCGGCGACCGCGACCTCGTCGCGGACTGGGTCATCGCGTTCGTCTCGGAGGCCACTCCCGAGGAGCCGCCGTCACTGGCCGATGCTCGCGACGCGATCGACCGATGGATCCGCCAGGAAGGAACGTTCGGCTACCTCTGGGAGGACGGGGGCGAGCCCGTCAGCCTGGCAGCGGCGCGCGGCGAGACGCCGAACGGAATCCGCATCGGTCCGGTGTACACGCCACCGGAACACCGGGGCCATGGATACGCGAGCGCGGTGACCGCCGCGGCCAGCCAGGACCAGCTCGATCGCGGCCGGCATTTCGTCTTCCTCTTCACCGACCTGTCGAACCCCACCTCGAACAAGATCTACCAGGCCATCGGCTATGAGCGGGTGTGCGACGTCGACATGTACCGCTTCGAGACCGATGCGTAGCGCGCTGGCACTCCTGCTCCTGCTGTCCGCCTGCGCGGCGCCGACCGGGGAAGCGGCCGCCGATTGCGACGCCAGCTGGCGCGACGTCGAGTCGGTCATCGTCCAGCCGCAGGAGGGGGCGACGCAGACGGTGTCGATCCAGTGCATCCGGCGCATCGATCAGAAGCGCGTGCGCATCGGCTTCGACATGCCGGCCGGACCGACCTGCTACGTGCTCGCCGCGGTCGACGTGGTCGAGGCGGCCGATGCCGTCTCGTTCACCCTCCGCGTTGCCGCGAACGACGATCCCGCGGCCGGGGCCTGTCCCGAGGAGGCGGCTCGAACCGCGACCGAGATCGATCTCCAGGCGCCGGTCGACGACCGCCAGCTCCTCGACGGCAGCGGCTCGTAGTTCGGGCCAGTCCGACCGCAGCGGCTACCATGAGCCGATGATCGACGCCCCCACGAAGCTGCTCATCGGCGGCGAGCTGCGCGACGCGCAGAGTGGCCGCACCTTCACGACCTACGACCCAGCCCACGGTGGCGACCTCGCCACGGTTGCCCAGGCCGGCACCGATGACGTGGACGCCGCGGTCAGCGCGGCCCGCGGCGCCTTCGAGGGCGCCTGGGCCAAGACCTCCCCGGCCAAGCGTGCGCGGGCACTGAACCGGCTGGCGCAGCTGCTGGACGAGCAGACCGATGCGCTGGCCGAGCTCGAGAGCCGCAACAACGGCAAGGCCAAGTGGCAGTGCGCCGCAGAGATCAAGGTCGCGGTGGGCACGCTGGAGCTCTTCGCCGGCACGGCGCAGCACCTGTACGGACGCTCTCACGTCGTCAACCCGGCGGTGGTGAGCTACACGTTGCGCGAGCCGGTCGGCGTGGTCGGCGCGATCATCCCGTGGAACTACCCCCTGATGATGGCCGCCTGGAAGGTCGCGCCGGCGTTGGCGACGGGCAACACCATGGTCCTCAAGCCCGCTTCGGCGACGCCCCTGACCGCCATTCGTCTCGGCGAGCTGGCGCTCGAGGCGGGCATCCCGGGTGGCGTGCTGAACGTGGTGCCCGGTCCAGGCAGCGAGGTGGGGGAGGCCATCGCCGCGCATCCCGGCATCGACAAGGTCGCGTTTACGGGCGAGACGTCGACCGGCCGTCGGATCGCCGCGGTGGCCGCGGAGTCGCTGAAGCGCGTCTCCCTGGAGCTCGGGGGCAAGAGCCCGAACATCGTCTTCGCCGATGCCGACCTCGACGCCGCTGTCATCGGCTCACTGTGGGCCATCTACTACTCGGCCGGACAGTCGTGCGAGGCGCGCTCCCGGATCCTGGTGCAGGACGACGTGTACGACGCGTTCGCATGGGCCTTTGCGGAGAAGGCGAAGTCCCTGGCCGTGGGCGATCCGCTCAGCGATGACACCAAGGTCGGCTCGCTCATCAGCCGATCGCACGCGGACAAGGTTCGCGGCTTCGTCGAGATGGGCGTCGCCGATGGCGGCGAGCTGCTCGCCGGCAACGGGCTCTCGCTGGGGGACGGCCTGGACGCCGATGCGTTCGTGGCGCCGACGGTCATCGGCGGCGTGACGAATGACTCGCGAATCGCGCAGGAGGAGGTCTTCGGGCCAGTCGTGACACTCACCCGCTTCGGCGACGAGGCCGAAGCCGTGACGTTCGCCAACGACGTCCGCTACGGGCTGGCCGCCACGGTGTGGACCGGCGACGGGGCGCGTGGGCACCGCGTGGCGCAGAAGATCCGATCGGGAGCTGTCGGCATCAACACCCCGTTCGTGGCGTTCCCCGGGGTGCCGTTCGGCGGCTTCAAGGAGTCCGGCTACGGGCGGGAGCAATCGATCGAGGCGCTCGATCTCTACACCGAGACGAAGGCGATCCTGCAGGGGACGTCGCCCAAGGCTGTCAACCCACTGGGCGTCTAGCCAGCACGACGCTCGAGCTGATGCCGGTCATCCAGTCGCGCGGACTCGTGCGCGCCTCGCCGGAGGAGACATTCGCGTTCTTCGACGATCCCGGCAACCTCGCGCGCATCATGCCGCCCGGCACGGGGATCCGCGTCATGCGGGTCGAGCCTTTCCCGCCGAGGGCCGGAACGAAGATCGAGTTCGGCTACGGGATCGGTCCGCTCAGGCGCCGATGGCTGATCCGATACCTCGAACACATCCCCGGCGAGCGAATCGTGGATGACACGATCGCCGGCCCGATGCGACGCTTCCATCATTCGCACACCTTCACGCCGGCCACGAACGGCGGGACGTGGATCGAGGATCGGGTCGACTATCACGTCGGGCCGGACGGCGTGCTCGGCTCACTGATCGACGCGGCCGCCGGCGTGGCGATGCGCGCCCTGTTCGTGTGGCGTAAGGCGCGGCAGCGCCGGCTGCTCAGCGCTCCGAGTCGGAGTCGACGAGGCGATCCACCATCCGGCGGTACTGCTCCTCGGTGAGCGCACCCTGTTGCCGGAGGTCGTGGAGCCGCTCGATCTCCTTCGAAACCGATCGCCGTGGAGGCGGCATCGGCGCGGAAAGGTCGGGAGCGGCGGAGAGCATGCCCGGCAGCGCCTCCTCCAACCGCGCCAGGACGCGTGCCTCGATCGTCTCGCGCGCCCGCCCGACCGTCCGCCGCAGCAGGTCGCCGGTCGAAGGTGCCGGCGCATCGGCATCGTTGACGTCCGGGGCTGGCGTACTTGCCGGAGAGACACCATCGATCTCCAGGACCCACAGCTCCTCGCGCCGCTCAATGTCCTTGAGCTGCTGCGGACCGATCCCGCGCAGCACCACGCCGTCGGGAAGGTCGTCGGTCGCGATCGCGCGCGTGGTGTCCGAAAGCAGGACCTGACCGCCCGTCCCGAGCGCGGCGATGCGCGCGGCACGCACGACGTCGATGCCGGTGTAGCCCTCGTCGCCGATGACCGGCTCACCGGTGTGCAGCCCGGCCCGGACGCGAACCTCGACGTCACCCGGCCAGGACGCCTTGGCGTGGGCGCGCTGGAGCTCGATCGCGGCAGCCACTGCCTGGCGGGCACGCGCGAACGAGTAGAAGAAGGCGTCGCCCTGTGTGTCGATCTCCAGGCCGTCGTGCGCCGCGAAGATGTCGCGCGCGAGGCGCCGATGCACCGCCAGGAGCGTCGCGTAGTCCGCGTCACCGAGCTCCTGGAGGAGCCGGGTGCTGCCCTCGATGTCGGTGAAGACGAAGGTGACCGTCCCCGACGGCAGATTCACCATGGCACCAGCATAGGCGCGGGTGGGGCCTGCTTGCGCCGGGTTGCGGCTGCCCGTACCGTGGCGGCAGATGTCCGGCGCGCTCACCGCTTGGTTCAACCGGTTCCCCGAAGGCTGGTGGGGCTACCACTGGGCGCCGCCTCGGCCGATGAGCGCCGTCGAGCTCATCGGGACGCCGGCCATCGACGCCCGCCTCATGGCCACGCTATGGGCCGTGGTGAGCCGGCGGCGCAGCGTCATGCTCAGCAGTGAGGCGCCGCAGGCCGGCAAGACGACCGCGCTCTCCGCGCTCGTCGACTTCCTGCCGGAGGACACCACCGGCATCTTCGTGCGCGGCTGGTGGGAGGAGTACGACTGGCTCGACGAGATCCCCGCCGGCACTGGCTATCTCCTCATCAACGAGATGAGCGACCACCTGCCGATCTACGTCTGGGGCCGCGCCGCACGTGGCGCGCTGGTGCTGGCCGGCAAGGGCTGGGGACTGGGCGCCACCATGCATGCCGACTCGCTTCCCGAGGCGCTTGCCACCTTCCGGGATGAGCTTGGCGCGACCGATGCGGACCTCGCCGGCCTCACCATCTATCTCCAGTATTCGGCCTACGCAACGCCGGCCGGGATGTATCGCCGCGTTGAGGAGGCCTGGCACCTTCGCCTCGATGATGCCGGCATGCTGGCGCCGGTCCGGCTTGGCGCCATCGAGGGCGACCGCAGCCCAAGGCTGACGGGTGCCCAGCGGCTGCCATCTCCGCCGATGCTGACGGGCGATGGCGGACGATCGGATCGGCCCTTCTTGCATGATCCCGACGCGTACGCCGTGCTGGCGGCCAGCCTGGGATTGAGCCCCGACGCGCTCGAGGCGGAGCTCGAGGATCGGTCTGCCTTCCTGGAGGATCTCGCCCTGCGCGGCGTGTGCGACCCACCCTCAGTCGCCGCGGCCATTCGCTCGTACGCCGAGCGCTGATCGCGCACGCGGCCTTCGACTGGTGCCGGGTGGCGGAGTGGTAGGCTCAGACCGTGATGGCCAGCGGGGATCGACCGAACGACACGACCCTCGGTGAGCTGCGCGCGGCCGGATACCGCAGCCGCAGCGTCAAGGAGGAGATGCGGGCCAACCTGCTGGCGCGCATCCGTGACGGCCAGCCATTCCTGCCGGGCATCCTGGGCTATGACGAGACGGTCCTCCCACAGCTCGAGAACGCGATCCTGGCGGGCCAGGACGTCATCCTCCTCGGCGAGCGCGGCCAGGCGAAGTCCCGCATCGCGCGCAGCCTCATCGGCCTGCTGGATCCGTGGCTGCCGTATCTCGCGGGCACCGAGCTGCATGACGACCCGCTGCACCCCGTCTCGCCGCTGGCGCGCCAGATCGTGGCCGACGAGGGTGACAACGCGCACATCAGCTGGTGGGCCGCGGAGGACCGCTACAGCGAGAAGCTGAGCACGCCCGACATCAGCATCGCCGACCTGATCGGCGAGGTCGACCCGGTCAAGGTGGCGGAGGGCCGCTACCTGTCCGACGAGCTCACCATCCATTACGGGCTGCTGCCGCGGACGCATCGGGGCATCTTCAGCCTCAACGAGCTGCCCGACCTGGCCGAGCGCATCCAGGTTGGCCTGCTCAACGTGATGGAGGAGCGCGACGTCCAGGTGCGCGGCTATCGCGTCCGCCTGGAGCTCGACCTCTTCGTCATCGCCAGCGCGAACCCCGAGGACTACACCAGCCGCGGGCGCATCATCACGCCGCTGAAGGACCGATTCGGCGCGCAGATCCGGACGCACTACCCCGAGGAGGCGCCTACGGAGATCGCCATCATGGAGGCCGAGGCCACCGCGTTCGACGCCGAGGCATCGGTGCCGATCGAGGTTCCCGGGTTCATGAAGGAGGTCGTCGCGGAACTCTCGCAGCTGGCCCGCCGATCCAGCGAGGTGAGCCAGCGATCCGGCGTCAGCGTTCGCGTGACCATCGCGAACCACGAGACGCTCGGTGCCGCGGCCCTCAAGCGCGCGGTGCGCCTGGGTGAGCCATCAGCCGCGCCCCGCATCAGCGACCTCGGAGCGGTGGTCGCGTCGACCGCGGGCAAGATCGAGCTCGAGACGCTCGGCGACGAGACCCGCGAGGACCGGGTGGTCGAGAAGCTCGTCGCGCGCGCGGTCGTGAACGTCTTCAATCGGCACTTCGCACTGTCCGAGCTGGCGCCGTTGATCGAGCGCTTCGAGGAGCAGGCTCTCGAGGCCGAGGTTGGTGAGTTCGTGCCGTCCACCGCGCATGCCGAGCTCGTGGCGGCGGTGCCGGAGCTGGCCGGCGCCATCGGCCGCCTCGACACCGGCGAGTCGCTCGCGGGCATCGCGTCAGCGACCGAGTTCGTCCTGGAGGGGCTGCATCTCAACCGCCGCCTGAACAAGGAGCGACGCGGAGGCGGCATTCGCTACGCTCGCTGAGTCGCAGGCAGTGGCGGCTCGACGCGACGTGACCGGTACCTTTGGCCCATCCCCGGACCAGCCGCTGCGACCTAGGCTGCGCTGACCGAGAACTCGCGCTCCAGGGATGGACGCCACAACTGATGGTGCTCAGCGGGGGAAGCCTCGCTCGGGAACGACCCGTGCGGTGGGGCTCCCTGCCACTCGTCCTTTCGTCGCTTGCCCTGGCCGTCGTCATCGCGCTCGCAGCGAACGGCGCGGTCGGCGGCTCGGTCGTACGCGTCCTCGCCGCCGCGGCTGCCACGCTCGTCATCGCCGGTGGCTGGCGGCGTGCCAGCGGGCGCGATCGTGCGGTCCGGAGCTGGATCGGCGTGGCGGTCGTCGTCTGGTTCGTGTCCGAGCTGGGCCGCGGGTTCGCCGTCATTACCGGCCAACCGAGCCAGATCGCCGATCTCGGCGTGGTCGGGCTGACGGTCGGGGCGATCGGCACCTTCGTGTGCGCGGCGCACGGGCGCATGCGACGCGTCGACGAGGCAGCGCTGTATCTCGATGCGGCCGCGATCTTTTTCGGGCTCGCCGGACTCGTCATCGTCATCGGCTCGCGCTGGATCGATGACGCCGCCGGCATCGCGGTGCTCGTGCATGCCGCCTTCTTCGTCGGCATCCTGGCCGCGACGCTCGCCCTGGACGTCGCGACCCGCGTGCCGCTGCGACCGGTCGGGGCCTGGGAGCTGCTCGGTGGGCTGGCGCTCGGCGCCATCGGCTACGTCGGCCTTCTCGCGGTCGGCGGTGAAGGGATGGGCGCGCCCGTCCTCCACCTGGTCGTCGCCACCGGTGCGCTGCTGGTCGGCCATGGCGGCGCGGCCTGGAGCTCCGAGGAGGATGGCACTCCGATCTACCACGCGGTCGCGGCGTGGCTGCGAGCCCTCGTCCCGATCGGAAGCGCCGTCGTGACCGGCATGGTGGCGATCGCGCTGATCAGTGAGCCGGACCTCGTGACGGGCATCCTGCGGGATGCGACGGCCGGCGCCATGGGCGTGGTCGTGATTGCCGCCATCGCGCGCCAGACGATCTTGCTGGTCGACCGCGAGCAGATCATCCGCCGCGAGCGCCACCTGACCGATGAGCTGACGGTGGCCGAGGCCCAGTACCGATCCGTGGTCGAGCGCGTGCCGGGCGTGGTCTACGTCGCCGAAGCCGGCCAGCACGGCCGGTGGCACTTCGTCAGCCCCAAGATCGAGGACCTGCTCGGGTACACCGCCGAGGAGTGGACGTCCGATCCGACGCTGTGGATGAGCCGCATGCATCCCGCCGACCGCGATCGGATGATCGTGGCCGAGACCGAGGACTCGGAGCGCGCCGAGGCCAAGGGACGCTGGGAATACCGGCTCATCGCCCGCGACGGACGCGTGGTGTGGGTCATCGATGACGAGGCGGTCGTCGCGCGCGACCCCGACGGGCATCCGACCATGGTCCAGGGCATCCTGGTCGACATCACCGATCGCAAGGATCTCGAGGACCAGCTTCGCCACCAGGCACTGCACGATCCGCTGACCGGCCTCCCGAACCGCGTCCTCTTCGTCGATCGCCTTGCCCACGCCCTCGTCCGACGCGGACCGAAGGACACCGGGCTGGCGGTCCTGTTCGTCGACCTCGACGACTTCAAGGAGATCAACGACACGCTCGGCCACGCCGTCGGCGACGAGCTGCTGCGCCTGGTCGGCGCGCGGCTCTCAGCTGTCCTGCGACCAGCCGATACCGCCGGCCGGCTCGGCGGAGACGAGTTCGCGTTCCTGCTCGAGGAGGTCCGGACCCAGGACCTGGAGCACATCGCCGATCGGATCCTGCGCGCCCTGGCGGAGCCGTTCGATCTCAACGGTCGCAGCGCCACGCTGAGCGCGAGCATCGGCATCGCCACGCGCGACCGCCTGGCCGTCGGCGCCGCATCGGCCGAGATCGCCGATGAGCTGCTGCGTGACGCCGACACGGCCATGTACGCGGCGAAGTCGCTCGGCAAGGGCCGCGTCCGGGTCTTCGATCGCCGCATGCACGAGCCCGTCGCCCGCCGCCGCGCCCTGCGTCACGCCCTGGAGGGCGCGCTCGACGGCGATGGCCTGACGCTCGAGTACCAGCCGATCGTCGACATGCGCAGCGGTCGCACCACCGGCCTCGAGGCGCTCGTGCGCTGGAACCACCCACAGCTGGGTCGGCTGATGCCGGCCGATTTCGTGCCGTTGGCCGAGGAGAGCGGGCTGATCGGGCGGCTGGGGACCTGGGTCGTGACGCGTGCCTGCCGGGACCTGGCCCAGGGGCATTCGACCGTCGTGTCGGTCAACGTGTCGGCGCATCAGCTCGGCTCCGGGGACCTGCCGCGCTTCCTCGAGGCCGCCCTGCGCGAGTCGGGCATGGCGCCCGAACGGCTGATGATCGAGCTGACCGAGAGCACCCTGGCGTCGGCGGGCGCCGGCGCCGAGACGGAGCTGCAGCGCATCCAGGCGCTCGGCGTGCGCATCGCGCTCGACGACTTCGGGTCGGGCTACTCGTCGCTCGAGTACCTGGGCCGCCTGCCCATCGACGTTCTCAAGATCGATCGATCCCTGGTCGAGCGCGTCCACCTCGAGCCGCAGCGGCAGGAGGTGCTGCGCGCCATCGGCCACATCGCGCGCAAGCTGAAGCTGGCGACCATCGTCGAGGGCGTCGAGCACGAGGCCCAGCGCGACACGCTTCTCGAGCTTGGCTTCCGCGAGGCGCAGGGATTCCTCTTCTCGGCCGCCGTGCCGCTTGACGACGCCATGCCGATGCGGGCCGAGCGCCGCGCCTCCTAGAGAGCGCGGTCCTGAACAGACCCCTCAGGCGGCTCTCTCCATGCCATCGGCGAGGGAGCGCGTGGCTGCCGGCGCAGCGCTGGAGATCCAGTGGCCATTCGCACGCCGAGACCGAGCCGCGGCGCCTCCTGGTCGCCTAGAACGCGAGCGCCAGCAACTCCGCGAAGACCGCCTCGACGTCCACCTCGATCCCGTGGCGCCCGAACCAGGCCGCCACGTTGACCACGTCGCGATGGAGAAGGTCGGGTGCGTCGGCATTGGTGATGAACTCGACCGCCTGGGGCAGGTCGATCAGCACCATCCGCCCGTTCCACCACAGCAGGTTGTACGCGGAGAGGTCGCCGTGGACGACGCCCGCGGCGACCAGCGCCCGCACCGAGGCGAGCAACTGCTGCCAGGCCGATGCCGCATCGGCTCGTGAGAGTCGAGCGTTGGCCAGCCGCGGTGCAGCGCGGTCGACGTCGCCGATGAACTCCATGAGGACGCCATCGGCCGTTCGCTCGACGGGGTATGGGACCGAGGCGCCGGCGTCCCAGGCACGCTGAAGCATGGCCAGCTCCTGAACCGGCCACATGCGGTGCACGAGGTCCTGGCCGTGATCGGTGTGGGTCTCGACGGCACGCCGGTCCCGGCTGCTCAGATACCAGCCGGCCGAGTAGGCCGACGTGTTGCGATACGTCGTGCTGTGGGCGAAGCCGAGCGCGCGAAGCTCGCCCTTGCCGGGCCGCCTGGGCCGATATCGCTTGTGGGCCAGGAGGACGCTCGCGCCGCCGGCGTAGCGCCGCTCGACGACGAAGACCTCGGCCTCCTTGCCCGTCTTCAGCGTCCCCAGCGGCCGGTCGTCGTACGGCTCGTCGACGAGCCACGGCGGAGCCGGACGCGGACGCGCACATGAAGGGTGCAACTGATCGCTCCGAGAGTGGGGATGGCCCGACCCTCGGAGGCCGCAGAGGCTTAGCTCCGGGCGAGCGAGGCGTCGGGAGGACGGGTTCGCATGACTCTCATGACGGGTCCTCCTTCTCGTTCCCGGCGGTGGCGGTTGCTGCGCGCACTATGCCCTGCGTCGCCAGCCCATGGCAAGAGCTCGTGGGCTATGTGTGGCCGATGCAGGAACGGTGGCCGATGTAATGGACGAATCCCGCCGGAGCCGTGGTGCGCGGGCGGTTTGGCCACTCTATCGGTCGGGGTTCCGCACGAAGCGCGCGCCCGCGCGCAGCTCATGCGCGCACGTGACCGTTACATCGGCTGTACGCCACGCGGGAGGCACTTCGCGTGGAGTGCGGCCGATAGATCGCCCACGCTCGGGTGCGGGCCGAGAGATTGCCCGCGCTCGGTGGCATACAGAATGCTTTTGGCCTCGGCGTTGCATACCCTCAACGACGACATCCACGAGCCAATGTCGGCGACGTTGCCTCACGCGATCGAGCCTCCGTCCGTGCGACGGGCGCTCGTGCTGGTGGCCGAGGACTCCGGCGACATGCGCTCGCTGCTGATGGACGTGCTCGAGTCGGAGGGCTGCGAGGTCGTCGCGGTCCCGTCCGGCGCGCGAGCGCTGTCGGAGATGACCGAACGCCGGCCCGACCTCGTCATCACCGACCTGTTCATGCCCGGCATGTCCGGATTCGCACTGCGCGCGCTCATGCTCAAGCGGCCGGATTTGTCGGCGATTCCGGTCATCGTGCTGTCTGCCTACTGGCATCGCCCCAGCGAGACACTCGAGGTTGCGGACGTGATCACCAAGCCGATCAACATCGACCGGCTCGTCGATAGCGTCCGTCGCCTGATCCCCGCGGTGAGGACCGAGGGCGCCTGAGGCACCGCCGATGCAGTCGGCAGGCTCATGACCGATCAGCACGTCCGCGAACCGATGCCGCCGGACCCCGAACGCGACCGCACCGACGTCGATGCCGGCAACGAATCCGCTGAGCTCACCCGGCCTCCGATACGGCCCAGCATGGCCGAAGGCGCGGAGGAGGATGCCGGTCCGCGTTCGCCACGCCCGAGCCAGGCTGAGGGTGAACGCGAAGGGCGCGACCCCGGCGGTGACTAGGGGATCCCCAGGCGGGCGGCGCCCCATTCGAGCGGTGGGTCGTCCTCCGGGAGGAGGATCAGCTCGTCATCGAACCCAGCGTCCTCATCGGCGGGAGCTGCGACATCGCCCCGCGCCGGCGAGGGTGGGTTCCTCGGAACTGTAGCGCCGCCCACGCCAACCTCCAGCGCGGCCACTCGGTCGACGTTCCTGGCTGGTCTGTGCATCGTCCCCCTCCGTCGGCGCATGTCCCGGTGACGCCGCAGAAATGCAGCCGCCATGCCAGACGTGCCTCGTGGCGCGAGGAATGCAATGGAGTCTCGAACGACCCACCAAGCAGACTGGAGCCATCGCCGTGCGCCCCCTCCTCGCGCCGCTGTTCGTCATCCTCCTCGTCCTCGCCGCATGCGAGTCGGACACGGAGACGTCCCCCTCTGCACCGGAGCCCTCGGACGCTGCCTCGGCTTCGGAAAGCGCGTCGGCGGAGCCCTCCGCCTCCGAGGCACCGGCCGCCGGCCCGACCATGACCGACGAGTCGCTCGGCGTCGAGGAGGCCGCAAGCGGCCTGACCGAGCCGACCTCGCTCGCCTTCATCGGCGCGGACGAGTACTTCGTCACCGAGAAGAGCACCGGCGAGGTGCATCACGTGGTGGCCGGCGACATCGGCGACCCGGTGCTCGACCTGGCGGTCAACTACTTCGACGAGCGCGGCCTGCTCGGCATCGCCGTGCACCCGGACTTCGAGAGCAACGGCTACGTGTACCTGTACTGGACGGCCAGTGGCGAGGGCGAGGGCGACGACGGACTGCTCGGCCCGGATACCGACGACGAGTTCACGTTGCCCGACCTGGGCAACCGGGTCGATCGATTTACCTGGGACGGCGAGCAGCTCACCTGGGACATGAACCTGGTCCAGATGCGCAGCAACACGCTCGACACCGATACGTCGGGCCGCATCCGGGGCAACCACGACGCCGGGCCGATCGTGTTCGGGCAGGACGGCAAGCTGTTCATCATCAATGGCGATCAGAACCTGCGCGGCCAGTACCAGAACCTGACGGACGGGCCGGCGCCGGACGACATGAACTTCACCGGCGTGATCCTGCGCCTCAACGATGACGGCAGCATCCCGGAGGACAACCCGTTCTACGACGTCGGCGCCGAGATGGGCGGCGAGGCCGGCGAGAACGTCCAGATGACGTGGGCCTACGGCATCCGCAACAGTTTCGGCCTGGCGGTGCACCCCGAGACCGGAGACCTGTGGGAGACCGAGAACGGTGACGATAGCTGGGACGAGGTCAACATCTTCCCCGCCGGCTCGAACTCGGGCTGGATCCAGCTCATCGGCCCACCGGACCGCTTCGACGAGTTCCGCCAGATCGAGAGCGACTCGGAGGATGGCCTGGACAATCCCGATTTTCCGCCAGACCAGCTCGCTGAGAGCGCGGACGAGGCGATGACCCGATTCTTCGAGCTCGAGGGCAGCACCTACCGGCCGCCGGTCTTCGCCTGGAAGTTCCCGCCCGCGGTCACCTCCATCGCCTTCGTGATCGGTGACGCTTTGGGCGAGTCGTCGGCGAACACCGCCTGGCTGGGCACGGTCCTGACCGACAGCCTGCTGCGCTACCCGCTGGCCGAGGACGGATCGGGCTTCGACTTCGGCGATGACGAGGGGCTCACTGATCTCGTGGACGACAACGCGCAGAAGGGCGACCTCGGCGAGAGCGCCGCGTACGTGGTCGGGACCGGCTTCGGGGTGGTCACCCACATCGTGCCCGCGCCGGACGGGCTTCTCTACGTGGCCAGCATCAGCAACGGCGCGGTGTATCGCATCGGGCCTGCCGACCAGGTTGGTGGCGGCGGAGCGCCAGCGGGGTCGGTCGCACCCAGCGGAGACGCCCAGGGCGAGGTGGTCGAGATCACCGTCTCCACCGATACCGGCTCGGCCAACCAGTTCGATCCGGGGGAGGTCAGCGTTCCGGCCGGCGCCACCGTGCGGCTGACCTTCATCAACGATGCGACCGTGCCGCACAACCTCACCTTCGATGACCCGATCAACGCGGCGACGGCCGTGACCGTGCAGCCCGGCGCGGAGGAGACCATCGAGTTCACCGCTCCGGAGGCGGGGGAATACACCTTCGTGTGCACCCTCCACCCGGGCATGGAAGGCACGCTCGTGGTCGAGGCCTGACCCGGCCCGCTGGCACGACGGATGCGAATGCGCCGATCGAACCAACCATCCGGCTGGAGGATTGAATGGCGAGATTCGTGAAGGAGCACGGGCTCAGCCTCGTGCTCGCCGGCCTCTTCATCGGCTCATGGCTGCTCCAGTCGGTGAGCGGCTGGGTCGAGTTCGTGTCCGACCAGCAGGCGCATGGCGAGGCCGCACGGCTATGGGGCTCGTCAGGTTACTTCTGGAGCTGGATGCAGGCCACCTTCGAGAACTGGCAGTCCGAGTTCCTTCAGCTCTTCGCGATGGTCGTCCTGACCGCATTCCTGATCCACAAGTCGAGCTCGGAGTCCCGGGATGGCGATGAGGAGATGAAGATCGCGATCCTTCGCATCGAGGAGCGCCTCATCGAGATGGACGAGAAGGGCGGCAGGAAGTGAGCCCGGAGAAGGGCTCCAGGGAGAACGAGGCCGTCAAGGCCGCGGGCCTCGAGCGCGTGAAGCAGCTCATGAAGCAGCACGAGGAGGAAGCGCGGGTCGAGCTCGACGAGCAGTTCGCGCAGCAGGTACCCGGCCACGTCATCTACTTCGTCGCCGTGATCGGCGGAGCCTTCCTCCTCAACATCGTCGTCCTCGTCCTCGTCAGCGGAGGCTGACCGCCGGCTACGCCGGCTCCGCGGACGCTGACTCGGCAGCCGATGACCCGGCGAGGCGGCTGAGGGCCCTGGAAAGGCGCGGAAGCTCGTCGTCGGCCAGCGCCTGCGCCTGACGCAGGGCGCTCGCCGCGGCCGTCCGATCACCGCGCCGCGCGTAGCGCTCGCCGAGCTCCACCAGGACGTCCACGTACTGCCGGCGCAGTCCGATGCGCCGATCCTCGACGGCGGCGCTGTCGCCGTAGTACGGGCAGTCATCGAGGTAATCGCCGCGGTACAACGCCCGCGCCCGGTCGAAGAGGCGCATCGCCTCGTCGTCCGGCGCGGATCCGGCGCGGGCGACGACGTCCTCGAAGGCTGCGACGTCGCTCCACGCCACGACGGATGGCTGGAGCCGGTAGCGATCGTTCGCGAACGTGATCGGTCCCGAAGCGCCACGCGGTCGCCGTCCCGGCTGGAGCGCGGTGCGCAGCCCGAGCATCGTGCGGTGGAAGGCGACGTCCGCACGCTCGAGGTCGACGTCGGGCCATACCAGCTCGAGGATCTCGTCCTTGGCGACGCCACGGTCTCCGCGGTCGAAGAGAAAGGCGAAGATGGCCTCTGCCTGGCGCGCGCCGGCCTTCTCCCCGCCCCAGCGACGTATCGGCTCTCCGTTGAGCTCGGCGCGCAGCGATCCGAGCGCATACACGTGGAGGCCGTTCGGTGGCGCCGCCGCTTCGGCCAGCGCCACCCGCAGCGCGGATCCGCGTGACTCGAGGACGTCGCCCTCGGCACCCAGCGCCACGAGCGCCTCCGCCTGCTCCCGCTGGCGCTCCGCCAGCCGCTGGGTCGCGGCGAGGTACTCGACGGCCAGCTCCAGCGCACGGAGGTCCGATGGTGCGAACGAGAGGCCGCTGCGCTTGCGCCCGAAGACCGCCTGCCCGAGGGTCCGTCCCTCATCGGTCAGGGCGAGGCGGACGGCGAGGGGGTCGTCAGGGTCGACGCTGCCGCTGACGACCGCCGGCTTGCCCGCGACTGCGATCTGCGCACCGGTGAGCTCGAACGTGCGCACCAGCCGATCGAGGGCAGGGCGTGCCGCTCGCTCGGGATCGTTGCCGAGGAACGGATCCACGCCGAGTGCGCGCAGGAGCCGGCCACGTGCGGCAGCGAGCTCGCTTCCGGCGGCCCGGTCGCGGAGCCGATCGGCGACCGGCTCGAAGAGGGCCAGGGTCATCACCACGGCGAGCGCCGTGACGATCGGGAAGTCGATGCCGAGCAGGCGTGCCGTCAGCTCCTCGAGCCCCACCAGGACGGCGACGTAGGCGACGATGCCGATGCCCGCCGCCAGCGACCAGCGCACCGCGCGCTCGGCGGCGGCGGGGGCGACGAAGATGTGCTGGGCCAGGATCGCGTACGTCGCCAGGACCGTGGCCGCGGCGACGATCGACACGCCGACCCACTCCGGCCCGCCGATGTTCTCGGGCAGGATGCGCAGCATTCCGCCGACGACGCCGAGGACGACCGTTGCGACGGCAACCGCAAGCTGGCGGCGCCGTGCCCGGTCGTCGCCGGCGGCGCGGAGCGCCGCCACCAGGTAGGCGACACCGAAGGCCCAGATCGTCAGGCGGCCGATGGCAAATGCCCAGGCGACGGTGACACCCTGGATGCCGAGCGGAGCGAAGCTGGGTGGCGAGAACTGGATCGGATGCGCCGGATCGACGGCAGCCTGAAGGGTGGCGAGGGCCGCCAGCGCGTAGCCGGCCACGAGCACGCCGTTGGCGAGGCGAGATCGGCGTCCCTCGAAGGCGACTGCGATGGCGATGTGCGTCGTCGCGGCGGGCAGCAGGAAGGCGGAGGCGTCCTCGAGGAGGTTGACGAACGGTCGCACGCCGGCATCGGCGGTAAGGCGCTGAACGATGATGGCCACCGACCATGTGACCAGCAGGAGGCACAGCAGGCCGAAGACCGCGGAGCCAGGCGCGCGCCGCGCTCGCGTCACCACCAACAGTCCCAGCCACGTGGCCAGGATGGCCGTGACGCCGTGCGCAGTGACCTCGAGCAGCTCGGACAGCTCGTGACCCCCTCTCGCCCTCGGGCAGCGCGGGCACCATACGCCGGTCCGTGCGACGCGTCCATATTCGTGCCGCTCGCAGCTGGCATGGGGATCGCTGATACTTGGGCCGATGTCCCCACGTCGATGGCCCGCGACGATCCTCGCCGCGCTCGTCGCGCTGCTGGCACTGAGCACCGCCGTCAGCGCGCAGTCGCTGACCGGCGACCAGCGCGTCATCGACGAGACCGGCGTCATCACCGATGACCAGCGCACCGAGGCGCTCGAGGCCATCACCGCCCTCGACGAGTCGCGCAACGTGCAGTTGTGGGCACTCTTCGTCGGCACGACGAACGGGCAGGCCGTCGCGGACTACGCCACGCAGGTCGCCGCGGAGAATGGGCTCGGCGGTAACGATGCCCTGTTCGTGGTGGCGGTCGACGACCGGCGCGACTCGCTGTGGGTCGGCGACCTGCTCGACGAGGTGAGCAACGACGAGATCGATAGCCTCCTCGCGAACGAGGCCGAGCCGCGCCTCGCGGATGGCAACTGGGGGGCCGCGATCGCCGCCATCGCCGACGGGCTCGATGGCGCGCTCGCCGATGGCGGCGAGGAGCCGGAACCCCAGGAACCCGAGCCGGGCACAGGCGGGCCGTCCCAGCCGACGGGCGACGGCGGCGACAACCCCCTGCCGCTCCTCATCGCGCTGGCCCTCGTCGCCGGCGGCGCATGGCTGATCTGGAGCTGGTTCCGCGACCGACGCGCCGTTGCGGCAGAGGATCGCGAGCGCACGGGGCGCCTGACGCGTCTCGCCCGAGACGCCAACCGCCTCCTGATCGAGACCGATGAGCTCCTCCGCCACGATCAGCAGGAGCTCGGCTTCGCCGAGGCCGAGTTCGGCAAGGAGGCCGCCGATCCGTTCCGCGTCGCGCTGGCGGCGGCGCGCCAGGAGCTCCAGGCCGCCTTCCGCGCGCGGCAGCGCCTGGACGACAACGAACCGGAGACGCCGGCCGAGCGTGAAGGCCTGCTGAACGAGATCATCGCCCGCTGCACCCGTGCGCGCGAGCTCGTCGAGGAGCAGACCGAGCGGTTCCGGCAACTGCGCGACCTCGAACGGCGCGCCCCGGACGTGCTTGCCGAGTCCGAGCGCCGTGCGGCGGCGATCGAGGCTCGCCTCCCGGCGGCCGAGGCGACGCTGGCCACGCTCCGCGCCGAGGCGCCCGGGTCATCGCGCGCCGTACACGGCAACGTCGCCGAGGCACGCAAACGGCTCGAGATCGCGAGCCGCAGCACGCGCGAGGGCCGCACGGCGCTCGAACGGGACGACCGCGCCGCCGCGGGGCGCGCCGCGAAGGCGTCGATGGACGCGCTCGGGCAGGCGGGCACGTTGATCGACGCCATCGAGCGCGAGTCGGCTGCGCTTGACGAGGCGCGCGCCGGACTGGATGGGGCGATGGCGCAGGCGCGCACGGATGTCCAGGCCGCGGCGGACGCCGTCCGGCGCGCGACCGGGACCGACCAGCGCGACGAGCTGGCCGTCGCGGAGTCGAACCTTCAGGCGGCGGAAGCCGCGGCCGGTGGAGCGGAGCGCGACACGGTGCATGCCTATCGCCTGGCTCGCGAGGCAGAGGCCGCGGCCGACAAGGTCGTCGCCAGCGTCCGCGAGGGCGAGGAGCGCCGCGCGCGCCAACAGGCCGCCCTCGACGCCGCGCTGCGTGCCGCCGAGCTGCAGGTCGACCGCGCCGAGGAATTCATCGGCAGCCGCCGTCACGGCGTCGGTCGCCGCCCGCGCACCTCGCTGTCGGAGGCGGATGCCGCGCTGGCGCGCGCGCGTGAGCTTCGCGACACGGATCCCGACGCCGCGGCGGCCGAGGCCCGGCGCGCCGGCGAGCTCGCCGACGACGCGTACCGTCGTGCGCAGCTGGACTTCGGCGCCGCCGACCAGGCGGGCTACGGCGGCACGGTCGTCATCAACGGGCGCCCCTACGGGATGGGCGGCACCAACGGGTGGGGCGGCGACGTCGGCGGCGCCATCATCGGTGGCATCATCGGCTCCATCCTCAGCGGCGGTGGCAGACGCGGCGGCTGGGGAGGGGGCGGTGGCTTCGGTGGGTTCGGCGGCGGTGGCTTCGGAGGTGGCGGCGGCGGCATCGGCGGGGGAGGCCGCTCCTTCGGCGGTGGCTTCGGTGGCGGCGGCGGGCGTGCCCGCGGAGGTGGTTGGTAGGCGGCTTGCTGAGGATGCGGACGCATCGGTCCGCGAGGATGAGGGAACGAGGAGATCAGATGGCACAGACGACGATCCTGGGGCGCATCGGCCAACTGGTGCGCGCGAACATCAACGCGATGCTGGACAGCGCGGAGGACCCCGAGCGCATGCTCGACCAGCTGGTGCGTGACTTCACGAACAACATCGCCGAGGCCGAGGAAGCCGTGGCCCAGACGGTCGGCAACCTTCGCCTGCTGGAGGATGACGAGCGCGAGGCGGAGGCTGCGGCGGTCGATTGGGGCCAGAAGGCGCAGGCGGCCGCCCGGCGCGCCGACGAGATCCGCAAGGAGGGCGGGACGGATGCCGATCGGTTCGACGAGCTCGCCAGGATCGCGATCCGGCGCCAGATCAGCTTCGAGGAGCAGGTGAAGACGTTCCGCGCCCAGATCGAGCAGCAGACCCAGCTGACCGACCAGCTCAAGGACGGCCTCAACAAGCTGCGCGTCAAGCGCGAGGAGCTGGTCCAGAAGCGCGACGAGCTCGTCAGCCGCGCGAAGATGGCATCCGCCCAGCGGCAGGTCCAGGAGGCGGTGCGCGAGGTCAGCGTCATGGATCCGACCTCGGAGCTCAACCGATTCGAGGAGCGAGTCCGGCGCGAGGAGGCGATGGCCCGCGGAATGCAGGAGGTCGCCGCATCATCGCTGGAGGAGGAGTTCGCATCACTCGACGACGCGGCCACCGACGCCGAGGTCGAGTCGCGGCTCGAGAGCCTTCGGGCGGGGTGATTGCCGCGGATCCTGATTCCGCCCTGGATGCAGGCGAGGAGCGCGTGCCCAACGATCTGTCTCCGGAGTCGTCGGCCCTCGATGACGTGCCGCTGCTTCGCGGTGAGCTGGCCTTCCGGCTGCTCGTCGATGCCGTCGAGGATTACGCCATCTTCCTCCTGGGGCCTGATGGGCGCGTCCTGACCTGGAATCTCGGTGCGCAGCGAATCAAGGGCTACCAGGCGCGCGAGATCATCGGTCAGCACTTCTCCGTCTTCTACACGCCCGAGGAGCGCGAGGCGGGCCGACCGATGCGGCTGCTGGGCTGGGCGGCGGAGCATGGACGCTTCGAGGATGAAGGTTGGCGCGTGCGCAAGGACGGCTCGCGCTTCTGGGCCGACGTGATCGTGACGGCGCTCCGCGACGAGGCGGGCAAGCCGTACGCCTATGCCAAGGTCACGCGCGACATGACGCATCGACGCGACGCGGAAGAACAACGGATGGCGCTCCGCGCGGAGCAGCAATCGCGCCTCGCGGCGGAGGAGGCCCTCGCCGCCCGGGATCGGTTCCTGAGCATCGCGTCCCACGAGCTGAAGACGCCCATCGCTACGCTCCAGTTGGCGACCGAGAGCATCGCCCGCGCCCATGCGGTCGGACGCCTTGATCAGGAGCGGCTGACCGTCTCGCTGCGCCGCGTGTCGCGCGCCACGCAACGGCTGCGCGAGCTGGTGGCGGAGCTGCTCGACGTGTCGCGCCTGACCGGCGAGAGCGCCAGCCGGCCGGAGACACAGCCGATGGACCTGGTGGGGCTTGCGCGCGAGGTCGCGGAACGCTTCGAGGAGCCGGACGGCTCCTGCCGCGTCCACGTGACCGGGCCGGATGAGGCATGGGTCGTCGGCGACGGCGGCCGGCTCGATCAGGTCATCACCAACCTCATCGACAACGCGCTGAAGTATTCGAGCGCACCGGAGAGCGTCGAAGTTGACATCGCGCCCGAGGACGACGAGGTCCGGCTATCGGTGGGGGATTACGGGATCGGCCTCGACTCGCCAGCATCGGCCCACCTGTTCGAGGCCTTCGGTCGTGGCAAGAATGCCGAGAACATTCCCGGCCTCGGGCTCGGCCTGTACATCTCCGAGCAGATCGTCGCCCGCCATGGCGGGCGAATCTCGGCAGTTCCACGAGTGAGCGGTCACGGCGCGATCTTCTCCATCTGGCTGCCTGCCGCTCAGCCTGGAGGTGCTGATGGCTCAGCGTAGCCGCGTGCTCGTCGTCGAGGACGAAGAGACGCTGCGTGACACGATCGCCGACCTGATGCAGGACGACGGCCACGAGGTGCGCGTCGCTGCGGACGGGGTTGACGCCCTGGCTCAGACCGACGGCTGGCAGCCGGACCTGGTGATCCTGGACGTGATGCTGCCGCGCATGGACGCATTCGAGTTCCGCAAGCGCCAGCTCGCGGCCGGACACGTCGCGAAGATCCTGCTCGTCTCGGCCGCCCCGGACCTCTCGGCGGCGGCGAAGCGGCTGGACGCGGACGCCTGGCTGCCGAAGCCATTCAGCGTTGACGCCATGATCGATACGGTGAACGACCTTCTTGGACGAGGTGGCACGCCACCGAACGAGACCCAGACGATGAACGGGGCGGTCGGTCCCAGCACCGCCTGACGGGTGGCACGCCACGTGCCCTTCACGCTCGAGATGCGTCCCGGGGCACGGCGCGCGTCATCCAGAGGGGTTGATGCGATGGCGGGCGGGCGCTATTCCACCTTCCGGGTCGAGGAGCGGAGTCCGACCCGAGGCGGACAGGGCGACGTTCGCCGGATTGCGGAGAGATAGCGCTCGGGGTAGCCTTTCCGGCACTCCCGATGCACCTGCCCATTCCGAACCTTGGTGAGAGACGCCGTCGCCTCCTGATCGGGGCGCTCGGCGTCTTCGGGCTGCTCGCCACAGCAGCCGCCCCTGTCGCCGCCGTCGAGCCGATCGATACGCGCGAGCCGGCGACGCTTCAGCGTGCGGCGCCACCGTCCGTCGCTCCGGCACCTTCGGTGGCGCCCGCCCCGACCGTGGCGCCCGCCGTTGACCTGCCCGGCATCGACGTCTCGTGGCCGCAATGCGGTGCCGAGCTGCCGGCCGAGTTCGGCTTCGCCATCGTCGGTGTGAACGGCGGAAGGGTGTACGCGCCGAACCCGTGCCTTGGCGCAAGCGCCACGGCCAGTCAGCTCGAATGGGCCGGCCCTGACGCCGACCTGTACGTCAACACGGCGAACCCCGGCCCCGACATCTCGGGCTTCTGGCCGCACGGCCAGCGCTCCTCGCGTGACTGCAACACCGCCACGCGACCGGGTGCCGATACCGCCGACTGTGCCTACCTGTACGGCTGGAACGCCGCCGCCGACTCGTACCGGATCGCGTTCGAGGCGTTCGTCTCGCTCGGCTGGGCCGATGCCGATGCCGACCGCATTCCCGGCGAGCGCACCTGGTGGCTGGACGTCGAGACGGCCAACAGCTGGCGCGGCGACAGCTCACTGAACGTGGCCGCCCTCCAGGGCGCCGTGGACTTCCTCGAGTCGATGGACGCCGACGTCGGCTTCTACTCGACGCCGCTGCTCTGGGGGCGCGTGACCGGTGGCACGGATCAGTTCGCTGCATATCCCGCCTGGCACGCCGGCGCACTGAGCGTCGAGGATGCCCGGGCGCGCTGCGTCACCGACGAAGCCTTCACCGGCGGTGAGCTGGTGATGATGCAGTGGGTCGAGAACGGCCTCGACCGCAACGTGGCCTGCCTGCCACGCGGGTGAGCGTCGTCGTCGGGATCCCTGGGCTTCCCGGTTCCCGTACTGCGGCTGAAGTCGCCACGTAAGCGACGAGTCGAGGTGCCTCTGTGGCCATTTGGCTCGCACAGCGGGCAAAGCGCCACGCAGCCGCCCCTTCCTTCGCCCGTTGACCCGTGGTGCGGGAAGTCGAGCGGCGCGCTGCGGTTCGAGAGGCTACGCGACCTCGGGCAGCAGCTCGAAGCGCTCCGCGTGGACCGGCCGGATCTGCTGATACGGATGTCGGTTGAGCGTGTAGATGCGCGTGGCCGCCATCCGCTCGGCCGTGGCCGCGACGGCGGCGTGCACGAAGCCGATGGCTGACGTCGCGAGTTCGCTCATCAGGCCGATGACGCGGTTGAGGTCCGCATCGGTCAGTGGCTCGAGGCGCCAGTCGGAGTCGACCAGGTAGCGGACGAAGGCGGTCTCCTGGGCAGTGCCGAGGCGTGAGCCGATGAGGTAGCAGATCTCCGGCATGATGACCTGCGGGACGACGATCGCCTCCGGCTCGGCCTGCAGGGCCGCAACGGCGCGGTCGTGGTTCGTGTCTGCGCTGTCGACGAGGGAGTAGAGGATCCCGGCGTCGATGACGGCGGTCAACCCGCGGCGTCCGGCTCGGCCGCGGCAGAAGCCGCGCTCGTGGGCTCCTCCGGACCTCGCCCCAGGCCGACGAACGCCGGCAGCTTGCGCTCCTCGCCCGCGTGCGCCGCGACGTACCGCTCGAGCGCCTCACGGATGACATGGGCCGTGGGACGGCCCTCGCGACGCGAGATTCGCTCCAGTTCAGCCAAAAGTCCGGGGTCGAGCAGGATTGACGTCCGACGCATATGCATATAGTATCACACATGCACCAGCGCTGATGCATATGCGCATATGCCTGGCTGCTAGGGGGCCTGGCTTCTCCGAGCGGATCCCGACGCCGATTCCATTAACCCCGTCCGCATTCGGAGTGATTGCCCTCCCGTGCCCGAGCTTACGAACGCCCCTGCCCGGCTTCGCCTGATCACGGCAGCCATCCTCGGTCTCGTCCTCGCCGCCGCCTCGCTCCTGCCTGCCCTGGCGCCAGCGGCCGCGGCCGCGGAACCGCTCCCCGACGACCTCCAGGCGGCGCTCTGGACGGCGCTCCGCGCCGCGCGGGAGAACAGCATCGCGCCGGGGATGTCCATGTCGGTCCTCACCGCGGACGGGCGCCAGTGGTCCGGTGCCGACGGTTGGGAGACGAACGGCGACGTCCTGAGCGTCGACGACTCGATGCTCATCGGGAGCGTGACGAAGACGTTCACCGCCGCGATCATCCTCCAGCTCGCGGAGGAGGGCCGCCTCAACATCAACGAGCGCACGTCGGCGTACCTCCACAACGTCCGCCTGGTGAAGCACACGACCGTTCGCCAGCTGCTTGGCCACACCAGCGGCATCGCCGATCTCTACCAGCCGGCGCTCGGGATCCTGCAGGGCGCGCCCGACACGTCGCTCACCTCGAACGGGGTGCTGCGGCCGATCGGCGACAACTATTTCCCGCCGGGGCATGGATACCACTACTCGAACACGAACTACTACCTGCTGGGGCTCGTCATCGAGCACGTCACCGGCCGTACCGTGGAGCAGGAGATCCAGGACCGCTTCCGCGCGCCGATGGCCCTGGAGCACACGCGAATGCTGGCGACCGATGACCCGCGCCTGCCGGCAGCGTGGAGCACGGCGTTCTGGACGGCCGGCGCCATGGTTTCGACGCCCACCGAGCTGGCGCGCTGGGGTCAGGCCCTCTACACCGGCCACATCGTCAGCGCCGCCAACACGCGACGGATGCTCGACTTCACCGATGGCGACTACTACGGCCTTGGGGCGCAGCTCCTGTCGCTCGGCGGCCGCTGGGAGCCGGGACACTCAGGGCTGATGTACGACACCACCACCCTGCTCGTGCACCTGCGCGAGGAGGACCTGACCATCGCCATCGCCGCCGATGCGCCCAATGCCGACCTGGAGGCAGCGCTCACGCAGAGCTATGGCGGGCCGTCGCTCCTCGAGCTGGTGGAGAGCCTCGCCGGCTAGGAGCCTGCCGGCGGAACATTCTGGTTGAGCCGGAACAGGTTGGTCGGGTCGTACGTCGCCTTGACCTCCGCCAGCCGATCCCAGGTTGCGCCCGGGTAGGCCGCACGGACGCGGTCGGGACCCTCGTCGACGAGGAAGTTGACGTAGGCACCCGCGTCCCCCTGGTCCAGGGCGCGCGCGAACCCGGCGACCCACGCCTCCCGCTGCTCGCGGTCATCGGCGCCGTAGAAGGCCGCCAGGTTGACCATGATCCGGCTCGACCGATGCGCGAAGGCGGTCGCGTCAGCGGGGACGCGCGACATCGCGCCGCCCAGGACGCGCAGTTGCGCCACGCGCATCGTGGCGTCCGAGGCCTCGAGGTGGCGCAGGATGGTCTCGGCCACGTCTCGATCGACGTGGTCGAGGAACATCGTGGTCGCCGCGGCGGTGGGATGGTAGTCCGGGTCCTCCGGCGGGAACATCTCCGGGTAGCTCATTGGGCGCAGCATGTCGGCCAGGGGCTCGGCCAGGGCGCGGAACGGCGCCAGGGCGCGCTCCCCATCGGCGGCGTCGCCCGAAAAGGCGAGCATGGCCAGGATCACGAGCGTGCCATGCGCCTCCTCGGGCAGGAACGGCATCGGGGGCGCGCTCATGACGTTCGCGATCGTCGACAGCTCCTCGGGCGCGGCTTCTGCGGCGGCGATGAAGCCCGCGACGGTCTCTGGCGTGGCGGGCAGGACGAGCATGCCGCCCACGATGCCGTCGAGCGGCTGGAGTCGATACTGGAATCGCGTCACCACGCCGAAGTTGCCGCCACCGCCGCGGATGGCCCAGAACAGGTCCGGGTGCTGATCGGCGTCGACGCGCAGCAGCTCGCCATCGGCGGTGACGACCTCGGCGGCCAGCAGGTTGTCGATCGTCATGCCGTACCTGCGCACCAGGTAGCCGACGCCGCCTCCGAGCGTGAGCCCGCCGATGCCGACGCTTCCGGTGTCGCCGAAGGGGATCGCGAATCCGTGCTCGGCCAGCGCCGATGTCACCTTGCCGGCGGTGAGGCCGCCCTCCGCCCACGCGGTCCGCGAGTCGGGATCGATCTCGAGGGCGTCCATGTCCCGTAGGTCGAGCACGATGCCGCCTTCGGTGCTGCTATGGCCGGCGTTGCTGTGGCCACCGGCTCGCACCGCGAGCTCCGTACCGGTCTCGCGTGCGAAGCGGATGACGCGCGCCACGTCATCGGCGTTCACGGCGCGCACGATGGCGGCAGGGCGGCGGTCGTACGCACCGCTCAGGATCTGGCGCGTCGCGTCGTAGTCGTCATCCTCGGGTCGGATGATGCGGCCGGCGATATCGGTCGGCAGCTGGCTCGAGATGGTCGAAGTCACGGAAGGCTCCCTGGATCGGTCGTTCAGTGATTAGGACGAGGGCGGCTCGTCGGACTCATCGGTCTCGCGCGCCGATCAGTTTCGGCCACCGCCACCGTCTGCAAGGTGAGGAGGGCCGATTGAGCGCCGAACCGATCGTCGACCTGGACGTGACTGGCGTGACGCGGCCGGACATGTCGACCGTGCATCACCTGTGCCGCGTGGCGTATCACGCCCGTCGCCTGGGGGTTCGGCTCCGCCTGCGCGGTGTGTCGCCCGAGCTCCACGAGCTGCTGGACCTCGCGGGCGTCTGCGGCGTCTGCGGTTGTTCGCCTGGCGAGACCAATTCGGGCTGAACGGAGCGTCAGGCCTCGAAGCGCGGCGGCAGCCCGAAGAGCGGGAAGAACTTCTCGGTGTCGAGGAAGAAGGTGATGCCACTGATGCGGCCATCGGACAGCTCGAGCACCTGGAGCGACCACGGCAGCAGCTCGCCGTTGGGCCCTGGCTTGTACTGGCCGAACGCCGGTGAGCCGTTCGCGAACGTCGGCACCAGTCGCGAGCCCTGGCAGCCGATGCCCGGGCCGAGGCACCACTTGACGATGTCCTCGTGGGTCCGCAGCCAGAGCTCGTAGGGCGGCATGTTCCACTTGGCGTCGTCGCGAAGGAGTGACGTGAGCGAGTCCATGTCGTAGCGCTCGAACGCATCGACGTAGCGACGCAGCAGCGCCTCGTCCTCGGGACCGATCGGCGTCGCGTCGTCCGGGTCTGCGGCCTGGACCTTCGCAAGCGTCGCCCGTGCGCGCTGAAGCGCGCTGTTGACCGATGCGACCGTCATGTCCAGCAGCTCGGCCACCTCACTGGCGCGCCAGCGGAGCACCTCGCGCAGGATCAGGACCGCGCGCTGCCGCGCCGGGAGGTGCTGGAGGGCCGCCACGAACGCGAGCCGTACCGATTCACGCGCGAGCGCGACATCCGCGGGATCGCCGCCATCGGGCACCACCCGCGCGTCCGGCACGGGCTCGATCCACGCCGTCTCCGGCAGTGGTGCGCCGAGCGGATGATCCGCGGTCAACGCCGGATTGAGGTCCATCGGCCGCGCCCGACGCTGCTTCGAGCCGAGCATGTCGAGGCACACGTTGGTCGCGATTCGATACAGCCAGGACCGGAGGGCGGAGCGGCCCTCGAATCGGTCGATCGCACGCCAGGCGCGGACGAACGTGTCCTGCACCGCATCCTCGGCCTCGAAGGCGGAGCCGAGCATCCGGTAGCAGTAGCCGGTCAGCTCGGCGCGGTACTGCTCGAGCGTCGCGGTCAGGTCGGTGGAGGAGGGGATCGCTGCGCGGCCGGCCGGCGGGAAGGTGGTCTGGGTCATGAGCGGACCATCCTACCCCAGGCACTTCGCGTGCATGAGCAGGCGCATGGTCGCGCCCGACTCTCATGGGGTGGGACGAACGGCCAATGAGTGGCCGAATTCTCGTGCCACGAGAGCCCCGGCCAGGCTGATCGGCCGTTGCATGGCTGGACCTGCCGCCCCACGAGAATTTCGGCCACTGAGTGTCCGTTGTTCCCGTGGGGTGGAACACCGCGATTGAAAGGAGAATCCGATGCCGTACGACAAGATTTCGGACCTGCCCGAGAAGCAGGTGGACCAGTACAGCCACCATCAGAAGGAGGCGTTCCTCGAGGCCTTCAACAGCGCGCTCGCGCAGTACGGTGACGAGGGCCGCGCGTTCGCGGTCGCGCACTCCGCAGCGCAGCGGGCGCCCAAGGAGGACCCGACCCCGGACGACTGACCTTGCGCCGCTCCCGATCGGAGGAATGCGGCGGCTAGGATAGGCCGGCCATGAGCCGACAGCCTGCCGAGCCCGACGAGTCCGCCGAGTCCGCCGAGCCCGACGAGTCCGCCGAGCCCGCCGCGCCAGCCGCGCGTCCCGGCCGTCCGGAGCTCCCACGGGGCACCGTCACCCTGGTCATGACGGATATCGAAGGGTCGACCCGCCTCCTCCACGAGCGCGGGCCGGAGTACGCGAAGCTTCTCGAGGCGCATCGCCGGACGGTGCGCGACGCCTTTGGCCGCCACGGCGGGGTCGAGGTCGACACCCAGGGCGACGCGTTCTTCTTCGCATTCCCATCGGCGCAGGAAGCGGCCGCGGCCGCGCTGGAGGCGCAGCGGGCCCTGGCAGATGGCGACGTTCGCGTCCGCATCGGCATCCACACCGGCGAGCCGGACGTCACCGTCGAGGGATACGTCGGGATGGACGTGCATCGGGTGGCGCGAATCATGGCGACCGGTCACGGCGGACAGGTGGTCGTCAGCCAGGCCACTCGCGCACTCCTCGACGCTGCGGTCAGGCTGCGCGACCTCGGCGAACACCGGCTCAAGGACCTGACCGCGCCGCAGCGCCTGTGGCAGCTGGGGGATGGCGAGTTTCCGCGTCTTCGTACCCTGCACCAGTCGAACCTGCCGGTCGTCGCCGACCCGCTCATCGGCCGGGAGCGCGAGCTCGCCGCCATCGGTGAGCTGTTCCGTTCGCATCGGCTCCTCACGCTCGCCGGTCCCGGCGGCTCCGGGAAGACCCGGCTGGCGCTGCAGGCGGCCGCCGACGCGGTCGACGACTATCCCGACGGCGTCTGGTGGGTGCCGATCAGCGCCGTCCGCGACCCTGCGCTGGTGCTGCCGGCCGTGGCCCGGACGCTCGGGATGTCCGGGACGGGCGCGCTCGACACGCAGATCGGCTCGAAGCAGCTGCTGCTCGTCCTCGACAACCTCGAGCAGGTGATCGACGTGGCGCCCGCACTGGCCGATCTGCTGGCCGGCACGACCGGCGTGCGCATCCTGGCCACCAGCCGCGAGCCGCTGCGGATCGCCGCCGAGCGCGCATTTGCCGTCGAGCCGATGAACCTGCAGGATGCCGCGCGCCTCTTCGAGGAGCGCGCGACGAATGCCGAGCCGCACGCGGCGGTGCTGGAGATCTGTCGTCGCCTGGACGGGTTGCCGCTGGCGATCGAGCTGGCCGCGGCGCGGACGTCGCTCCTGCCGCCGACCGAGCTGCTTGCCCGCCTGGATGACCGGCTGGCCCTGCTGACCGGAGGCCGTCGAGACGCTCCCGATCGCCAACGCACGCTGCGCGCGACGCTGGAATGGAGCCACGACCTCCTTTCGGCCGATGAGCAGCGTGCGTTCCGCGGCCTCGGCGCCTTCAACGGTGGGTTCACGCTCGCGGCGGCCGAGGCGGTGACCCAGGCCGATCTCGAGACGGTGGCCGCGCTCGTCGACAAGAGCCTCGTCCGGCGGCTCGACGGCGGGCGCTTCACGCTGCTGCAAACCATCGGCGCATTCGCGCGCGAGCGACTGGCCGATGACCCGCAGGCCGATGCGATCCGCGAGGCGCACGCGCGGTACTTCATCGGCCTCATGGCCCCGGAAGCGACGAACCTGAGCTCGGCCACGCGCCGTCAACGAGTCGACTCGAGCGAGCCGGAGCTGGCGAACATCGCCGAGGCCATTGGCTGGGCACTCGATCGAGGTCGATTCGATCTCGCGTTGCGGTTGGCCGGCGCGACCGCCGACGCCTGGGTCCGGCTCGCGCGAGTCGTCGAGGGCCGGCGATGGCTCGCCGCAGCGCTGGACGCCGCGGATCCGTCGGACCCCGACCTCGACGTTCCTCGAATGCAGGCGCTCTTCGGCGAGTCGGTGCTCGCCGTTCA
The DNA here is from genome assembly GCA_036380955.1 of Candidatus Limnocylindria bacterium. GTDB lineage: Bacteria > Chloroflexota > Limnocylindria > QHBO01 > QHBO01 > JACDBZ01. Next base: position 3,619 of record DASVDT010000049.1, on the reverse strand, counting down.
GCAGGCCGATTGGCCGGCCGCACGGGCCCGCGGTCGGGAGCGCCTGGCGATCGCCGAGCGGCTCGGCGAGGAGCGACACATCGCCCAGTCGCTGCTGGCGTTGGGCCGGGCGTCGCTTGGGCTCGGCGACCCAATCGCCGCCGCACGCGACCTCGAGCGGGTTCGCGACTGGGCCAGCGGGGTCGGTGACCCGTTCCTCCTGGCGATGTCGACGTTCAATCTCGCCTACGTCGCCCTTGACGGCGGCGACTACGAGCGGGCTCGGTCCCGCTTCGCCGAAGCGCTCGACGCGTTCACGGCGAGCGGAGACCCGCTGGGCACGGCGCGAGCCCACGCCGCGTTCGGTGCGATCGGCGTTCACGCCGGGAGATTCGACGACGCGGTTGAGCATCTCGGGCGGTCGCTCGCCATATGCCGGCAGATCGATGCACGCGAGACGGCGGCATGGCCCGTCGAGCTGCTGGGCTGCGCGCGCGCCGAGGCCGATCCGATCCCCGCAGCGCGGTTCCTCGGCGCCGCCGAGACCATGCGTCGCGGGCTGGGCCTGGGTCTCGAGGGCGCCGAGCTCGTCGCCCACGACGCAGCCGTTCAGCGCCTGCGCGGCTCGCTTCCGCAGGCGACACTCGACGCGGCCTGGGCCGACGGCGCGGCGCTGTCGTTCGAGGACGCGCTCGACGCTGCGATCGCGAACGCGGGACAGACGCCGGTCGACCCCGCCCTACGGGCTCGTTAGCTCTTCGGGCTGCGCTTCCGCGTACTCGCCTTCTTGGCCGGCGCCTTTGCGCTCGCCGCCTTCCGGGCCGTGGCCTTCGGCTTCGCGCCCGTCGACTTCGCGGCCGTCGACTTCGCGGCCGTCGACTCTGCCGTGGTCGACCTCGACGTCGCCGATTTCGCGGGCGTCTTCGACGCTGCCGACGTCGAGGTCGAGGACTTCGCGGCCGAGGACTTCGCCGAGGAGGCGGTCGACCGCTTTCGGGCCGATGAGCGCTTCGCGCCGTCGCCAATCGGCAGCGCCTTGCCGACGGCCTTGACGGCGCCGCTCGCGACGTCGCCGACGGTGCCGGCCACCTTGCCGGCGGTCTTCCCGGCCGTCCGGCCGACCTGTTTCACGATCCTGGCTGGGTCAGGCATCGGTCGCCCTCCATGCGTCCGCCTCGTTGACAGGCGGTCGAGCGTGCGAAGTGCACGCTTCATGCCGCCGTGCTGCACAGGCCCTTGCGATGTCGCTCCAGGCCGATAAGGTGACCCCGATGACGGATGAGCAATCGGACCTGCCCGATTCGATCGCAGCCAACGTGGCCGGTTGGACGAAGGTCAACGCGGAGTTCACCGACGGCCAGGCGGACCGTGCCTGGGAGGCGCAGGAGCTGACATGGGGCGTCTTCGGCGTGCGCGAGGACGCCATCGGCTCACCGCTGGGTGACGTGAACGGGCTCGATGTGGTGGAGCTCGGTTGCGGGACCGCGTACTTCTCGGCGCAGCTCGCGCACCGCGGCGCGCGGCCGGTCGGCGTCGATCCGACGCCGGCGCAGCTCGCAACTGCGCGACGAATGATGGAACGAACGGGGGTCACGTTCCCCGTCGTCGAGGCGCCGGCAGAGCGTGTGCCGCTGCCGGATGCATCGTTCGACCTGGCCTTCAGCGAGTTCGGTGCATCGCTGTGGGCCGATCCGAAGCTGTGGGTCGCCGAGGCGGCCCGACTGCTGCGCCCCCGTGGACGACTGGTGTTCCTGACCAACTCGTTCCTGAGCTACCTGTGCGCCATCGACGAGGGCGGGACCTCGGAGACGCTCCAACGGCCCCAGCTCGGCGCATATCGGTATCAGTGGCCCGGCGAGACGGGCATCGAGTACCACATCTCGCACGGCGACTGGATCGACCTGCTGCGGGCGAATGGGTTCGAGATCGAACGGCTGATCGAGCTGTTCGCGCCGCCCGACGCCACGGAGCACTCGTATTACGAGTACGTCAAGCCGGAATGGGCTCACACGTGGCCGCACGAGGAGATCTGGGTCGCGCGGCTCCGGTCGTGACACGAAAAATCGAGTATCGGCGCGCGAAGCGGCATCCCGCGCATCGCGACCGCGGGCCGGTCGCGCACTGAGGACTATCCTCCCGCCCATGGGCGACCTCACCGTTGCGCAGGCGGCCAGCAAGGCCGGCCTTCCGGATGTCTACCTCGACCGACTCATCGAGCTCGGCATCATCGAGCCCGATGGCGAGGGCCGCGTGACGAAGGGCGACGTCCGACGCGCGAAAATGGTGGAGACGCTCGAGAACGCCGGCATCGGCCTGGAGGCGCTATCGGCCGGCATGAGGAGCGGGCGGCTGTCGCTGGCCTTCATGGACACGCCGTCCTACCAGCGCTTCGCGACCTTGAGCGACGAGACGTTCCGCCAGGTGAGTGAGCGCGCGGGGGTGCCCCTGAACCTGCTGCTGGTCGCTCGCGAAACCACGGGCGGTGCGCTTCCAACCCCTGACGACCGCATGCGCGAGGACGAGCACATCCTCGTCACGTACATCGGCGCGTTGCTGGCAAGCGGGATCAGCCCTCGGTCGGTCGAGCGGCAGCTGCGGGTGATGGGGGATGGCATGCGCCGGCTGGCCGAGACCCAGGGCGATGCCTGGCGCAGCGACCTCATGGAGCCGATGCTGGCGCGTGGCGCCAGCGTGCGCGACATCGAGCTCGCATCGGTTGCCGAAGGCACTCCCGATCTCGAACCCGCCACCGATGCGGCCCTCGTGGCCACCTGGCACGCGCAACAGGCACAGGCCTGGGGCGCCAACATCATCAGCGGGTTCGAGACGATCCTGACCGATGCGGGCCTCATGACCCGTCCGACCAGCCCGCCGGCCATCTGCTTCCTCGACATCACCGGCTACACCCGCCTCACGCAGGAGCACGGGGACGAAGCCGCCGCCGACCTGGCGGCGTCGCTGAACCGGCTCGTCACCCGCACCTCGCTGGACCGCGGCGGCCGCCCGGTGAAGTGGCTCGGCGACGGCGTGATGGTCCATTTCCGGGAGCCGGGCCGCGGCGTGCTGGCCGCGCTCGAGATGGTCGACGGCGTTCGCGAGGTCGGCCTTCCGCCGGCGCACGTCGGCCTGCACGCCGGGCCGGTGCTGTTCCAGGAGGGCGACTACTTCGGGCGGACGGTGAACATCGCCGCACGAATCGCCGATTACGCCCGACCTGGCGAGGTGCTCGTCACCACCGACGTCGTCGAGGAGTCACGCGACTCGGGCTGTCGCTTCACGCCCATCGGCCCGGTGGAGCTCAAGGGGGTGCAGGGCACGGTCGAGCTTCACGCCGCCCATCTCGGCTGACCCGGGCTAGTCGCGCGCGTTAGTCACGAGCTGGGAATATCGGCCAAGAAGTGGCCGTTTGTCCCGCGACTGAACCACGAACGGCCAGGCAAGGGCCTCGGGCTTGGCCGATTTTCCCAGGAGCGGTCTAGATCGGCCAAGAAGTGGCCGATACTCCCACGCAGCGACCAACGGCATAGCGGATGGACGCGACCACCGATGAATGGCGAGCATTTCGGGCGTCTATTGGGCAATCCCGCGGAGGACAAGGCATGGCAACGGCGACGATTCCCGGATTCGCCGGAGAGCTCAT
>DASVDT010000048.1:0-13230 GCA_036380955.1 Candidatus Limnocylindria bacterium | reverse complement strand
TACACGGCGACGTGGGCGACGCTGGCATCGCTCTTCCACGGCGAATATCTCGACGCCATCCCCGAGCTCACGCCCTTCCCGGCCGACGCGACGCAGCAATACACGGTGCTGATGCGAGCGATCGCAGATGGCGAGCAACTGGCGGCGCTACGCCAGCGCGGGTACGAGATCGTCACAATCCCTCCACCGTTCGGTGCAGCGGCGCTGCTGTCAGCGGATCGCACCATCGACGGCGGCCAGATGACGTCGTTCGAGCTCTCGCTTCTTCAGCATTCGCCGCTCCTCAGTTGGGTCCATGCATTCGATCCCGACTTCGTGCTCGACCAACAGCGCGACCGCATTTCGTCCGACCTTCGATCCTTGACCAAGGTCGCCGCCGAGGCACGCGATAGACCGGTCTTCCTCTGGGCGCATCTCCTGAACCCGCATGCGCCGATCCTCTACAACGCCGATGGATCTGCCGCCGCGCTCCCAGCCTGCTTCCCGGACGACTGCTCGTTGTGGGCGTTCGCCCGGGAGACCGAGTGGGATCGCCTGCCGGGCCAGGTTGAAAGCATCAACCGGCTGGTGCTCGATGCGCTCGAGGATGTCGTTCAAGCCGATCCGGACGCTATCGTCGTCGTCATGTCCGACCACGGGCACCGAGCACCCGACCGGCCAGAGGCAGATCTACTCGCGAATTTCCTCGCCGTGCGCATGCCGGCCACTGGATTGCCCGCTGACGTGACCCCCGTCGATCTCCTGGCAGCTATCTCCAGCGCGGCCTTCGACACATCGTTCGAGCCGCATCCGTATCGCGCATGGATTTCCGACGCCGAGGCGCCGCTGACGATGCACCCTCTCAGTGGCAGGTGACCGCTTGGCGACAAGGATCGCCCGCATCGTCACGCAAGCGATCGTCATCGGCATCTCGATTTCGCTCGTTCTCTTCGCCGTTTCCGACTGGAAGCTGTCCGACGCGTCGGCCTACTGGAATGCCGGTATGCGACTCCGCGACGGCGCCCCGCTGTACCCGGTCGTCGGGAATGTCGAGGCCTCCGACGTCTATCGCTACGCCCCGTGGTTCGCCTGGCTCGCGATCCCGTTCACCTTCCTGCCGCCTTTCCTCGCCGGCGCACTCTGGTCGCTGATCCTGCTGGGTTCATCGGCCCTCGCGGTGTGGCCCGCCGCACGGCGCGGCGCATGGCTGCAAACGGTCTTCTTCGGGGCGGTGCTGATCGGGATCTCCGCCATCGGCAACGCCCAGCCGGTCATCGTCGCGATGCTGGTGCACGGTGTCGAGCGCCGCAGCGGGCCTCTATGGATCGCGCTCGCCGCCTCGCTCAAGGCCGTCCCGCTCGTCTTCGCGCTCGTCTACCTGGGCCGCCGTCAATGGCTGCGATTTGCTTCCAGCTGCGTACTGACCGCCGTGCTGGTCGCCCCGGCGCTCTTCTATGGCGTTGGCAACTACGTCACGGACGCGGGTCAGGCGGCGCTGCTGTTCGGCGTGCCGGCGGTGTACATCGGCGTCGTGGGCATCGGCTTGTTGGCCACCCTCCGCCTGGCGCAATCACGGTGGGCTTGGTTGGCAGCCGGACTCACCGCCGCTCTGGCACTGCCTCGATTTTTCGTGTACGACGTGACGTTCCTGGTCCCGGCCGCCACGACTCCGGCGACTGACTCCACCCGGATGACGGGTTGATCGCCCGAGCGAGCCAGTCCGCGACGGTCATTGCACACGTTGTTGTCCTGGTGGTCGGCGCGGCATATGCGGTGGAAGTAGCTCGGCAGGCGTTAACAACTTGGACGGTTGCCGATATGGACGCCTACTGGAATGCGGGCATGCGGTTGCGCGGTGGTGAGGCGTTGTTTCCGGCCGGCGTATCCAATTGGGCGCCCACCGTCTACCACTACGCCCCCTGGTTTGCCTGGCTGTGGGTGCCGATCAGCCACCTTCCCTACGAGGCGGTCCGCGTCGGCTGGTCGCTGGCGCTTGTCGTTGCGAGCGGCTACGTCATCTTCCGAAATCTCGCCCTGCGATCGATGGCCACAGTTGGGCTCATCCTCATCGCGGGCGCGAACTTGCTGGCCATCGCGTCCGGTGGAAACGTCCAGCCGCTGATGGTGCTCCTGCTACTGGCCACGCTCGAGCGACGCTGGCTAGGCCCCGCCTCCATCGCCATCTGTGCGTCGCTGAAGCTCGCTCCGGCCATGCTCGTCGCCGTGTACGTGGGCAGACGACAGTGGGACCGGGTGCTGCTTTCCACCTTGTTGACTGCCCTCTTGATGGCCACCTATTTGACCGTGGATCTCACGCACTACCCGCGCTCTTTGCCTGGCAGCCTGTCATTGGCTGAGCTGCACACCGGCGTATGGATCCTGGTATCGATAGTTGTCTTTGTTGCCGCATTCGCTGTCGCCAACAAACGATCGCCGTTCACGTGGCTGGTGGCTGCCGTCGGCGTGCTGGTGGCCTCCCCGCGTCTGGGCTACATCGAATCGACGTATCTGCTGGCGGTGGCTCCGAACAGCCTCACCGATGGGAATCAGGTCTCGCCGCAGGATCGCAGGTAGAGCACTTGGATCTCGTCGCGGTATGCCTCGCACCAGCCAGCCTGTTCGGCAGGACCACGCGTCAGCGTCGTCATCGGCGAGAGAAGGATTGCGTCGACGTCCCAGCGGTCGACGATCTCCTGCCAGTCCGGATCGGCGTTCCTGACGGCGTCATAGGCCTCCAGGATCGATTGGTCGTACATGTCGTTGCGGCCATCGACGAAGACACGCCCACCGGTCGGATAGATGCGGCTGATGACGTAGCCACCCCAGCCGTAGTCAGCCAGGACCCGGGCGTCGGGATCCGACTCCAGCAGACGATCGATCGCCGCGACCGGGAACCGCTCGTCGATGTTGCGCTCGAGACCACTGCCGAGGACGGGTGGGATCAGGACGCCGAGTGACCCGACGACAACGACGATGGCAGCGCCGATCTCGATCAGCCGTCGGCCGACGGCGATTGACTCGCGCCGCGGACGGCGAGCCGGGCGCGTAGCGTCGCGCGCTCGGAGACGAGCCTCCAGGCCGAGCGCCAGCGTGGGGAGGCAGAAGACGGCCGCGATCGGCGCGTTCCGCAACGAGATGAGCGCCATCGCGATGCCGACCCACGACAGCATCACGAGCCAGCCGGGGGTGTTCCGGCCGCCATTGAGGCCAACGGCCACGATCAAGCCAAGCAGCGCGAGATGCGCGGGCTCGTGGAAGTCGGGCGACTGCCACTCCTGGATGTTCGCCAGGCCCCAATCGCCGCCGTCCACGTATCGCAGCGGGTAGAGGATGCCGATCGGCCCCGCGGGAGTGAGCATCGAGGCCAGGAAGCAGCCGGCCAGACCGGCGAGCATCCAGCCGCGTGCGACTGACATCGGCGTCCGGCCGAGGAGCGTGAAGATGGCGTACACACCGACGACCCCGAGGCCCACGACGTACACGCCATGCAGGTTCGCCCACAGCACGAAGAACGGGACGAGCAACAGGACACGACGGGGCCGGTCCGCGCGGAGCTCGGCGAGGAACCAGATCAGGAGCGCGAGCATCAGCCAACTGACCGCCTGCGGGCGCAGGGTGACGTAGGGCGTGATGACGAGGCCGATGAGGACCGCCGGCAGTGCGAACGCGACCACCCGCACGCCCTGACGCGCCATCATCGCAGCCAGCACCGCGACGATGGCCGCGGGAAAGAGTCCGAACACGACCAGGGCGCCCAGCCGACCGAGACCGTCGACCAGCCAGTAGATGAGGAGCTCAGAGAGCCACTCGTGCAGGGTCCACGGCTTGCCGTACCACGTGAACGAGAACGGGTCCGTGGTGGGAATCTGCCCGGTCGTGGCAATGAGCTTTCCGGTCGTGACGTGCCAGAAGAAGTCGGGATCCCGGAAGCCCTTCGTGACGGTGATGCCGACGAGAACGCCGCCAAGGGCGAACCCGAAGATCGCCATCGGCGATGGCAGCTTCCGAAGGGACAACATCGCCGGGAGTCTAGTCGGTGCCTTCGCGCACCGGAACCAGACGGAAGTAACCCCTTCGTCGCACGTCGTGAACCACTGCCGGACGTGCCAGGGCGGGCCCTAGACTCCGCTCCATGTCCTCGAGCACCCGCCGCGCCGGCGTCGCGGCCGCGACCGCGGCTGTCGTCGGGTTCTTCGTCGCGGCGGTCTTTCCCCGGGCCACGTGGCCCCTCATCGATGGCGACGTGTGGTGGCACATCCGCGCCGGCGAAGAGGTTCTCCGAACGGGCGCCGTGCCGCGCGTCGACACGTGGAGCATCGTCGGCGCGGGCAGGCCCTGGACGAGCCAGGACTGGCTCGCCAACGTGATCCTGGCCGTTGGCAACTCGCTCGGGCCATGGGGGCAGACGGCGCTGTCCGTGCTGTTTGGGGCGATGACCGGCACCTCGTTCTGGATCCTGTGGCGGGCGATCGCGCTTCGTGTGCCAGGCATTGGCTGGGCGAGCCGAATCGTCTGGCTGTCGGTCGGCCTGGCGCTGGCCGGACCGGTGATGGGGGTCCGCGTCCAGGTCCTCGACCTGTTGATGACGGCGATCGTCATGTGGCTGCTCTGGCGGTACCTCACCGATGCGCGCATGCGCTGGCTCATCGGCCTGCCGGTCGTGGCCGTCGTCTGGGCCAACCTGCATGCGGGCTGGCTGCTGCTATTCCTGCTCGGCGGCGCGCTGCTGGTCGGCGAGGCCGTCGACCGTCTGACCGGTCGGACGCTGAACGGGCCGGCGGCGCTCCCGTGGGGTGCGCTGGGAAACCTCAGCCTGGCATTGATGGCCAGCGCCGCCGCGCTGGTCGTGAATCCCAACGGGATAGACCTGTTCGGATACCCCTTCATGACCGTGGGCATCACGGCACTCAACCGCTATGTCATGGAGTGGTTCCCGGCGAGCATCGACACGCTTTTCGGCCAGCTGCTGCTTGGGTTCGTGATCGTCGGCGTTCTCCCAACCTTGATCTTCGGCCGCCGCAATCTACGGACTGCCGATGCGCTGATCCTCGTCGGACTCACGGTGATGGCGTACCAGGCCATCAGGTTCCTGCTCATCACCGGACCCGTCGGGGCGGCGATCGTGGCCGTGGTACTGGCTCCCATCATCTCGCGCACTCCGCCAGGAGTGAGGTGGAGCCGCGTGCTCGTGCGGCTGGAGCGGCCGCGCACGGGTGGGCTCGGCGCCGTGAACGTCGGGATAATCGGCTTGCTCGTCCTGGTCGGACTCCTCGTGGCGTTCGCGCGGGTCAACCCGAACGCGCAGGCGGCGGAGATCGCCCGTTCGCTTCCCGCCGGAGCCGTGGCGTGGATGGATGAGAACGATCCAGGTGATCGGATCTTCAACCGATACGAGTGGGGCGGATACATCGGCGAGCATCGACCCGATGAGCCGATCTTCATGGACGGCCGCGCCGATGTGTACGGCGACGAGCTGCTCCAGATGTACGTGTCGATCATCGGCGTTCACGGCGATCCGCAGATCACGCTCGATCGGTACGGCATCGACCACGCGGTATTCCCGCCCGACACGCCACTCGCAGACTGGTTCGACGGCTCCGACACGTGGCGACGCGCATACGCCGATGACACGGCGGTCGTGTGGGTGCGCGAGTGAATCGCCGTGAGCTTCTGGCGCTGTTCGGACTGGCACTCGTCGTCAGGGCGACGGCCGGTCTGCTGATCACCTACCCGCCCTACCTCGATCCGGCCTACTACGAGCTCGTGGGACGTCAGCTGGCCTCCGGGAACGGATTCACGACCCCCGCTCTCTGGAGCTTCCTGGAGGTTGGCGGGCACCTGCCGGCGGTTCCCGAACTGCCGGTACCAAGCAATGGTCACTGGATGCCGCTGACATCGGTGGTTGCTGCACTCTCGATGGCAGTCTTCGGCCAGTCCCACCTCGCGGCGATGCTGCCGAGCGTGGTGCTCGGCGCAGCTCTCGTGCCTCTTGCGGCGTGGGTCGGCTTCGAGCGCTGGGGTTCGCGACGCGTGGCGTGGGTGAGTGCCGTCCTCGCACTGTTCGCCGGGCCGATGCTGGTGCTCGTCCCGCTGGTCGACAGCTTCGCGCTCTTCGGCATCGGTGGGTGCATGGCGCTCATCGGCGCAACACGCGCTGTGGCGCATCCCAGGGGGACCCGGTGGCTGGTGCTCGCGGGCCTGGGCGTCGGGGTGGCGACTCTTGCCCGTATCGACGGCATGGTCTTGGCACTCGCTCCGGCCACAGCCTGGTTCGTGAGACGCGGGACCGGCCCGTGGCGCGTCGAGCTTCCACGCCTGTCCTGGGTCAGTGCTCTCGGGTGCGCCGCGGCGGCGCTGATCGTCGTGCTCCCGTGGCTGTTCCGCCAGCAGGTCGTCTACGGCACGCCGTTTCCGTCAGCTGGGGGGCACACCCTGTGGATCACCTCGTACAACGAGCAGTTCTCCATCGGTCATCCGGTTGACCTGGCGACCTACCTCGGCTCGGGCGCACCGGCCATCATCGGCTCCAAGCTCACCTCCTGGGGCCTGGTGCTGGGCAGAACCGCGGTTCTATTGGGTGGGACGTTCGTGCTCTCGTTCCTCTACGGCCTGTGGCGCGAGCGCCGTCGGGCGGATCTCGCGCCGTTCCTCGTGTATTGGCTCGTGCTGTTCGCGGTCATGGGCGGGTTGTTCACGTTTCACGCGCCACAGGGGGCGTGGTACCACTCGGCCTGGGCGTGGCTTCCATTCGCGATTCCGTTGGCGGTCAGCAGCTTCGAGCCAGGCGCCGCTGCGATCGGGCGGCGCCTGCGATTGTTCTCTCGCGAGCGCAACCAGCAATTTCTGTTCAAGGCGGCCATCGTGGGCGCGGTGGTGCTCTCGCTGGCCGGCTCGCTCAGCCTGATGGTTGGCTGGAACGCGGATCGCGCTCGGCTGGAGCGGGCGATCTCATTCCTGGAGACGGTGGATCCGGCGGACGTCGTGATGTACGTGGACCCGCCGGCTCTGACGCTCGCCACCGGACTTCGGTCGGTCGCACCACCGTTCGATCCGTTTCCGGTCATCGGCGAGGTGGTCGAGGCCTACGGTGTCGACTGGGTCGTCCTCGAACGGCCTGGCGCCGGTGCGGAGGATGTCCTGGGCATGTGGAACGGAAGGGCGTCAGTGGACTCTGACGGCAATCGCGCGACCTTCCTGGCGGACGCGCCGGCATTCGCGGCCGAGGACGTCCGGGTCTATGCGACCGCCGATTCGGGGCAATGACCACCGGTACGATCGGTCGGGCGAACACGCGGGGCGAGCGGCATACCCTTGGCCGACCTGAGCCCGTGATCCAGAGGTGATTCCCTGAACCCCCGCCTCCGCCTGGTCCTGCTGAGCTGCCTCATGCTCTTCGTGGAGCTGGCGCTGATTCGCTGGTCCGGGTCGAACGTCGTCTACCTGTCGTACTTCAGCAACTTCGTGCTGCTCGGCAGCTTCCTGGGAATTGGGCTCGGATTCCTGCGGGGAGACGCTCGCCGCAACCTGTTTCCATTCGCACCGATTGCGCTGACGTTCTTCGTGGCCTTCGTGCTCGTCTTCCCGGTGCAGATCGACCGGACCGGGAGTGACGTCATCTACTTCGGCACCCATGAGGCAACCGGCCTGCCGCCATGGCTGACACTTCCGGTCATCTTCCTGGCGGTGGCGGGGGTGATGATGCTCATCGCCGAGGGCGTCGCCCGCACGTTCGTGACGTTCGAGCCGCTCGAGGCATACCGCTACGACATCGCAGGCAGCCTGCTCGGCATCGTCGCGTTCTCCGCCCTCTCGTTCGCGTGGGCGCCGCCCGTTGCATGGGGTGCCGTGGCGGCGGTGCTGTTCGTCGTGTTGCTGCGACCGGGCATGCGGGTCGTGCACTGGGTTGCGATCATCGGACTCGTATTCATGCTGGGACGCGAGTCGATCGTGCCGCAGTGGTCGTGGTCCCCCTACTACCGGATCTCGACACAGACCGCCGCCGACCGACCGGACATCACGTTCATCGATGTCAACGGCATCCCGCACCAGACGATGACGACCATCGCCGTGCGCCGTGAGTCGGAGCCGATCTACTTCCTGCCGTACGAGCGAACCGATACGCCTCTCGACGATGTCCTGATCGTCGGCGCCGGGAGTGGCACCGACGTCGCGATCGCCCTCTCCGAGGGCGCCGGTCATGTCGACGCCGTGGAGATCGATCCGCGCATCCAACAGATCGGAGCCCAGGCGCACCCGGAGGCGCCGTACGACGACCCGCGGGTCAGCGTCCACATCGACGATGGGCGGGCGTTCCTGCAGCAGACGGACCGGACATACGACCTGATCCTGTTCGCGTTACCGGATTCGCTCACCCTCGTCAGTGGCCAGTCGTCGCTTCGTCTCGAGAGCTACCTCTTCACGGTCGAGGCCATGCAGGAAGCGCGGAGCCACCTGAAGGCCGATGGCGCGTTCGCGATGTACAACTACTACCGGGAGGATTGGCTCGTCGACCGCCTGGCGGGGACCCTGGAAACCGCGTACGGCCATGCGCCATGCGTCGACTCGGTGGGCGGAGCGGAGCGACTGGCAGTCCTCACCATTGGGCTCGATGACGGGACGGTCGACTGCCCCACCAACTGGGTCGCCGGGGACGCGGAGGCCGCCGCGACCCATGCGACCGACGACTATCCGTTCCTCTATCTGCGTCAGCGCTCGATTCCCCCGCTGTATCTGGTGGCTCTTGGCCTGATCCTGGCCGTCTCGCTGATCCTCGTGCGGTGGGTCGCCGGACCGGTCCGGGGCATGACGAAATACACCGACCTCTTCTTCATGGGCACCGCCTTCCTGCTCCTCGAAACGAAGTCCGTCGTCCAGTTCGCGCTGCTGTTCGGGACGACGTGGTTCGTCAACGCACTGGTCTTCGCCGGCGTGCTCGTATCGGTCCTGCTCGCAATCGAGGTGGCGCGACGGGCGCGGCTCCCCGCGCCACCCGTGCTCTATGGCGCGTTGCTGGTCGCCCTGCTCGTCGCATGGCTGGTGCCGCCGGCAGCACTGTTGGAGCTCGGCCTCGTTCCACGCTTCGCCGTCGCCGTCGCCGTCTCGTTCGCGCCGATCTTTCTGGCCAACCTCGTCTTCGCCCAGCGCTTCCGCGACGTGGGTGAGTCGACGGTGGCATTCGGCGCGAACCTGCTGGGCGCCATGGTCGGCGGCCTGGTGGAGTACCTCGCCCTGCTGACCGGCTACCAGGCGTTGCTGGTGGTGGTCGCGGTCGCCTACGGGCTCGCGTTCCTGGCAGGGCGGGCGCACTTCCGTCCGCGAGCCGCCATCGCCTAGAGCTGACTGCCCGCGGTCACGGGCTCTGGCTGACGAGCGGCGGATTCGAGCGTGCGTGGGCGGCGGCGAGTGGGAAGCGGAGCCGCGAGCAGCAGCGCAAGGTTGGTCGGCAGCAGCCGGGGCAGCGCAGCAAGCTGGAAGACGATGTTCATCAGCCAGCCATATCGCGTTCGGGCGAGTGCCAGTGCGGCGATTCCCGCCAGGCCTGCGCCAATGAGCCACGCGACGTCCCCTGCCAGACGCAGTCCCCAGCCGGCGTAGAGCGTGATGGATGCGTCGGGATCGTTGGCATAGAAGTCGAGGAACTCCGCGAGCCAGGGTGCCTGCACCACAAGCAGAGCGACGATCGCGCCGGCGTACCAGGCCAGGCCCGTCCAGTCGCGGCGCCCGAGGTACCAGACGACGCCGAGGATCGGATGCAGCTTGAGCATGGTCGCGACCGCGAGCGAAATCGCTCCCACCCGCCGGTAGTAGGGCACCAGCACGAGGAGGCCCATGAGCAACGGCTGGACGTTGCCGTTCAGAAGCACCTGACCCCAGGGCCCGGACAGCATGAAGATCGGCGCGAGCCCGAACCAGCCCGCGTCTCGCCACCAGAAGTAGAAGACGAGCGCCGTGCTTCCCCACAGCAGCGCGAACCAGACGGGCGGCCAGCCCAGCAAGGGCATGAGCATCGCCAGCAGCGGCGGATAGCGGTACTGGAAGTTGAAGTGCGCCGTGGCGTTCGAGGCGTATGGGTCGCCGATCGAGAGCAGGTCATTGCCCGCTCGCTGGTACACGCTCAGATCTGCACCGACGAACGTGTTCGGCGCCGACACGAAGATGCCGAGCAGCCCGAACAGGATGTACAGGGCCATCATCACGCCGACCACGATTCGCCGCGAATTCATCGCGGCACACCGTAGCAGCGGGTCGCGCTGCCCCCGTCCGGTACCTTCGACCGGTTCACGGCGCCGATAGCAGGGCTCCCTGCGCGTCGCGGTCGACCGTGGTCCACCCAGAGTCCGTCAGGTGTCGGATCAGCGTCTCGCGATCCGGCGCCAGCAGCGCCCACTCCACGTCGTTTGCTGCCAGCTCTTCCACGGCGTTGCCCTCACCGCGCATGAGGGAGAAGTAGCTGGCCCACGTGCTCCGATCCCTGATCTCGATCCTCCCGTCCATGGCGGTCTCGATCCGATCGCCAAGGGCATACGCAAGGTAGCCGCCCCATACCTGCTCGTTCAGCACCCGCGCACCGCGGGAACCGTCAAGCTCCCCAGCGAGCCGGTCAACGAGGGCAACGGGTGCGTCAGGCGTCACCCGAGCGATGGCCTGCGGTGCGATCGGTCGGATCGGTTGAACGAGCACGGCGAGGGCTGCAGCGCTCAGCAGTGTGGTCTTCGCCTTGTGGCCATTGAACCAACCCGGCATCGAGCCCAGGCGCTCTCCGAGCCGCCCACCGGCGAACGTGGAGACATCCGCCGCCAGGATGGGCGCCGTGGCCAGGCAGAACCAGGGAATCTGGCGCAGTGACGTGGCTGCGAGGATGAGAAGGCCCGCGCCGAGCAGGAGCTCGTCGAGCGGAGCACCACCGCGTCGTGAGATGCGGAATGCGACGAAGAGGCCCGCCTGGGCCCAGAACAGCCAGGTCAGCGGAATCCATGGCCAGGCAGGCTGCCACTCAACGCTGATCTGGCGAATGAGCTCGAGGCCCGGTTGGCCGTAGGCGTAGACGAGGAGCCCAAGTCCCGACGGATTGGCGAGGGGCGCGACGAATGCCACGACGACGGTAGAGGCGAGCACGACGCGATTCGTGCGGTCAACCATCGCGTCCACGAGGACGGCCAGGGCAGCGATCTGACCGATCACGAATGCACCGTGAGTGTTCGCCCAGACCACCATCACCAGGCCGTAAGCAACCGGCAGCCATGGCCGATCGCGATACCGCGCCAGGAGCAGGAGCGCGACCGGCATCAGCGCGATGGAGAACGACTGGGCGCGCGCGAGCAGATGCGGCGCGATCGCTGCCACGACGAGAAGCATGGCGATCGCCACTGCACCGCCGGTCGCCCGACGCGCCGTTCGTAGGGCGGTCGTCAGGAGGCCGATCGCAATGAGTGCCGCATTGATCGCCAGGGCGCCACCCACCGAACCCGGCGCCGCGAAGATGAGCTGTGCACCCCATTGCGGATTGAGTGCGCCGTCGAGCATCGGGGTCCAGGTGAAGTCGAGCGCGCGGTCGATCGGCGCCCCGCCCAGCAGCCGTGCGCCGGACGCAAGCGTCAGCCAGAAATCATCGATCGGGAGTGAGTACGCCGTGGCCACGAATCCGATCACCAGCGCCACAACCGCGATCAGGGCCAGAATCGGAAGCCGCGGCGAGCGCACGGTCGATGGACGACCGTCAGTGGATCTGGCTGTCACCCGCGCATCGTAGGCATTCACGCATCAGGGCCTTGCGCCTTGCGTGCGGCCGCTAGGCTGCGCGCGATGCATGATCGCCAGCGGATCTCGCCTGTCGAACGGGTCGCAAGGACCGTGGTGCTCGCCGTCAGCCTCGCCTGGCTGGCATACGTCCTGGCGTCGTGGTTCCTGGTCTGGGACCCCGCCGATGCTGGCGCCTACTACGACGCTGCCGCTCGCCTCCGCGACGGCCTTCCGCTGTACCAGCCGATGAACCCGGAGGCGCACGAGGTCTACCGCTACGCACCCTGGTTCGCCTACGCATGGATACCGGTGACGGTGCTGCCGCGCGATGTCGCGCTTCACGCCTGGTCGTTCTTGATGCTGGTCGCCAGCGGCGTCGCGGTGTGGCCAATCGTCCGCCTGGGCACCGTGGCCGCTGTCTCCCTGGCTGCGCTGCTGGGTGCCTTTCTGGCCGAGACCGCGATGTTCGGAAACGCTCATCCGGCCGTGGTCGCGCTGATGGTGGTGACGGCGACGCGCCGCTCCTTCCCGATCTGGCTCGGTGTGGCCGCATCGATCAAGCTCGTGCCGATCGCCTTCGTGCTGGTCTGGCTCGGACGGCGACAGTGGGGCCCGGCGCTGGTGGCGCTGGTCACCGTTGGGATCCTCTGGCTCCACGCCGCATTCTTCGACCTGGGCGGCTACGTGACCGACCCCGGCACGGGGCTCCTTTCGCTCTACGCCGTTTCACCGGTGCTGTGGATCGGCGTGGCGGTGACAGCGACCGGGCTGGCGGTCGTCATGGCCGCGTCAAGGTCGCGCTACTCCTGGATCGCGACGGCGGCCCTGGCGTTCATTGGCCCGCCGCGCGTCGTGCTTTCCTACCTCGCCTTCCTCGCACCGGCTGTCGTTCTCACGCTGCGCGAGCGCGACCGGTAGTACTTCCGGCGCACAAAGTACTGTTGTCCGGATGCACAGTGCGCCGACAGCATGGGCACCTCGTCCGGTACTAGGCCGGACCCCGTACTCAAGGGAACCCATGCCGAACGAACCGGCCGAAGGAACGGCCCAGGCGCGCTTCGATCGCATCGGCGCACAGGCCACGGACAGCCTCCGTGGCGACTCGCGCCGCCTGCACGAGCTGGCCGAGCAGTTCCGCAGCCAGTACCGGCGCGACCTCGAGGAGTGGATGCAGCTCCGCTCGCGGCTCGACCGCCGCGGCGGGGCCCTGCGTCCGCTCGGGACCGATGCGCTACGCGCCGAGTACGAGCAGCGCGGCCGCGAGCTCGCCGCCCTCCAGGCACGGCTGAAGCGCCTCGATGTCGTCGCGCGGCAGCTGGACGTCCGGTTCGCGTACCTGGAGTCGCCGGACGCGATCGGCGACGAGCCGGGCCCGATGGCCGATGACTCGCCGGCCACCATGAGCCTGCGCATCATCCAGGCCCAGGAGGGCGAGCGGCAGCGCATGGCCGAGGACATCCACGATGGCCCGGCGCAGGTGCTGACCAACGCCATCTTCCAGGTCGAGTACCT